>JAFATF010000327.1 GCA_019244045.1 Acidobacteriota bacterium
CGAAGTCGCGAAACGAACAGCTGCAAAAACCGCTCTGCTTCTACATCAACGCAAACCTTGGCATTCGGAATAACGCGGTCCAGACCCTCAATCACGTAACGATCTCCGTGCAGTACGTTGCGTTCAACGTATCCGTGCCGATTCGCGACCGTTTCGCCCCGCGTGAATTCACCTCTGGTTTCGATATCCACGTGCATCTCGGGAGCTTTGACCAGACCGGAATCGATCGCGACCCCAACTGCGAGAGGATCGTACATCGGTGTACCTGGAGAATTGAATTGAGCTGACAGGTCGATCAGGTATTTGGCCACGCGATAAATGAAGTCGTTCACTGGGCCATGGGTTTGGCCCAGCTGAGCCAGATATTTTTTGCTGAGGAGGGTCTTATCGCCCACGTCCAAACCAACCATGGTAAGCGGCCAACCTGCCTGAAACACAATTTGAGCCGCTTCCGGGTCGTTGTAGATGTTCGCCTCGGCGGCGGCATTCACATTGCCACCAGAAATTGACCCTCCCATCAGCACCACTTCTTTCACAAGAGGAACAATCGAGGGATCCTTGAGAACAGCCAGCGCGATATTCGTTAGTGGCCCGACTGGAACCAGGGTGATCGCCTGGGGTGAAGCGTGCACCATCTGGATAATGAGATCGGGTGCAAAGCGCTCGCTAGGCTTGCATTTGCTGGGTGGCAGTTCGATATTGGCGAGTCCGTTTTTGCCGTGCCAGAACTCCGCCGTAATCAAACGCTGCAATAGCGGGTGCACCGCGCCCGCGGCCACGGGAATGTCGCAACGGTTGGCCAGCGAGACCATGCGCATTGCATTATCGAGGCCTTGCGCGGTGGTCACGTTGCCGGCGACGACGGTAATGGCGCGCAGGTCCAGCTCGGGCGAGTGCAGGGCCAGCATCATGGCCATGGCATCATCTGTACCGGGGTCGGTATCGAGGATGATCTTCTTGGAAGCCCCCATGGCTGCCGACATCAAAATGCCGGACAACAGAAGTAAGCACAGACCTACTGAGTTTTGCATTCGTAAACAGATCCCTGCAAAGCGGATTGAAATGGCTGTTCTCCCGAGCGAGCGCAAATTTTCAGCCGCAAGCACGACTGACGAACGCGAGCCTAGCGTTCGCCTCAAAACCCTGTCAAGCGGAAACTGTCATTACCTGTTCCCCATATCTGACGTACAATCGAGAGCGTGCGGCACAGAGAAACAATACAGGGTTCCCCTGCGGACGCCCCCATTGCGGTTCTCCACGGTCGCTCCTTGCTATCGAATCGTGGCATTCCCCTAAACCTGGACTGGGTCAAGCAGGTTCACGTCAACACCAGCGCGATCGAGCGCAGGGCGCAGAGCCATGTAGGGCGGCGCAGTGTTAAAAAACAATGGCAGGCTGCTTGGCTATTGCGCGCCGTCACTTGCATGGACTTGACCACGCTTTCAGGCGACGATACTGACGATCGCGTTCGCCGGCTTTGCGCCAAAGCGCGACAGCCCCTCCGCCAGGACCTCGAGCGAGCCCTCGGCGGCGAAGAACTCGACATCAAGGTAGCCGCCGTCTGTGTTTACCACCGGTTTATCGAGACTGCGTTGCGAGCGCTCGAGGGGAGCGGAATTCGAGTTGCCGCCGTTTCCACGGGATTTCCCGCAGGACTTTCCCCCGGTGAGGAGCGTGTAGCTGAGATTCGCCGCTCCGTAGCTGCGGGCGCGCAGGAAATCGATACCGTCATTACCCGGGCTCACGTCTTTGGTGGCCGCTGGCAGCAACTCTATGACGAGATCGCCGAATTCAAGCAGGCCTGTGGTCCGGCGCACATGAAAGTAATACTGGGAACTGGCGACCTGATGACGCTGCGCAACGTAGCACGAGCAAGTTTCGTGGCCATGATGGCGGGAGCCGATTTCATCAAAACATCAACCGGCAAGGAAGCGGTGAATGCTACGCTGCCTGTAGGTTTTGTGATGACGCGCGCCATTCGGGAATATGCACAGGAAACCGGCATGGCGGTGGGCTTTAAGCCCGCCGGCGGCATCCGTTCAGCTAAGCAAGCGACGGAGTGGCTGGCGCTCATGAAAGAAGAGCTGGGATTACCCTGGATGAAAGCCGAACTGTTCCGCTTCGGCACCAGCAGCTTGCTCACGGACATTGAACGGCAATTGGAGCACTTCGTGACCGGACGCTATTCGGCTGATTACCGGCATCCGATTCCCTGATGTCTTTCGGTACTGCTTTGGACGCGGAAAGGAACCGACAACCAACTCTAAATGCCTCGGCTCTGCCCGTCTATCGCTCGCCGTTGCGTCCTTCGTTGCGATCTTAAGCGGCCATCGTGAGGATCAATAACTGCCACAATGAGCGAACAACATGAGCATAGCTGAGAACTTTCTTACCATGGAGTACGGGCCGGCACCGGAAGATCCCGCAGAAGTGCTGCGTTGGCTCGATGGTCACCAACGGCGATTCGGGCATTTCATCAACGGCGCGTGGCAGCCCCCGGCGGAGGGCGTGTACTTCGATTCCATCGACCCCGGTACGGGTGAGAAGATCGCGGCCGTCTCTCAGGGTTCTAGCAAAGATATCGATTCCGCCGTAAGCGCCGCCCGCAGCGCATTTGTAAAATGGCAAGCGCTCGGCGGGCACGAGCGGGCTCGTTATTTGTATGCCCTAGCGCGCGCGGTGCAGAGGCATGCGCGTCGCCTGGCGGTTCTCGAAACCCTGGATAATGGCAAGCCGATTCGCGAAAGCCGCGATATTGATATCCCACTGGTGACGCGCCATTTCTACCATCACGCCGGCTGGGCTCAACTGTTGAAACAGGAGTTTCCCGACTACAGCGCATGTGGAGTTGTGGGGCAAATCATTCCCTGGAACTTCCCGCTATTAATGCTGGCATGGAAGATTGCTCCGGCGCTCGCGACCGGCAACACAGTGGTTCTGAAGCCAGCCGAATTTACTCCCTTGACAGCTCTGGCTTTCGCAGAGATTTGCCAGGAGATTGGCCTCCCTGCCGGAGTCATCAACATTGTTACCGGCGATGGTTCCACCGGCGAAGCTCTGGTGCGGCATCCCGATGTGGACAAGATTGCATTTACTGGCTCGACCGAGGTGGGCCGCGCTATCCGCAGCGCCACCGCGCGCACTCATAAACGTGTCTCCCTGGAGCTAGGCGGCAAATCGCCCTTCCTCATCTTTGAAGATGCCGACCTCGATAGCGCCGTTGAAGGGCTGGTCGATGGAATCTGGTTTAATCAAGGACAGGTCTGCTGTGCCGGTTCGCGGCTGCTGATGCAGGAGAGCATTGCCGAAAGTCTTATTGAGAAGGTTCAGCAGCGCATGAGCACGTTGCGCATAGGGCCTCCCCTCGATAAGGCGGTCGATATTGGGGCGATTGTGGCTCCAGTTCAACTCGACCGCATTCGCCGCATGGTCGATCAAGGAATTGCCGAAGGCGCCACGTGCTGGCAGCCGCAGATCGAACTGCCGTCTCACGGACTTTTTTATCCCCCCACATTGCTCAGCAACGTGCATCCAACTTCGATCGTCGCCCAGCAGGAAATTTTTGGCCCTGTGTTGGCGGCCATGAGCTTCCGCACTCCTGCGGAAGCCGTGGAACTTGCCAACAACACCGTCTACGGGTTGGCCGCGAGCGTATGGAGCGAGAGTATCAATGTCGCCCTCGATCTGGCAGCGCAGATCAAAGCTGGAGTCGTTTGGGTCAACTCCACCAACATGTTCGACGCTTCCTGCGGGTTCGGCGGCTATCGCGAGAGCGGGTTTGGGCGGGAAGGCGGCCGCGAAGGCCTGTTCGAGTATCTCGAACCCAGCTGGTTCAAGAGCGCTCCGTTAAGGGGCGTCGCTACCGCTTCGGCGCCGCCCAGCAGCGATGCCGACAGCCGTCGGCCTTCGTCCCGCATCGACCGCACCGTCAAGCTTTATATTGGGGGCAAGCAGGCCAGACCGGATTCCGGCTACAGCTTCGAAGTGCACGGCGCGCATGGCGAACTGCTGGGCGAAGCTCCCCTGGGCAATCGAAAAGATCTCCGAAATGCGGTCGAAGCTGCGCGAAAAGCGAGCGGTTGGGCGAAAGCTACGGCGCACACCCGGGCGCAGGTTCTCTACTATCTGGCTGAGAACCTCTCACTGCGTGCTTGTGAAATGGCAGATCGCCTGGCCCGGGCGATTGGCCGAGAACGAGCAGAGAAGGAGGTCGGCTGCAGTGTCGAGCGAGTTTTTTCTTATGCTGCCTGGGCCGACAAGTTCGATGGAGCCGTGCACAACCCGCCGTTCCGAATGATCGCGATTCAGATGAATGAGCCGATTGGCACCGTCGGTATCATGTGCCCGGACGAAGCCCCTTTGCTGGGCTTGCTGTCCCTGGTCTTGCCCGTGTTGGCCATGGGCAACACCATCGTAGTAGTGCCTTCAGAAACCTATCCGCTCATTACCGGCGATTTGTATCAGCTGTTCGACACCAGCGACTTGCCTGCCGGAGCCGTTAATATTGTGACCGGCTATCGGTCCCAGCTTCTGAAAACCCTCGCCGAGCACGATGACGTGGATGCGATTTGGTGCTTTGCCGACGCGGCCAGCGCAGCAACGGTCAAGGCTGGCTCGTCTGGAAATCTGAAACAAGTTTTCACGAATGAAGGTCGCCAAATCGACTGGTGCGACGCCCAGGAGGCGGAAGGCCGCTGGTACCTTCGGCATGCCTGTCAGATAAAAAACATCTGGGTACCCTACGGCGAATAGCGGGTCCCAGTGCCTTCCATTTCCGTCGTGTGCTGGGGGGTGATACACTCGGCGGTTCCTCCCAGGAATCAGCATGTCCAGACATCCTCGCATCGCGGTAATCGGTAGCGCCAATATTGATCTCACCACCTTTACGGACCAGTTTCCCAAGCCCGGCGAAACTATCTTTGCGCAAAAGTTTGATCTCGGGTTTGGCGGCAAGGGCGCCAACCAGGCGGTGGCCGCCCGCCTGTGCGGAGCCGAGGTATTCATGGTGGCGCGCTTAGGCAACGACCTGTTCGGACCAGCCACGATCGAGAACTTCAAAAAGCTCGGCATTGAAACCACACACGTTAAACAGGTGGAAGGCAAGTCGAGCGGTGTCGCGCCCATCTTTGTCGACCCGCAAGGGCAGAATCGGATTCTGGTTGTAAAAGGCGCCAATGATGAATTAAAACCTGCCGACGTTGAAGGGGCAGCAGATATCCTCATGAAATGCGACTGCATTGTCCTGCAGTTTGAGATTCCGCTGGAGACGGTTTATTACGCTGTGGCCTTTGCCCAAAGGCACGGGGTGCGCTGCATCGTGAATCCTGCTCCTGCTCAAGCTGTGGACAGGTCATCGCTGAACGGGCTCGACTATTTTGTTCCTAATGAAAGTGAAGCTGAGGCAATTACCGGCATGCCGGTGCGTAATATCCAGGAGGCGAAGAACTGTGCCAAGGAGTTACTTGCCGGAGGTATTCGCCGGGTAATCATCACGCTCGGAGCGAACGGCTCACTGCTGGCGGCAAGCAATATGGCCGAACACGTGGCTGCTTTTCCGGTGAAGAGCATTGACAGCACGGGGGCTGGCGACGCTTTCATCGGCAGCTTTGCGGTATTTCTCGGCGAAGGACTGTCGGAGCTGGAGGCCGTCAGGCGTGCGAATCTCTATGCGGCCCTTTCGACGAGCGGCGTCGGGACGCAAAAATCGTTCTACCCTCGCAAGCGCTTTGATGGGGAATGGCAGACGCACGCCAGCGCCAGTTCTGTTTCCTCCACGAGCTAGATAGATCTCGACGCGCACGCGGTTATCGAGCGTTTCCGACAGATGACTCCATCATGGCTTGTCGATCTACGGTTTTTGGAATGCCAGAAACAATCGCCGCCGGCTTCTGGTCTGCGGTCCGCCAACTGCGATAGTTCTTGACTTTGCTGGCAAATTTTATTTAGATGACCGCGCCATTGTTCACGCTAGATCTGCGCGTCGGGATGGGTTCGCCGGTCCCGTTCTCAAGAGTAGAAGGCGGTTGGTAAAGGGGAAGACATGCTGAAGAAAAAGGCGCTGCTCGCAGTGTTTCTCTGCTCGATTTTCTTTTGTCCGCTGCTCTATGGACAAGCCAACGGAAGCTTCTCCGGCACGGTGGTGGATAAGACGGGATCGGTCGTGAGCGGAGCCCAGGTGAAGGTCACATCTCAGGGCACGGGGGTCGTGCGCGAGACGAAAACAGACGAGACCGGCCACTATTTAGTGCCTCTATTGCCGGTTGCGATGTATACGGTTCACGTCGACTCGCAGGGATTCCAGGCCGCCGAACAGAAAGACATTAAGCTGCAGGTTAACGAACAGCGGGAGGTGGATTTCACGGTGGCGCCTGCCTCAGTATCGGAGCAGGTTGAGGTCAGTGCCAGCGAAGTGGCAGTACAGACCACCAATCCTACCCTCGGGCAGGTGATAACTGAACAGCAAGTGGCCGAACTCCCGTTAAATGGCCGCGACTTTGTACAGCTGGCAACCCTCACACCGGGAACAACCCAGGAAACGAACCCGAACAGCTTTTTCAATGGCGGCGCAAGTAGTGAGGTCTCGGCGCGCGGGACGTTCTCACTTTCGGTAGGTGGATCCCGTGCCCAGAGCACGGACTGGCTGCTCGACAACAACGACAATAATGAATTGACGGCTGGCGGCATCGCCATTCTGCCGTCTATCGATGCCATTCAGGAATTTAAGGTGCTCACGTACAACTACTCGGCGGAATATGGCACACGCGCGGGTCCGACCGTGCTGGTGACGACCAAGTCAGGGTCGAACGCATATCACGGGTCATTGTTCGAATTCTTACGAAATACTAAGCTGGACGCGCGCAGCTACTTTGCGTCTAGCCGCGAGCAGTTCAATCTGAACCAATTCGGTGGTGCGTTCGGCGGACCCATCCAGAAAGACAAAACTTTCTTCTTTGTTGACTATCAGGGGAAGAAGCAGCGCCATGGAATACCCTTTGTCGGCCTGGTCCCGACACCGGCAATGATGAATGGGGATTTCAGCCTCGATCCTTATGGCAGGCCAAACACGCTGCAGTTGATCAATCCATATACGAACTCACCTTTTCTTTGCAGCGGAGGCAATCCTGTAGCAGCGGATGCAACCGGGGCGCAGCCGTTTGGAACCCCCTGCGACAAGATTCCGGCAAATATGTTCGATCCGGTAGGCGCCCAGATGATCAGGCTGTACCCTCAAGCGAATGCCAGCAATCCAGCTTTGGGATACAACTACACCAATGTGCCGGTGCGGAGACTCGATGAAGGGGAATTCGATGTTCGCTTAGATCACAATTTCTCCAGTAAAGATTCGATGTTCGCTCGCTTCAGCTATGATCAGGCGACATCGTTCGTGCCTGGGGGTTCGCCGGGATTTGCCGAGGAAGGCGCTTTTGCCAGCACCCAAAACATCACTAATCACGGCCGCAACGTAGCCGTATCGGAAACCCACATCCTTTCCGATAAGACCATTAACCAGGCCAGCTTCGGCTTCAATCGCATTTTCAACCACATTTTGTCTTTTGGTGACCGGAGCTGTGAGTCGGCAAAGCTGGGTATCCAAGGCGCCGACCTAGCAAGCCAGTGCGACAGCATCACCGGTTACCCGGCGAGCCTGAATCAGTCCACCCAGGATTGCATTAGCTGCGGACTGTCTTCTACCCAGTTAACCGGGTATTGGTCTCTTGGCGATCGAGGATTCGCCCCCTTCCAAGGCGGCACGAATGTGTACTCATTCGCCGACACGCTGGACATGAATCGCGGCAAGCATGACGTGCGCGTCGGCATAGGCATTCGTGCGAACCAGATGAATGTACGAACGAACGGTTTTCAGGATGGCTACTTTCTCTTGTTTGGCGGGAGCGGATCGTTTACTGGAGATAACGCAGCGGACCTGCTCCTCGGCCAAGTCGGCGGCGCGATCCATGACCAAACCTTCCTGGGTGCGACGACAGGTCGACGCTGGAAGATGTTCCGCCCGTTTATTCAGGACGACTGGCGGGTAACGAGTAACCTGACTCTTAATCTCGGACTGGCATGGGCGCTTGTAACACCCCTTACCGAAGAAGCGGGTAGACAGTCGAACTTCGATTTCACCACTGGCAAATACCTTGTGGCTGGACCAAGTCCACAGCGCAATTGCGGCATCTGCGTTCCTTCGGATGCTGCTATCGGCGTCCAATTCGACAAGACTGCTTTCGAGCCACGCATTGGTTTGGCCTGGAAGCCGTTTGGAAGTCAGAAAAACGCGATCCGGGCCGGATACGCGATCTATCACGATTCATCCTGGAACCAGGGCGCACAGGGTCTGTGGCAAAATCCGCCATACTACGCGGAGATTGACCAGTTCAACAACTTCCCAAGTAATCCTTGCCCGTTTGGTAATTCCACATCAGCGAGCCCGGTCGCCTGTGGTCTGAAGTATAGCTTTGTGCAACCGACAACTTTGCAGCCTATTCTATCGCAACCAGACCCCGCGGCTTTTACCGGAACAATTCAAACCATGAATCGCAACTTCAAGCAGGGAATGGTGCAACAGTTTAATCTTAACGTCGAGCACCAGTTGCCCGGTGACATCGTCCTCACGGCCGGTTATGCCGGATCGCGCAGTTCGCATATTCTTGTTGGCCAGATCAATGAAAACGTGGCGTCGCCTGCAGCCTGTGGCACAGTGCCAGGCTATACGCTCGGCTGTGGCCCAGGTGGAACTGCTTTTACGGCTCCTTATAGCAAGTTCACGGTTATTGCAATCAACAATGACATAGGTCGAGCGCGATATGATTCGTTCCAGATCAAAGCGGAAACAAGGAGCGCTCGGCACGGCCTTTATGCACTCCTGGGATACACCTACTCACGGACCTTCGACTCTGGTCTGCCGGACGGACTAGGTACGTTTCCGGGAGCAACCTATTGGCCTCTGCCGGGGAGCTACAAGCTCGATTGGGGGCTATCTCAGCTGAACCTTAATGACCAGTTAACCGCGAGCGTTCTCTACAACTTGCCTTTCGGCAAAGGCAAGGACCACGGCAGCAACTGGAGCGCTCCGGTTAACGCTGTATTGGGCAACTGGGAAGTGGACGTTATTGAGAAGGCGACTTCGGGATTCCCGCTGTTCGTGGTCGCCAGCAACAATGGCAACTTTAGCGGCTCAGGCGTCAATTTCCAGTGGAATGGTCTCAGTCTGAACCGACCCGACGAGGTTGGAGATCCCAATAAGCCTGGACCGGTGGCCGCGAATCCGGGTTGCCCAGCCCCCGCTCGAGTGCACACGCTCGCTAGTTGGTTTAACCAGTGCGCTTTCGTGGCTGCCCCCGCTGGAGAGCTTGGAACCGCCGCCCGCGCCCCGGTTTACGGACCGCGCTTCGTCAATACAGATCTTTCTCTCATTAAGCACTTTCCGCTCCCGCGCGAAGGCATGATGCTTGACTTCCGGGCAGAATTCTTCAACATCTTTAACCATCCACAGTTCTATCTGAATGGAAGCGCCAGCGGAATGCAGGATATCGACGCTCCGAGCAGTTTCGGCATCGTGAACGGCACCGTAAATAACCCGCGTGTGATTCAATTCGCTCTCAAGTTAAACTTTTGATATGGGAAATCTTGTCAAGATCATATTGCCGAATATGGCTGGTGTTTTGGTTTGATTTAGGTTGCGTGTAGGCAAAGTGTAGGTAAGAGGCAAGCAGCACCGGTGGCGATCGCGATGCTCAGCGCGACGATTGATCAGCCTGATCTTCGCCGGTCAAAACCGCATGTTCATGATTCGTGGGAGCTGCCTCGCACTAGGATCGCAGGTTCAGTCCGTTCCTGCAGGAGAACTATGAGGGTTTCTTTTTCGAGGGACCCTTCTCGATCGCCCCCTTTACTACTTGGAACCCCTTAGTACATCCCGCTCCACCTACGCTCAGCAGCTACCTGGATTACTCACGGCAGACTGACGCAGTCTGCCGCTACCTTTGGAAGAACAGAATTGCGTGTTGCTTTGTGCACGCATCTTGCGCCACGATGAGGTTCAGTCCGCGCTGCCGGAGCACTGGAGAAAGG
The DNA here is from genome assembly GCA_019244045.1 of Acidobacteriota bacterium. GTDB lineage: Bacteria > Acidobacteriota > Terriglobia > Terriglobales > Acidobacteriaceae > Gp1-AA122. The sequence goes on from JAFATF010000327.1 coordinate 10,075, forward strand.
TGACGCTGTGCGGTCCGCTTGCGCTTGGCAATCCTGCTCGTTCGGAGTCGCACAAAGCAGAAGCAGCGCGGCGCCAATTTGAGATACTGAGGCGTGAGCTTAGGGACTGTCCCTATATGGCTGTATTTGAACAGGGTTGATCTGGAGATCGGATCACGAAGGCCAAGGGCGATTTTCTCAAAGCAGTCGAGAAGACACCTTTCCAGCCGAGGCGCCTGCCGTGAGGTTGTCCCACGCTCGGCGCCGTGCCTTGCTCGCAGAAAGTCAGGGGCGGAGGAGAGGACACGAGGCGGTGGGCATAAGGACGACAGCCAATGCAACCGTGAGCCCCTCGGAAATCGAGGCCTGTGGAGGGGCGCCCAGAGAAGCCTGCATGCCGATAGGCGACTAGCGACGCGGCTGCTGCTGCAAGGTGTACACAAACTGCTGGACTTCCCGCCGTTGCCGTTCCAACTCATCGGCTCGTGCCTTTGACGCCTGTTTATAGAGTCGGAGCTCTTCTTGCCCCTGCCATTTCTGTCCATTGAGCATGTAGGCATGCGCCAGCCGATAATGTGCCTCCGCCAGCTCGGAGTCGATCTTAAGCGCGGACTGGTAAGAAGAGATGGCGCGCGACAGGTCTTTCCGCTCTGAATACAGAACGCCTAGCTGGAAGTATCCGTTTGCCAGCGTTGGATCCAGTCGCACGGCCCGGTGCAGCAGGGACTCTACCTGCGCGGACGTTGCGGTATCTTCGGCTCCTTTGCGGCGCTTCCACAGGACAACGGCGTAGTAGTAATTGGCCCAGGGGTTTTCCGGTTGCACACGTGCGAATCGCTCGAGGGTGTCCCGGAGCAGATTCGATTGGCCGTTATCCGCGTTTTGCATCTCGCCTAAGAGCAGGTACGCATTCGAATCCCGCGGATTCATATCCGCCGCTTCACAGAGATAGCGGACCGCGGCTTCGTAAGATCCGAGCTCGTAGGAGGCAACGCCGAGTCCCGCCCGCATGCGCCCGGATGCGGGGAATCGGCGAGTGCCGTTGCTGAAAACCTGAATGGCGGGTTCGATGGCACGATGGCTGAGTAGTTCAGCGCCCCAATCAAAGATGTTGGCTTCACTCGGATCGAGTTTTGCGGCTTCTTGAAGTTCGCGGACGGCGACCAGAGGATTGCCTGCCTTTTCTTGAATATTGCCGAGCAAATGATGAAGATCCGCACTGTCGCGCTTACTCTGGAGCCTGGGAATCAGGGCGCGTGCATTGTTATATTCCCCGGCGTCAGCGAAGGCTTGCGCCAGCTGGAACGAACTAAGGTCGTCATCGGGTCTGAGTGAATTCGCGCGTTGTAGGTAAGCAAGCGCATCGCGTGGCTGAAAATTCTGGAGCAACAAAACTCCCGCGCGATAGTTCGCTTCGAAATTGTTGGGCTCGCGATCCGCAGCATCGCGGGCAGCTTGCTCCAGGGCGGCATCTGAAGTCGCAACACCAACGGGCGCGGATGTAAGCTCTTTTGCCAGCGAGGCACGTGCCGGTCCCATGCTCCCCGAGGCGTGACCGCTGAGATTGCTGGTGTCCCTAACGCCGGCTATGGTGAATTGCGGCTGGTCGAAAAAATTTGGCGCTCCCAAAGAGCTCTGCTGTTGCGGGGCTTGGAGGCGCAGGACGAAGTTGATTGTCTTGCTTTCATCCTTAGTGATGGTAACCGGCCCAAAGCTGGCTGGTTCAAAACCCGCGGCCTCGGCGTGAGCACTATAAGTACCCGGTACGAGGGAAATGGAGTAGTTTCCGGCCGCATCAGTTTGTGGCGAGAGATGCAGATTGTTTCCGTTTATTTTGATGGTAGCCTTGGCGACCGCGCGCCCCTGCACATCCCTTATACAGCCGGTGAGGCTGGCTGAGGCAGGAACTGACTGGGCCTGCCCCTGCGGCACGACACCCCAGGCAGCAGCAATCAATGCGGCATAAACAATACCTAAGGGTCGCAGGCATCGAGCTCGAAGAGCAATCACGCAGAACGGCACCTGAAGAATCTAGCACCATTTTATTCTCGGCCCGCCGCCCCGGCAATGACCTCTCCCGAAACACTGGTCGACTGTTCCGCGAACGTTTACAATTCCGCTCGTTCATAAGCACAGGGATATCACCTTGCGCATTACCCGGCGGCAATTCGTGACGTCTTACACGGCTGCGCTGGCCGTGACCGGTCTTCGGAAACACCGCCTCCGAGATTCGCCATCGAGCAGCCCCTCCCGGGTAATCATCGACACTGACCCGGGGGTTGACGACGCGCTCGCGTTGCTGCTGGCCATGCGTTCCCCGGAGCTGAAGATTGAAGGCGTGACTGCAGTGGCCGGCAATGTGCCTCTCGAGTTGACGCTGCCAAACGCTTTGCGCATGATCGAAATCGCCGGCCGAACTGACATTCCGGTTGCGCCCGGCGCCAGCGGACCATTAGTACGCCGCCTAGTGACTGCAACTTACGCCCATGGCGAAAATGGCCTGGGAGGAGCAGTATTTCCCGAACCGCAAACCAAGCCCGTCGCGCAGCCAGCCGCTGAGTTCATGCGGGATAGGCTTCGAAAATACCCGGGCGAAGTTACCTTGATTACCATCGGTCCGCTGACCAACATTGCAAGCGCCTTCAACATGGACCATGAGTTACCCCATCTGGCTCGCGGACTGATGATGATGGGCGGTTCCCTGTCTGGCGGGAACATCACTCCCGCGGCGGAGTTCAATGTTTACGTCGATCCAGAAGCGGCGCGCGTCGTATTTCAATCGGGGATTCCTATCACCATGGTCGGCCTGGACGTCACCCGCAGGACAACCTTGACTGAGGAACACGTGCGCACGCTCGCAGCGGCGGAAAACCCCGTCAGCCAAGCGGCCGCCAAGATCGCCCGTAATGCCCTGCAGCACGCTCGCGAGCAGGGCTTTCTGGTTGGGCCGAACATGCACGATTCGCTCGCAGTCGCCACGTTTATCGATCCTTCTCTCGTGGCGTGTAAGGACTATTACATCGATGTCGAAACCGCCGGCGAATTGACCGCTGGCGAAACTCTGGGCTATAGCCCAAACGCAGGCGATCTGCGCCGCACGCCCGAGAAGGAGAAAGAAGCGGCATCGAAGTTGACGATTCGGGGATCAGCGCCTACGCTTGCGAGCACGCGAACCTCGCCCGTAATCAGAGATCAGTATGCTCCCAATGCACAGGTGGCATTCGGAGTAGATAGCCGGCGCTTTTTCGATCTCTTGATCGCTCGCCTGTCGGGCCATGGTTAACAGGCATCAGCATGCGTCAATTAAACTGTGGAGATGGTCCGCAATATTCGCTTCCGAGCGGACGTGCTCGAATGCTCTACCTCGCCCGAGGCTTGACGTTCTGGGCTAAGAACGAGGCTCGTTTGACTCCTGTGCGAGCAGGATCTCAGGAACAACCTACACGTGCGGGCCGCAAACTGATGATCCAGAATTTGTGGAAGGCCGCACCGCGAGTTCAATCTCGGGTTCGATCCGGAAGCAGCTAGTGTTGCGCTGCGCGCACCCTGGAAGAAGATCCTTTGCACCACGGATATTAGGTAGAGGGATCTCCTTCGCGGATCTGCTGGGGAAAGTCACAGCGGGCACGTCAGCGCTGCGCAGTGCATCGGCAAGTATGCGCGTAGGCGTGGAAAATTAGATTACTATCGGATGAACTGGCGTCAGCGCAGCATCATTTCAAAGACAGAGACACGGCTCATGGACCCAGGGCCCGGCGCCCAACTACGGCAACACGCCCACCTGGAGCGAGCAGGGCAAGCCGGAACTCACCCTTGAGCCGGTCGATTACAGGTGGATCTCGATCGAGAAAAGTTTTACCAGATGCTTGTTGATCTATTGAGCGCGCCCACGCCAAAACGCGCTGATTCGTTTGCCTTCGTCAAGGCCAGAAATCTCCGGCTGGGTTAGACAGGCTTAGTCGAGGAGCCGATTACTGGCTGCTCCCTTTTTCTTGGCCGGCGTAATATCCACTGCGGGTGCGGACCGTCAGTTTACCGTAGCCTCGGGCGCGGGCGTCGACGCGAATGGCGCGATAACCGCCCATGCTTTTCGGCGTAGTGGGTTTGTAGCCTATAGTGTATTGGTTGCGGATATCATGGGCCACGCTGCTGCTGATCTCGTCGACTTCGTTCAGGTCTTTCGGAAAGAAGGCTACACCACCGGTACGCAGGGCAATCTCTTTCAACGCGTTGCGTGCCCGCCGCTGTTTTTCTTCCCCTAGTAATCCTATGGCGTAGACGGTCGGGCCATTCTCCGCCTGCAGGCGCCGGACAGCCGTTTCGAGCGATTCACGACTGGCATTGTCTTCCCCGTCGGTGACCACGAAAAGAACTTTTTTCTCCAGCTTGGCATTCTTTTTGAGATGGTCAGCGGACGCAACTACCGCGTCATATAACGCCGTTCCCCCCCGAGACTCCACCTTTTCGAGCGCTTCTCGCAGCTTTGGAATAGCCCCTGTGAAATCCTGATCCAGGTAATACTCGTCGTTGAAATTGACCACGAAGACTTGATCCTGCGGATTGCTGGAGCGAACCAGGTTGATGGCGGCTTTATTCACCTTGTCGCGCTTCTCCCGCATGGAACCGGAATTGTCGATTACGATTCCCATGGCAACCGGAATATCTTCATGGCGAAAGGAGGTAATCGTCTGCAGCTGATTGTTCTCGTAAACCGTGAAGACACTCTTCTCCAGATTGGTCACCAGGCGCTGCTTGTCGTCAAGAACTGTCGCGTGCAAGATGACTTCTTCCACCTCTTTGCGAAACACGAAAGCTCCGCCTTGCTCACTGCTGGGCGCCTCTCCTGGTTGTTGACCCTGAGCTGGTTGGACCTGGGCGCTATTTCCCGTACCCTCCTGGCCCGCTCCAGTCGACTCCTGGTTAGACGGCTGCGCATTGGCGGCAGCGCCTTGACTCGAACTGGCGGACGGCGATCCGATTCCCCCGCCTCCGCCTTGTGAAGCCGCACTCGCGGGGGGCTTCACCGGCGGTGGAGCCTGCGGCGGCGGCGCACCTTCTCCGATCGATACGCTGGGAGGTCCGGACTGCTGCGGTGCGCTTGCAGCGGCTGGTGACGCAGCGCTGGCGGGCGTCACCGACGTCTTGATGGTTGTAGTGGTTTCAGAGCTACCGGTTTGTGGTGCCGCGGCGGGCGCAGGCTGACCCGAGGACGACGGCGAAGAAGCTCCCGGGATCGGATTTGGCGGCGGTACGGTCGAAGTAGGCGGCTGGGGCGGAATCGTCTGTTGCGATGCCGAGCCTTGCCCTCCGGCCCAGGCACTTAATATTAATACGATAACAACGAGGCGCGTCAGGACATAATCATTCCGAAGGTGCATAGTATCCCGTCTTGGCATAGACCCGTAGCGGTGGCAATCCCTTAGGGGGAATCAGCTTTACTTTTATCTTACGCCATTTGCCATCGCGTACCGGGTTCTTTGGACGATAGCCGAGCACGTATTGGTTGCGTAGCTCGATCCCAATTTTTGTAGCCACGTCCGCCAAGTCGTTGGGATTATCTATGGTAAATGCGCGCCCACCAGTCAGTTCCGTGACTTCGGTCAGAAGTTGCGGCCCCAGGCGCTCCTCTTCGGTGGGAAAATAATGATCGTAGATACCGATGGCATAGATGAGCACATCGGCTTCCTTCACCAGGTTCTTGATCTCGCCTTCGGTATAGCGGCTATGGTTGTCGCCGCCGTCGGAGATGATAAGCAAGGCCCTTTTGGGGTACTTGGCTTGCCGCATTTTACTCACACCTAGATAAATGGCATCCAGCAATGCGGTACGACCCTTAGGAACGGTGTAGACAAGTTTACCCTGAATGTCCTCGACGGACTGGGTGAAATCGGTTACCTCGTCCGGCTTATCGGCGAAGGTGATCATGAAGAATTCGTCTTGAGGATTGGCCGTCTTGAAGAATTCGATGACCGCTTCCCGCGCCCGGTCGATCTTGCTGCTCATGCTGCCACTCATGTCAAAGATCACCCCCAGCGACACTGGCGCGTCCTCGCTCGAGAAGTGCTTGATGTCCTGGGCTTGCTTGCCTTCAAAGACCTGGAAATTATCGCGGTCAAGGCCGGTGACCAAGCGATTCATAGGGTCGGTAATGGTGACGGGAACCAAAACGAGGTCGACGTCTTTCTTGATCGGCCTGGTATTGGTCCGAAGAGCAGGGTCTTCGACCTTAGTCTCCGGCGGCTTGATGCGAGGCGAGAGATGCACATCATCCGGCAGGCTTTGCGCCCTGGCGGCGCTCGTCACCCAGGCGAGGGCAAGCAGAACGACAAGCAGGAAGCAAACGGCCGAGTGTTGCAGGCGGAACATGGGTTTCCTAGGGGTCCTGGAGGGAGCCGAGTGCGGATATCCGAATTGGCTTCTGGCGCGACATGACCCGCGCCCACACTGGCGGGCCATAAGAACCTCTCTTGCGCGCGATAATATCACAGGTATCAAGACGGTTTTCCAGCCTTTTTGGTAATCGCTTTTTATTGATCATGCGCAATTTTTTGCTGTTGATCCCCCTCGAGCTTCTCAGAGGAGACGGCAGCTTCAGCTTGCTACAATGCTAGGTTCCCTACGAAAACCATGGCCTGTATCGCACCCTTCCGCGCACTTCGTTATGACCCCTCCCGGGTCAACCCTTCTAAAGCAATTACGCAGCCATACGACAAGATCACCCCCGAGATGCAGGAACGCTACTACGCGGCCAGTCCTCATAACATTGTACGCATTATTTTGGGTAAGGTCGCCGCCAACGAGCCAGAGGGCAAGGTTTACCAGCGGGCGGCTGATTTTTTTCGCACCTGGCGAGCGGAGGGGATTTTTCGCCAGGATCAAGAACCTTCTCTCTACAGCTATTCCCAGCGGTTCACGCTTCCCGGAGGCACAGCCCCCCTCGAGCGCCGGGGATTTATCGCCCTGGGGCATATCGAGGACTACTCGGCGGGAATAATATTCCGCCATGAACAGACTCTCGCCAAGCCGAAGGCCGATCGCCTGCAGTTGCTGCGCTCTACCCAGGCGCACTTTGGCCAGATCTTCATGCTGTACAGCGACTCAGGCGAAATCGAGAGCTTGCTGGCGACGGAGGCGGCCCCGGACACCGAAGTCGTCGATGAATACGAGGTGCTGCACCAAGTGTGGAAGATTTCCGAGCCGACGACCATTGCAGCTGTGCGCAGGAAAATGGAAGACAAGAAACTGATCATCGCCGACGGCCATCATCGCTATGAAACAGCGCTCGCATATCGCAATGAATGCAGAATGGCTCGTGAGCGGGATTTTACGCCTGCCCGATGGCACGCTGCATCGACAGCAAGCCGGCTGCTTGAGCAAGGTGAGGAGGCGCCTTATGAGTGGGGGATGATGACCTTCGTGAATATCAATAGCCCCGGGCTGGTGATCTTGCCCACGCACCGGGTGGTGCACGGACTGGCATCATTTTCGATCACAAACTTCCTCAATCAAGCGCGAGATTACTTCAGCGCGGAGGAACTCGATGGGAGGGTCGATGCAGGAGGAGCCCTAAGCCTCCTGCAGCAGGCCAACGGCTCGGGCACTCGCCTGGTGGCCGTTATGCGAGAGCGAGATATCCTATTGCATACTCCTCACGCTGGGGCTGAGTTATTCGAAGGGCTCTCAAAGCGCCAGCAGGCTCTCGATATCGTCCAACTGCATCGCGTGGTCCTCGAACACATCCTCGGGCTATCCGAAGAGTCGATTCGTAACCAGCAGAACATTCGTTATGTAAGGGACGCCGCGGAGGCTGTTCAGAGAGTCCGTGACGGTCTTGCCGACGTTGCATTTCTGATGAATCCGGTGGGTATCGGACAGCTGTCCGATATCGCCTTTCAAGGAGAAGTCCTGCCCCAGAAATCAACCGATTTTTACCCTAAACTTCTGACCGGCCTCGCCATGTATGCGCTTACGTAGAGTGGCACGATCCGGTGGCATCTTGGCGCCAGGCTGCCCAGGGCGAAAGATGCGGCGCACTGTTCGCCTCCACCCGAGTCTTGCCTTCGCTCTTAGTTTGCTGAGTTTCGCGCTTTTCGTCCTGGGAGACGCGTCCGAGCCGAAGCTTATTTCTGTTTATTCCCCGATCGCGAATTACTCCCTGTCGCTGGCTCGCCGGGGTAGTCACGACTACGTGGGCCTGCTCGAAATCCTTGAGCCGCTCGGAACTGTAAGCTCCAGAGTGGAGGCGCAAAACTGGCGGCTGCGGTTCAACTCTATTGAGGGGATGTTCCCGAACGGCGCCGCGCGGGTTCGCATACATGGGCGAGAGATCGATCTGTCCGCGCCTTTTCTTCTCGAAGGGGGTCGAGGACTGGTCCCGGTCGACTCGCTGGGGACGGTTCTCCCGGTTTTTCTCGCCTTCCCGGTCGTCTTTCACGCGTCCGGCCTGCGCCTTTTTATTCGCGAGGAGGGGACGAGCTACACAACTCAGCTCGAAAGCGGAACCCCCGCCAGGCTCATCTTGAATTTCAGCTCACCTGTGAACCCAAGGATTGCAACCGAGCCCGGCAAATTGCGCATGACTTTTACCCGCGACCCCATCATCGCCTCCGGGCCGCCACTCGTCAGCTTCAATAACGCAACCATCTCCGCAGCCAGTTTCGTCGAGACCAATGGCGCGGCCGAGATCACGATCACGAGCGCTGTACCGCTCTTGGCCAGCTTCGGCAACGACGGCCGCAGAATCACGATTGCGCCTGCGCCATCGGCGACGCTCCCAGCCCCATCGGCCAATCGCAATTCCGCCGCAGCCCCGCAGTCTCCGCCCCCTCTGAGCGCACCGCCGAGTTCGCCGGGTGCCACAACCGGCTCCCCAGCTGCTGCTCCGAATCGAATCTTTGTGGCCATTGATCCCAGCCACGGGGGAGCTGAAACTGGCGCAACCTTCAGCCCCACGCTGGTCGAAAAAGACGTTACCTTGGCCTGGGCCCGCCAGCTTCGCCGGGAATGTGAGGCAAGACTCCTCAGGACAATGCTGGTACGCGATCAGGACATCGACTTACAAAACGATCAGCGTGCGGTGATGGTCAATGTTGCGCGACCGGCAATTTATATCAGCCTCCATGCAGCCTCGGAGGGCAAGGGTGCCCACGTGTATACCGCGCTGCTTTCCTTGTCCACGCCGGAACAAGGCCTGTTCCTGGCCTGGGATCACGCTCAAGTCCAGTCACTCGCCTCCAGTCAGGCGGCTGCCGCCGCCATAACCGCCGAGCTCGGAAAAAATATCCCTGCCCGGGCCGTGGTCGCTGCCCTTCGTCCGTTGGGGAATATTGTCGTTCCCGCGGTCGCGCTTGAAGTTGCTCCTCGCAATGGCGATCTCGCCGACCTCGCCGATGCTGACTACCAGCGCCAAGTTGCGAGCTCCGTGGTGGCGGCGCTTGCTGCGCTTCGCGGAAAGCTGGAGGCTGCCCAGTGATTCCCCGTCACCTTGAAATCGCGATGGCTGTGCTGTTGTCGGCTGTGCTCATGCTCAGCTTTTATGTCTCCCGTATGCGGGCGCGAGTGAAGGCGACGGCGGCGGTGGTCGATAACCGGCCGGTCGCGCCCCCCCCAGCCGGTCCAACCGAGCAGGCGGCGCTTTATATTGCTTACGATGATCCCGGCGTGCTACACGCCGAAAGCGCCGCCATACGGCTGCCCTCAGGAAGGCAGGAGCGAGCCCAGGAACTCGTGGAAGCCCTCCTGGCCAGGTATCTCGACAAGAACTCCCCGCATATTCTGCCCGCGCAAGCCGACGTACGTGAGGTTTTTATGGTCGACCCGGGCCTGGTCGTGATTGACCTAAACTCTGCCTTGGCGGATGGGCATCGCTCCGGCATTCTCGTCGAGACACTTACCATTGCATCGTTCAGCCAGACACTCGCCACCAATCTGCCCGGCATTAGCCGGGTGAAATTTCTCGTGGATGGCAAATCAAGGGAGACGCTGGCTGGGCATGCAGACTTGTCCGGCGATTATCAGATCCAGGCGATCGCAACTCTCAGCCAGCAGTTGCAGTCATCTCCTTAGGCTTGAGTTCGCATCTTTAAACTGAAAATCGAGCGCACATTCGTGTAAATCCGTGGCCAGCTGCTTGCTACAATCAACTCGATGAACTACCGCACTGACAATCGCGCTGTCGACCAACTGCGCCCGGTGAAGATGTTTCCCGACTACATCACCACCGCCGAGGGCTCGGTTCTGATTGAGGTGGGAAATACGCGTGTCATTTGCACGGCATCGGTAGAAGAGAGTGTGCCACCATTCCTGCGCAATTCGGGAAAGGGCTGGATCACGGCGGAGTACGGGATGTTGCCGCGCTCGACGCTCAGTCGTTCGGTGCGTGATGTAACCAAGGGCCGGCCTAGTGGACGCACCCATGAAATCCAGCGCCTGATTGGACGTTCCCTGCGTGCCGTGATCGATCTGCGCCAATTGGGCGAACGCACGATCTTAGTGGACTGTGATGTCATTCAGGCCGATGGCGGCACCCGTACCGCCTCGATCACGGGGGCCTTTGTCGCCCTTGGCCTGGCTCTTGAAAGGCTGGTTGATGCCGGCACTTTGAGTGCCGTTCCTCTGCGCGACTTCGTGGCCGCCGTCAGTCTCGGCATCATCGATGGTGAGCTGATGTTGGATCTCTCGTACGAAGAGGATTCGCGCGCGGACGTAGACATGAATTTTGTCATGACCGCCGGCCACAAGATCGTCGAAATCCAGGCGACGGCCGAGCATCGTGTATTCGACGAGCGGCAACTCGGGCAGCTCATCGCATTAGCCCGTTCCGGCATCGACACACTCATTTCGAAGCAACAGTCTGTTCTCGCCCGATTGACCCTTCGCCAATGAGCATCACGAGTGGGTGGGGGGCACACAACAGTCCTGTCCGCGGCAGGCAAACGTATTACAATATTAGCCGCGCTCCTCAAACGGCGCGCGTCTTCAACACCTTGCCCTCCTAGGAGGAGTAATGAAGCTTACCCCCGGAAAACTCAACGGCCTGAAGGCGGTTTCCAATGATCGGGGGGTGATCGCCGCTGCCGCCATGGATCAGCGCGGTTCACTGCAAAAAGCTCTGGCTAAGGAAAAGGGCAACGAGATCAGCGACGCGATGATGGAGGATTTCAAGTCGCTGGTCACCGAAGTTCTGACCCCGCACGCCAGTGCGATCCTGCTGGATCCGGAATGGGGGCTGCCCGCCTCGAAGCGCCGCGCCAAGAATGCCGGACTGCTGCTCGCGTATGAAAAAACTGGTTACGATAAGACCGGCCCCGGGCGCCTTCCCGATTTGCTCGACCACTGGTCGGTGCGCCGGCTCAAGGAAAGCGGTGCGGATTGCATAAAGATTCTGCTTTACTACACACCCAGTGACCCCCAGCACATCAATGACATCAAACATGCCTGGGTTGAGCGCCTGGGCGATGAATGCCGCGCCAATGACATTCCCTTTTTCCTGGAGTTCGTCGGTTATGAGGATGGCGTGGACGAAAAGGGCTCTGAGTTCGCCAAGAAAAAGCCGCATATCGTCACAGAAAGCATGCGTGAGTTCACCAAGGAGCGTTACGGTGTCGACGTGATGAAAGTCGAAATCCCTGTCAACATGAAATTCGTGGAAGGCGCGAGAGTCTATGCCGGTCAAAAAGCGTATTCCAAGCAGGATGCGATGAAATGCTTCCGCGAAGCGGCTGCGGTTGCCACTAAGCCGTTCATTTACTTATCAGCCGGAGTCAGCAACGCCGAGTTTACCGAAGCGCTTGAGCTAGCGGCAGAATCGGGGGTGAAGTTCAATGGTGTCCTGTGTGGTCGCGCGACCTGGAAGGACGGCATCCCGATTTATGCGAAACAAGGCGCGGAAGCCTTCCGCAAATGGCTTGCAGATCAGGGAATAAAGAACATCGCCAATGTAAACGAGCGCCTCCGATCCGCGACATCGTGGCATTCGATCTACCAACTACAGCCTGCTATGGCGGGGGCATGAGAGA
>JAFATF010000339.1 GCA_019244045.1 Acidobacteriota bacterium
AAGGTGCTGATTCACCTGCGGCATGATCGAGAAAAGCAGTTGAGTGCGAGACCATATGTCGTGCTACGATACTCGCGATACCTTATTATGGATCGAAACCTGCACCTGACCGACTATCAAGCTTTAGCAGAACTGCGGCATCAAATCCGCCGTTTCTTGCACTTCAGCGAGCAGAACGCCCGTGAGGCAGGTTTGGAGCCTCGCCAGCACCAACTCATGCTGGCTCTGAAGGGCTTGCCCGCGGGCCAGCGGCCGCGGGTGGCGGAAATTGCCGAACGCCTGCAAATCCAGCATCACAGCGCCGTAGAACTGGTCAATCGCTTGGCCGAAGGGGGCTATGTGAAGCGCCAGCGCGGCACTGACGACCGTCGCGAGGTACTCCTTTCATTGACTTCGAAAGGCGAGAAGGTGCTGAAGGAATTGTCGCTCCAGCATCGGGCGGAGTTGCGCAGTGCGGGTCCGGCGCTGGTCAAAGCACTGCGTCAGGTGACACATGCGGCCGGCAATGGGTCCCGGCGCAGGGCAAACGACTCCGCTTAGGCTAGGAAAATACACCGCTCGAGGCCACAAGCATACTCCTTCTTAGGTTTGACCCGTTCTGTCGAAAGCTCTTACACTTGAGCGGTAGTGCTCCCATCTCAATCAGCCATCAGGAGGTTCTCTCTGGGTTCCTGGTTTGCCAGTGCCCTTACCTTCGCCTTGCTCTTAAGTTTTTTCCGCCCGCTGCATGCTGCCGAGAGCTCCAACATTTTGCTCGACACCAGCGAGACCCTCTTCACGGTTCTGAGCGCCATTAACGCCTGCGGTTACGACGACGGGCTGGAGGTTTCCGATCCCGCTCGTGCGCAAGTCCGCTCCCAGGTTGCGAGAACCGTTGCCAATTCCGAAGAAGCCAGCAACTCGCTCTCTCAAGTCTGCGAGTACTACAAGGGTCACCAGCCGCAGGATGCTTCCCGGCAACTATCCCAGTACATCTCGCTGGCGCTCTATCTGGATGCGCCGCCAAAGTTCTCTCTAAAGGCGCAGGAGGCCGAGTTGCCTCCCGACGCGAGCGGCCTGGTTGGTTTCATACCGCTCCTCGAGGCTTTTTATGACAAGGCGCGCCTGCACGAGGTCTGGCTTCAGCAAAGGGACCATTACGAGGAACTCATCGAGCGCTTCCATGAGCCTTTGAACAAGATGATGTTTGACACCGGCATCTATCTGAGGTTGACCTCCTCCGGCTATCTGGGGCGGCAGTTCGCGGTCTATCTGGAGCCCATGGGTGCGCCCGGGCAAATCAATGCCCGCGTGTATGGGGCGGATTACTACATCGTGATTTCACCGTCCGGGTCAGCATTAAAGATTGACCAGATTCGGCACACCTATCTGCACTATCTGCTTGACCCCCTGGCGATGAAAAGGCCCGAGGGGCTCAAGAGGCTGGAACCGTTGCTCGACCAGGTCCGCTTGGCACCCATCGACCAAAGCTTCCGAGACGACATTTCGCTGCTGGTAACCGAGTGCCTGATCCGGGCGATCGAAGCGCGCACCTTGCCCGCCACCCAAGCCACTGAAGGGCGGAGAGAAGCGGCGGTGGATAAGGCGGTCGCGCAGGGCTATATTCTGACCCGCTATTTCTACGATGCTTTGCTCAAGTTTGAAAAAGAGCCGGTTGGGTTCCGCGACGCCTTTCCCAATCTCTTGAACAACATTGATGTAAAGGCCGAAGTCAAACGAGCCGCCAATATCCAGTTTCAAGACGCGGCCTCCCCCGAGGTGTTATACCTTCCGCAGGCGCGGCCGCGTTCCGCATTGCTGGTTGATGCCGAGAAGCGGCTCACGGCAGGCGATGCGGCCGGTGCTCAGAAGCTAGCCCAGCAAGCCCTCGAGGAGCACCAGGAAGATGCGGGCCGAGCTTATTTCATCCTGGCGCAGATTGCGAGCATAACCAGCGATATGAATGGTGCTCGGGAGTATTTTCAGCACGCCCTGGGCGCAAGCAAAGAACCCAAGGTGCTCGCTTGGTCCCACATTTATTTGGGAAGGATTTTCGATCTCCAGGAAGAACGGAACGCCGCCTTGGAGCAGTATCGAGCCGCATTGCAGGCAGGCAGTACACTTCCAGAAGCCAAGGCCGCCGCTGAGCGGGGGCTGAAGAAGCCTTACGAGCCTCCCGTGGCTCCCCGGCCGCAGTCGGACGGTGGCCAGCAGCCATAAAGATGACTAATAAGTAGTGCGTAAGCTTTCAAACTTTAAGGAGACAGCATGAAGCGAGTAGCGATCGCCAGCTTACTAATCAGCCTTGCGTGTTTCGCGTTCTCCCAGGCGGGGGGATCGAATCCGAGCCAGACTGCGCCGCAAGGCAACTCCACCCAGCCGCAAGGATCCACCCAGCAGCAGCCCGCCTCAAGTGCGCAAAGCGCCCCGGCGAAGCACCCGCCGCAGGCCAAGACACAACCTGAATTCGACGCTTTTAAGGCCGCCAGCGCCAATCAAGATCCTGCTGCGCTCGAGAAAGCGGCCGATGATTTTGCCACGAAGTTTCCGGATAGCGAACTGCGCGTCATTCTCTATAAGACCGCCATGCGCGGCCATCAGAGTGCCAACAATGCTGACAAGATGCTGGAGATGGGTCACAAGGCTCTAGCCATTGATGCTGACGACCCCGAGTCGCTGGTCGACGTGGCCGAAGTACTGACCGAACGCACCCGCGACACTGACCTCGATAAGGATCAAAGGCTGGGTGAAGCGCGCAAGGATGCCGAAAAAGCATTGCAGACGGTGAACACCGATATCCTCTTCCCGGCGACGACGCCCCCGGACAACGTGCAGAAATACAAGGACCTGTTAACCTCTTCGGCATATTCGATCCTGGGCACGCTCGACTTCAATCAAGGGAACTTTGCGGCGGCACAAGGCAATTTTCAAAAGTCTATCGATGCCTACCCCCAGCAGCCAGATCCGGTGACGGTTCTCCGCCTCTCGCTGTCGCTCGACCGGCAGAACAAGTATCCCGAGGCGCTTACCGTGGCCAACCGCGCAGTTGAATTGACCCAAGAGAGCACGCCGGCGGGAAATCTTGCTCGACGGGAGCGTGATCGTTTGCTCCAGCTGACCGGTGGCAAGCCTACGGGAGCCGGTGCCAGCGGGGCAACCCCGCCCGCCCATCCCGCGCCCAGCAGCACGCCGCCCAATACAACCGGAAATCCCGGTCAGGGTACCACTCCGCCGAAGAACTAGCAGACGTAAGCGGCGCGTTAGGTTGGAATGAAGTCACGAGACATCACCGCACTTGAGGAGACGCTTGGCCACCAATTTAATCGCTCCGAGCTCCTGGTGCAGGCGCTGACGCACAGCTCGCAAGCCCGGGAGGTTGAGTCCGGGCAACCGCCGCGCTTGGGATTACGCGCCGGCGACAATGAACAACTGGAATTCCTCGGAGACGCCATCCTGGGGCTGGTCACCAGTGAGGAGTTATTTCGCAATTTCCCTGGGTTCCGCGAAGGAGAATTGTCGAAGTTACGAGCTCATCTGGTGAGCGAACGCCATCTCATCCGCGTTGCCCAGGAGCTCGAGCTCGGTCACTACCTGCGGCTCGGCCGGGGCGAGGAGAAAAGTGGCGGACGCAGTAAGACCACGCTTCTGGTCGATGCTTTGGAAGCGGTACTGGCGGCCATGTACCTGGACGGGGGCATGGAGCTGGCCCGGCGCTTCATCGTGCAGCGGATCGTCTTCCCGGAGCTGAAGCGCATGGACCTTGAAGGCCGCACGGCTCTTCCCATCACCGACTTTAAATCGGCGCTGCAGGAAACCATGCAGGCCAAAGGCTATCCGCAGCCCTCCTACGTGCTGGTCAAAGAGGAAGGACCGGAGCACAACAAGACGTTTACCGTAGAAGTGCATCTGCGTCCTTCGGCCATCAATGCCAACCCGGAACTGGTGGGACGGGCAACCGGTTCAACCAAAAAGAGAGCCGAACAGGACGCCGCCCGTCAGGCCCTAGAGCGGTTAGCCGCTTCGCTCGACCCAGTTCGAAGCAGCAGGGACAAAGCGCGTGGTTGAGCCAGTCATTGCCAACGAGCAGCATTTGCCGTCGCCCATTTTGCTGCCGCGGCCGCGGGAGGACACCGAGCACGGATTTCTGCTGTCGCTGCAATCACTGCTGGCCACCGTGGTTATCGCCGTTTTCGTCATAACCTTCGTGGTGCAGGCCTTCCAGATTCCTTCCGAGTCGATGGAGAATACGCTTTTGATTGGCGACTACCTGCTGGTGAACAAGCTGCGCTATGGCGGCGCGGCGCTCGGGAATCTACTTATTCCTTACCAGAAAGTGCGGCGCGGGGATATCGTGGTCTTTCACTATCCCATTAATCCGGCCCAGCATTTCGTCAAAAGAGTAATTGGCGTTCCCGGCGACCATATCCGCCTGATCGACCGGCAGGTGTGGGTAAACGGGCTGCCTTTGAAGGAGCCGTATGCGCGCTACAGCTCCAGCGCGCACGACATCTACCGCGATGATTTTCCTCAGGTCGATTACATCGTGCAAGGAGAAGAGGGGCGCTGGTTCGAAGAATTAAAAAAAGACGTGCAGCACGGAGAACTGATTGTGCCCCTGGGGGAATACTTTGTCATGGGCGACAACCGCGATGAGAGCCTGGACAGCCGATACTGGGGCTTTGTTCCCCGCCAAAATATCATTGGCAGCCCGCTGGTGATCTACTGGTCGATCAACAACAGGGATGGCGGCTATTCTGGCGCGGATACGGCCAGCGACAAGATCATGCACTTTACGTACGCATTAACTCACCTTTTTAAGATTACCCGCTGGGAACGCACCTTCCGGCTGGTAAATTAGAGTCGTTTCGAAAGAGAGGCAAGTTGGCGAAACCGGCAAAGCCCGAGAAACCGCGAGAGAGTACGGTGGAGTTCCTGGCCTCACTGGCATCGGTGCTGGTGACTGGCCTGTTCATTATCACCTTTATCGTGCAGGCGTTTGAGATTCCCTCGCCTTCAATGGAGGACACCTTGCTGATCGGCGATCACGTTTTCGTGAATCGCATCCAGTTCTCGCCGCCGTCGGCTTGGATCGGTCCCCTGATCCCTTACCGCAATATCCACCACGACGATATTGTGGTCTTTCTTTCACCCGCCGAGCCTGGCCTCTATGTCGTCAAACGCGTGATCGGGACTCCCGGAGACAAGATTCACTTGCGCGACGGCGCAGTTTACCGCAACGGTGACAAACTGAACGAGCCTTACGTAATTCACAGCAAAGGCGATTATGATCCCTATCGGGATAATTTTCCCGCCGTCAGCCCGGAGAATTCCAACGCCTCTCCCTCACCCGAGTGGCAGGTTTCGATGCGGCAGTACGTTGAAGGGGAAAATATCGTGGTGCCGGCGGAGAGCTATTTCATGATGGGCGACAACCGCGATGTCAGCTACGACAGCCGATACTGGGGTTTTGTTCCCAAAGAGAACGTCATTGGCCGGCCCATGTTCATCTACTGGTCATTCGAGACGCCACCGGACCAATACAAGCGAACTTCGGCGGGTGATCGCGCCGGCTTTCTGGCGCACGTCATCCTCCATTTCTTCGACGAAACTCGGTGGCGACGCACCTTCAGGATCGTGCGATGACTTTCGGGCAGCTGCGCCGACCAGTGCCTGTTCTCGCATTGCTGTTGCTGGCACTGTGTGTGCTTCGCCCGGGCGTGAATGGTCTGCGCAAGCGCATCGTTAGCTCCGTCAGTCTTGCCCTGGGACGAAAGGTGGACGTCGAGCGGGTTAGACTTGAGCTTCTTCCCCAACCCGGCTTTGATCTGGTTAACTTTGTGGTTCACGATGATCCTACCCTGAGCGCCGAGCCGATCTTGCGCGCCGACGAGGTCACGGCCGTCTTGCGGCTGCGATCCCTGCTGAGGGGGCGCATGGAAATTGGACGACTCAGCCTAAAAGAACCCAGCTTGAACCTGGTGCGGGGCGGAAATGGCCACTGGAATATTGAGTCCCTCATCGAAAGGGCAGCGCACACCCAAGCTGCCCCCACGCGCAACACTCTGCCCGAGCGCCGTCCCGTATTTCCCTACATTCAAGCCAATAATGGGCGCATCAACTTCAAAATTGGGCTGGAAAAAAAATCATATTCTCTGACCGATGCCGACTTTGCTCTGTGGCTTGAATCCGATAACCAGTGGGGCATGCGAATGACGGCCCAGCCGGTGCGAACCGATTTCAATCTTACCGATACGGGTACGCTGCGAGTGAGCGGCACCTGGCAGCGCTCACCGAGCCTGGCGGAAACGCCGCTGAAGTTTACCTTGCGCTGGGACCGGGCACAGATGGGTGAACTGACGAAATTACTCTACGGAGAGGACATGGGTTGGCGTGGCAGCGTGATGGTGGCGGCAGACTTCTATGGTCGACCGGCGGACTTGAAGGTCCAAGTAAGATCCTCCGTCGATGACTTTCGCCGCTATGACATTGTGACAGAACGTTCGTTGCGTTTGGCCACCTCCTGTGAAGCTCACTACAGCTCAGTCGAACATACGCTAACGGGGCTCACCTGTCTTTCGCCCATTGGCCAAGGACTCATGACCGTTGAAGGCCGTATCGGCTCATCCACCGGGCCGGGAACGTTCGATCTCAACATTGAGGAGAAGAATGTTCCTGCCCAGGCATTGGTCGAACTGGCCCGCCGCGTGGAAGGAGGTCTTCCCGAGGATCTTTCTGCCGCCGGCACCGTGACAGCAAACTTTTCCGTCGCAAGCTCGCCCGCTCCCGGCCAGGCGCTGCGCTGGAGCGGAAGCGGTCTCGCCGAGGATCTTGTGCTGCGCTTGGCCGATGACTCGGCCGAGCTTGCGCTTGGCAGCGTTCCTTTTGGGCTGCACCCAATGATCACCTCCGAGCCAGGAGGAGGAGACTCCATCGAGCAAGCGCACTCGGCTATCGGCCTGGCGCTTGGTCCGCTCACCTTGTCCTTGGGAAAGCAATCCCTGGTGGTCGTCGAGGGATTGGCCACGCCCTCCGCTTACCGCCTGACCATGCAGGGCGAAGGATCGATACCGCGTTTGCTCGAGACGGCGCAGATTGCCGGCTTGCAAGTTCCCCGCGTAACGGCCGAAGGTACTGCCAAGTTCAACCTGGTCTTAGCAGGGAAGTGGTCGGCCCATGCGCCTTCGCGTGCAACCGGCACGGCGCAACTGCGCTCCATCCGGGCTCAGATGCCCGGCCTCACGGGAGCTGTTGATATCCGCTCCGCCGATCTCGTACTCGACAATGACACGGTTCATGCTAACCGGATCCTTGCGTCGGCGGCCGGTAGTAATTGGGAGGGATCGCTTTCCTTTCCGCGACCTTGCCATTTACTCAGTGGATGTCCAATTCACTTCGAACTGCGCGCTGATGAGATTGCTCGCCAAGATCTTCTCGCATGGATCAGCCCGCGCAATCGCAAGTGGCCCTGGTACCACCTGGTGGAAGGAGGCAACTATGTCCCTACGCCATGGCGCGTGCTGGACTTAGACGGAACACTCGGCGTGAAGCGAGTTGAGATGGATGGAATTGAGGCACATCGCGTGTCTTCGAACCTGTCTCTTCACGACGGTGTACTCGCTTTAAGCGAGCTCACCGCGGAGGTTTGGGGAGGAGGGTATCGCAGCGAGTGGAAGGCGAATCTGAATGTCAGCCCGCCCAAGGTTTCCTCGAGCGGGCAGTTTGAGCACGTGGCGCTCGCGCAACTGGCGGCGGCCATGGATGATGGCTGGATATCCGGCACAGCCAAAGGGAGCTACCGATTTTCATCAGCCTTTGGAGCGATCGAGGATTGGTTTGCTTCCGGCCACGGCGCGCTCCACTTTGAAATGCGGGATGGTTCGCTGCCGCATATCGTGATGCCTTCGAGTGTGGGTCCTTTGCGAGTGCGACGCTTCAGCGGGCAGTTACTATGCGAGCAAGGCAGATGGGCGCTGGCCGAGGGAAAACTTGACAGCGGAAGCAGGATCTATCAGGTCAGCGGCACGGCCGTCGCCGAACAAAAGCTGGCGATGAAGTTGGCCAGCCCGGATGGGGATTTTCTCATTGAGGGGACTCTGGCAGCACCGCACGTTGTATCTGTCAAGGCGCCCGACACGCGTGCCGCTCTTAAACCATGATCGATCGAAGGTGGCTTCTGCTGGTTTTCCTGCTGGCTGTGCGAAGTGCCTACACGGCGACAGAACAGCCCCCGTCCTCCACGCTGGCCGCTGAGCAGAAGATCGAGCATGTTCAGCAAAATGGCCGCCAGGCGCAGCCTGATCAGACGCCCACAACCTTTGCGCAGAAGGAGATCAACGATTACGTAGCCTCGGCCCGGGTAAAGCTTCCAAAAGGCGTGCAGTCGGTGGCTTTTTCGAGTGTACCGGGAGTAATTACCGGAAACGCCCGCGTGGATTTTGATCAGCTCAAGGAAGGCCGTGGCAGCGCCAATCCGCTCCTGTCGGTATTCTCCGGCGTGCATAATGTCATTGTGGTCGCGCATGCGCACGGAGCCGGGCATATTGGTTATGTGGATGTGGACTCGGTTTCCCTCGACGCAGTCGATATTCCCCGCTTTGTCCTCCAGCTTTTTGTCGAAAAGTACCTCCGCCCCAAGTACCCCGGCGTCGGCCTGAATTCCCGCTTCGCGTTGCCTGATAAGATCGACACCGCCGTCGTCGGGGCCAACCAGCTCACCATCACTCAGAAGTGACCGGAAACGGTTGCCCGCCTGTAGCTCTGGCAAAGGCGAACAACCTGTCTTGCCCCCGGTACTAGTAGCCATAGCTAGCTGCTCGCTTAAGGCACGTACCCTGGTCCGCGCAGAACTTTCCCCGGCCGTGCTCCGGTCATCTTGCCCTGCTCGATGACCGCGACTCCGTTCACCAGCACATAATCCATCCCTTTCGACAATTGGTTGGGATTTGCAAAGGTTGAAAGATCGCGAATGGATGCGGGATCAAACACCACGACATCGGCCCACATGCCGGCCTTCAGCACGCCGCGATCGGTGAACCGCATGCGTTGCGCAGGCAGAGCGCTGAATTTGCGGATGGCATCTGCCAGCGACAATTTGTGTTCTTCCCGTACGTACTTGCGCAAAATTCGGGGAAATGTGCCGTAGGCGCGCGGGTGAGGATGCTCCTGCCCCAAAATGCCCTCCGGCGAAGTTCCTTGCGAATCGTTATCCACCGCAACCCAGGGTTGCTGCAAAGCCAGCGTCACGTCGGGCTCCGTCATTCCGAAAACTGCGACACTGGTGTAGGCATGATCCTGAATGAGCAGATCGAAAAGCGCATCGATGGGATCCTCCTTCCAGAGACTGGCCACCTCGGAGAGTCGTTTTCCCTCGAGAGAGAGGAGCTTAGCGTTTCCGACCACGCCGATGAGAATGGCTTGCGGGCCGGGAATTTCATCCCACTCGTTATCCCATTGCGAGGAGGGCGTGAGCATATCTTTACGAATGCGGGCACGTGTAGCCGGATCCTGAAGCCGCTCGATCAGCTTCGCGTCGCCACCATCATGTGCCCATGGGGGCACAAACGCGGATAGCTCGTTGAACCACGCAGTGTAGGCATAAGTGTCGGCTGTGATGTCCAGGCCTTGGGCACGCGCCCCATTGATTTTCGCCACCAGTTCGGGCATCTTTCCCCAATTTTGTTTACCGGCCACTTTGAAGTGCCAGATTTCAACCGGGATATGCGCTTCCCGCCCAATGCGTAGAGATTCGTCGATAGCTGAGAAGATGCCGTCGCCCTCGCTGCGCATGTGGGTGGCATAAATGCCGCCCAATGGGGAGGCTGTTTCGGCCAGGGCGATCAGCTCATCGGTGCGGGCGTAGGGCGCAGGCGCGTATTCGAGCGAGGTGGACAGGCCCACCGCGCCGTCGCGCATGGCATCGCGGACGAACCCCTTCATTTTCTCAAGCTCGGACGGCGTAGGTTGCTTGTCGTCGTCGCCTAGCACGAGACGCCGGGCCTGAGTTGCACCCATGTAGCTAGCCAAGTTGATCCCGATGCCCTGCTTTTCGAGGCGGGAAAAATACTGGCGAAAGGTTCGCCAGTCGGGCGTAATCTTGAGGTGCTCATATTGCATGTGATCGGCTTCAATGATCCGATCGTTCAAGGGCGCCACCGAACCACCTTCTCCCGTTACCTCGGTGGTGATGCCCTGATAAATCTTTGACGGTAAGCGGGGATCGACCAGGATGGTGAGCTCGGACTGACCCAGCATGTCGATAAATCCGGGGGCAACCACTTGGCCGTGAGCCTCAATGGTGCGTCTGCGCGGCGCACCTGCTAAATTACCGATCTGCGTGATGCGTCCGGCGCGAATTCCAAGATCGCCTGAGTACCAGGGCGATCCGGTACCGTCGATAATATGGCCATGGCTAATCACCAGGTCGAATGTCTGAGCCGACCCGCCGCTGACCAGTGTGAAAAACGAGATCGCAAACCAGCACCTGACGAAACTCCGGATTGCCATCGACTGGCCTCCCAATTAAACATTTAGGCTCTTCGCAGACAAGCTTAGCGGGTTCGATCGGCTCGCTTGACCGCCTTTTCACGAGCACTCAGGATGATGCCCAGCAAAACCCATAGCGCCAGGGCCATCCACTCGTAGCGGTTGAAGTGACCGGGCAGAGCGGGAACAATCTTCATCAGAATCATGGCCAGGGCAATCACGATGCCGAGGGCGCTAATCAGTCGTTTGCCGCCCGTGGGGCGCATGGCGTAGTAGGCGGCGGAAGCTGCCAGCCAACCTGTCGCGGACGCGACCGAGCCTACTTCAGTGACCGGTATGAGCAGCGCCTGCCCCAGAAACATTGCGGCTGCGGTGGCGACTCCAGTTGAGACCACCGCGATCGATGGCGTTTGATTTCGAGGATGAATTGTGGACAGGCGGCGGTCCACCCACCCGCCCCGGCCCAAGGCAAAGACCAGCCGGCTGGCCGCAACAAAATTGCCGTTGAAGACCTTTACCAGTGAAACCAGGGCGGCTGCCAAGATGATTCGCACGATCCAGCGCGATCCGATCCCCTGTTGAAATGCCACCGCGGTCAGCAACGGGGTGGTCCTAAGCGTATTCCAGCGAGCCGCCAAAGCTACCGCGGCAATGACGGCGGTGTAGAACACGATTCCCACGAGGATGGCCAGCATGATGGCTACAAAGAATTCGTGGGAACGCAGATCGGGGCGGGCTTCTTCAGCGACCTTGGCGACGGATTCAAAGCCGGTCATGAAGTAGGGCACGATCTGAATGACCAGGAAGATGGAAATGAAAACCCCATTTCCGCTGAACAGGGGAGGGAAGTTCCCGACCGAACCGCTGGCCGCGCCCACCGAAACAAAGACAACAAACAGGGCCAGGGTGGTGAACGCCGTCCAGTTCTGAAAACGGGCACTCGTGCCGATGCCGCGATAATTCAGGAAAGTGATGACCGCCGTTGCCGCCAGGCCAAGCAGCAGATGCGGCAAGTAAACCGGCCTTGCCGCGATCGTATAGAGCGGAACCGAGTTCAGTCCAGGCAGTATATAGCCGGCGATCCGCCCGATCGCAACTGCTTCCCAGGGACACACGATGAAGTAAGCGAGCACCATCATCCAGCCCGTGGCAAAGCTCAGCGGAGCAGGAAAGACTTTCGCGGTGTATGCGATTTCCGCGGCAGCGTCGGGCATGGCCATTACCAGTTGCGCGTAAACATAGCCAATAGGCAGAAGCAACGCCCCGCCAATAGCGAATCCCAGGATAGCGCCCAGGGAGCCGCCGCGCCCCAGCCAATCGTCCATCACGACCAGCCAGCCCACTCCGACCATGGTTCCCCAGCCCAGCGTGAAGTAGTCTGTGAGACGTAGCTTGCGGGCGAGTTGGGGCGAAGGAGACATTCAGCTTTGGCGCCAGCTTGGCTGGCACGCCTCAAGTTGAAAGCAGCAAGACCTCGGTTGGCTCTCACCACCCAGGTTTTTTTCGAGCCGCGAATTATAAAGCAACGGCACGCATCGGTCGCTGTACAGTGTGTTATGGTGCCTTACCAGCGAGGCACTATGCCCAGATATGAATATCGCAATCTAACTCCTTTGCCCGGCGCCGAGGCTAGCTTCCTCTCCTGGATCGATAGTCTCGATGAGGAGTTCAGCGACCGTGACCCTGAACATCGCAGCACGGCGGTGCGCGAGGCTCTTCATCAACTCTATTGCGGGAAGCCGTATGCGGAGCCCGATTCTTCTGCTTCGCTCGCAAGGCAAGCCCTCGTCTATTCCTTGGATCCGCGCAATACCACGCTTGAGCCGGAGTATTACGGAGATGTTGATCCGGCCAGGTACGCGGAGCGT
Organism: Acidobacteriota bacterium; assembly: GCA_019244045.1. Taxonomy (GTDB): domain Bacteria; phylum Acidobacteriota; class Terriglobia; order Terriglobales; family Acidobacteriaceae; genus Gp1-AA122. The sequence continues at coordinate 12,330 of JAFATF010000339.1, forward strand.
AAGCCGCTCATCTGGTTTTGGATGATGTACGACCGTTCTCCGGTAGGACTTAATCACTGGCTGGGGTACCGGGTTCGCGCCATGCTGGCCCGACACATCTTCAAATTCTGCGGCGCAAACGTGAAGATTTTTCACGGGGTCGAGGTATCTTTCGGGTACAACCTTACGGTGGAAGATAACTGTGTTATTCACAAATATGTCCTGCTCGATGACCGTGGCGAAATTATTGTCCGGGAGGGGACCTCAATCTCAGATTACGCCAATGTCTATTCGCATGCTCATGATCTCAACGACGGCATGATCGTTACCGGCCAAACAACCGAGCTTGGACCTAAGGCGCGCATCACCTACCACGCAACCGTGCTGAGCGGGGTGCGCGTGGGCGAGCAGGGCATGGTGGGATCGATGGGAGTAGCTTCAAAGAACGTGGAGCCTTATCATGTCGTCGCCGGCGTTCCCGCGAAGCCGGTCAAAGTGAAACCCAGTGCTCCGCAAGAACTGCGCCAGGCCTACGAGGCGCGGGAAGCGGGACCTCGGTGAGGCAGGAAAATGATGCTCGACGAAACCGCGGGTCGGGGGACGGTTCGGCTGCTAGCCACCCGCGTCGGTGTTCGCGCATCGAGCAAGCACCACGGCTGCCCTCAATGTGCTCAGCTTAATCGGAACCGAACCGGCTCAAGCGGCAATCTTATCCGCCAGCTGACGAGGATAGCGTCATTGAAGAACACCGTCGGCTTGCCTCGTAGGCGCGCCCGGTCTCGGACCTGCCGGTACGGCCAAGCGGGTTAATTCTTGGCCGTAGGGGTAGATGAGAGCTTCTCAAGTTCGCTGGCCTGTTTTTGTGCAGTCTCCGCATCGGGAGAATTGGGCACTAGTCGGATGTAGTTGCGCATGTGCAGCAGCGCGTTAGGATAGTCGTGTTTTTGTGCGAGCGCCAACCCCAAGATGTACTCGAGCTTGGGAATCTGGTGTCTGGAATCGATATGGATGCCCGCTTCGGCGCTCTTTTGAGCCTTTTCGAAGTCTTCGAGAAAATAATGGGCTACTGCGCTGTACAGGTAATACTGCGGGAAACTCACCGAATTCAGTCGCAGTAACTCGTCGCTCGTGTCGCTCAGATCTTTCCACTGCTTTCGCTCGATGGCAATCTGAGCCAGCTGCTCGTAGGGCCTGACATAGGTGCGATCTGCGGTGATCGACTGGCGAAATGAATGCTTGGCGTTCTGCAGGTCGTTTTTTTGCATCTGGATCCGTCCGAGTTCATACCAGGCCACGGCATACTTGGGATAAACTTCGACCGCTTTGCTGAGTTTGGCCTCGGCAGCATCCCACTTGTTCTTCTTTTCTTCTTCGCGAGCCTGCGCGAAGAGCTTTTTCGCCTTGCCGGGGGCCATGGCACTGGTGGCGCTGATAGTAAATCCTTCCACGTGGCCGATGCGGTGGAGCACGATCGTGCCCACATCGGCATTTCCGAAATTCGTCAACTTGCTCGCCAACTCTACCTGCTGCGAAGTGAACCCCGGCAGCACAGCCTGCAGATCACAATCGCGCATGTCGCGCCAGCTGTTGCCGCCCTGGCTGCCGGGCGTGACATCACCGTTCGAGCGGATGCCGGGATCGTCGGCCGCGCCGGTTATGGTTCGCGCCGTCATGCTGTTCAAATCTACGCTGAAGCCGCCCTTTGAATCCGTGTAGCCCTCATTTCGAATATTCCCCCGACAAATAGTCTGAATTACCGCCGCCTCGGTCAGAGGGGTGCCATCATCCACAACTACCTTGCCGGACAAGAACATCGGGTGAGTGCCCACGTCAGGGTTGGGCAGAGTGTTGGGCACATTCAAACCGGGATTGGGATTGGTCGATGTGTTCATCCCCCCTCCCACTGCACCGGCGGGCCGGCCCCCACCTGCGGTACCGCCTCCTCCGCTCGCGTGCTGAGCAACCATGCCGGCGCTAAAAACCACCACTATGAGCAGAGAAAGCAGAGCCCGGGCACCCATGTTCTCACCCCCCAACGTTGTGTGCGATTGTACTCCGATTTCCGAGCAGGATGGGAAACCCCGGTGGGTTATCGATCCTAGTCTCAGGGTTTAGCCGGGCCTCGGACACACGCCTTGGGCAATCCGGTTCATTTCTGCCCGATCCGGCGGTCCTCAAGCTTGCGGTCTGAATCGCGAAGCGTCTGTTATCATCACTCGAGTCCTCCATGACGCTAGAGCACGTAGACATCCTGTTTCAGCTGATCGTATTTCTGTTTGCCATCAGCATTCATGAGGCCGCGCATGCCTGGATGGCCAATCGTTGCGGTGATCCGACGGCGCGTATGTTAGGCCGGATCACGCTGAATCCGATCAAACACATCGATCTAGTAGGGACCATCTTGCTGCCCATGATTGCTAAGTTTGCCCACTTTCCCGCCATCGGTTGGGCCAAACCGACTCCGGTCGATCCGCGCAATTTTCGTAACCACGTTCTCGACGACGTACTCACTTCGATCGCCGGTCCCATCACCAATTTTCTCGTGGCTAGCGCCGCGGTCTTGCTGCTGATCACCATAGCTCTGACCTCGAACTTGGGCCACCAGATTGTCCGCAGCCTGCCTCTCGCCTATCGCCTGGGCATGGTGGGCATGGGGAGCGATTCTGTGCTGGTGCCTGTGTGCCTGCTGCTCTATCAGGCCATGATGATCAATGTTGTTCTTGGTGTTTTTAATCTGATTCCTGTCCCGCCCCTCGACGGCAGCCATGTGCTGCGGCATTTTCTATCCGATTCACTTCGTCGCGTCTATGACACCATCGGAGTCTTTGGCCTGATTGCGCTGGTTTTTCTGGGGGGAGGGCTGCTGGCCCGGTTGTTTTCCCCGGTGGTGAACATTTTTGATTCGATCCTGACGAGATTCTGATGACAGGTTCGGTGCAGGCGAAACGCGTGCTCAGCGGCATGCGCCCCACGGGCAAACTGCACCTCGGCAACTACGTTGGAGCGCTGGGGAACTGGGTGGGCATGCAGGACCACTACAATTGCTTCTTTTTCATTGCCGACTGGCACGCCCTCACGACCGACTACGCCGATACTTCACGCCTCAAGGAGAACTGTGCCGAGGTCATGCTGGACTGGCTGGCGGCGGGTTTGGATCCTGAGCGCTCGACGATGTTCATACAGTCGCATATTCCGCAACATGCCGAATTGTACCTGCTGTTTTCTATGATTACTCCTCTCGGCTGGCTGGAGCGCGTCCCTACCTACAAAGAACAACGGGAGAACATCACGGAAAAAGATCTGGGCATGCATGGCTTTCTCGGCTACCCTGTGCTGCAGGCCGCCGATATTCTGATGTATAAAGCCGATTTTGTTCCCGTCGGCGAGGACCAGGTTCCACACGTCGAATTAACTCGGGAGATTGCGCGACGATTCAATCAGTTCTACCCCAGGAAAAATCACGGGCGATCTCCGCGCGACAGTGGCAGAGAGGTAGCGGAGGAAGTACCCTTCGTATTCCCGGAGCCGCAACCGTTGCTTACGCCGTCAGCCAAGCTTCCTGGCACCGACGGCCGCAAGATGTCCAAATCCTATGGCAATACTATCCTGCTAACCGATCCCGAGCCGCTGCTGCGCCAGAAGCTGAAGACCATGGTGACCGATCCGGCACGCGTTCGGCGCACCGATCCGGGCAACCCCGACGTTTGCCCAGTGGGCGATCTGCACAAGATCTTCAGCGAGGCTCGCATCAATGCTCAGGTCAATGCCGGCTGCCGTTCGGCGGGAATTGGCTGCATCGAATGCAAGAGTTGGGCGGCCGACGCGCTGGTTAGCATCTTGAATCCCCTGCAGGAGCGCCGCAAAAAATACGAACACAATCCCAGGCTGGCTTGGGATATCCTTGAGCAAGGATCAGCACGCGCCAGCCGGGTAGCCGAAGAGACTATGGCCGAAGTTCGCCAGGCCATGCAAATGAGCCGTGATTTCCCCTGTGCCGGGCGCTGATCAGAGGTAGCGAAGCTCGCATGAGCGAGGATGTGACAAGGCCGCCACAATGCCCGGCATGATCAATTCTGGCCCCGCACCGAGAGCCTTGGCCGCCAAGCCGAGGACGCAGGGCGAGGCAGACGACTTCCCTTTTGCCGTAGCTGTGGGGGATGTCTACGAAGGGCCCCTCGATCTCCTGCTCGATCTGATTCGCAAGCAGAACATTGAGATTTGCGATATCCCAATCGCTAAAATCACCTCCCAATACCTCGCCCACGTCGAGAAAATGCGAGAACTCGATGTGAACGTTGCCGCCGAGTTTATTTACATGGCCTCGGTACTCATCCACATCAAGTCGAAGATGCTCTTGCCCCGCGACCCCGACTTGCCGGCCGAGGCACAAGACGATCCGCGCTCGCAACTGGTCAATCGCCTGTTGGAACACGAGAAGTTCAAATCCGCGGCCCAAATGCTCTTCGAGAAACAGCGGCTCGAGGAAGCCATCTGGTCCAATCCCGCCCTGAAAGAGTTTAAAGATGCCGAGGGCACAGAGCCGGAGATTGCCGCCGATGTCATCGATCTGGTCAAGACTTTTCAAAAAGTGCTGGACCGGGCCAAGTCGCGGCCCATCCTCGAAATCGACGAGGAGATGGTCACCGTCGGCCAGATGATCGAATATCTCCGCCGGCGTCTGGTGCTGGAAAACGGGCCCATTCGCCTGACCCATCTGCTGCGAGCCGTGAATTCGCGGAGTGCCCTGGTCGCCATCTTTTTGGGTTTGCTCGAGATGGTTCGCCTGCAGGCGATTCAGGTTCGGCAAGATCACGTATTTGGCGAAATTGTGGTGCGCAGGCATATTCACTTTGACGAGGTCATGAGCGAGCAGGCTCGAGTGCGTGATGACTGGAGATAGGTCGCAAGCCATGCGGGTCGACCCATCGGCACGCGGGAATCAGCATGGGCGAGGATCGCGCCCGCACCCCAGTCAGTGCCGGTTTATCTTCGAGAAGAACGGCCCATGAGCATGAAAGCGAAAATTGAAGCAATTATTTATGCTGCCGAAAATCCGGTCACGCTGGACGAAATCGTCCAGCTGGTCAAAGACTCTGGCCCGGCGCAGAGCGACGCTGAATTGAAAACTGAAATTCGCCGCGCCATCGCGGAACTTGTCGGCGATTATGCGCAGGCGGAACACGGAATCGAAATTCGTCCAGTGGCAGGCGGATATCGCATGGCAACCAAGCCCGAGCAACATGACATTGTGCGCGCCTTTGCCAAGAGCCTTAAACCGCCGATTCGGCTTTCCATGCCGGCTCTGGAAACCCTGGCGGTCATTGCCTATAAGCAGCCGGTCACGGCTCCCGAGATCAGCGAGATACGCGGGGTGGACGCAAGCGGTGTCATGGCCACGCTGCTCGATCGCAAGTTGATTTCGACGGCGGGGCGCAAGGCGGTCATCGGCCGCCCGATTCTCTATAAGACCACAAAAGAATTCCTGCTCCGCTTTGGACTGAAAGACGTGAGTGAGCTGCCCAGCATGGAGGAATTCGAAAAGCTGGTCGCTGAGTCACTTCAATGCGAGTTGTATCCCGGGGAAAACGGAGGCGAGCACTGCGAGGAAGTAAATGAAGAGCAGCCAGCGGCGGACGAGATTTCGAGCGGGAGTGCCTCTCAGCAGCCGGCTCGACTGGGAGAAATAAACGAGCCATCATTCGAAGGCGCCGGCCGACCTCATGAAGTTTAGT
>JAFATF010000346.1 GCA_019244045.1 Acidobacteriota bacterium
TCATCGAGACCGTGCTCGATACCCTGAAATCCGAAATGGGGCTTGAGCATTCACGCCACAGGTCGGTGATCAACGCCATGGTCCATGTTCTGTCCTGCCTCGTCGCCTACGCTTTCAGGCCGGGCAAGCCCTCCATCTCGCTCACAAGCCAACGTCTCGAGGCATATCCATAGTTGGGGTAACATTTAACGAAAACTTACATTTCTGGTTTGATCGATCGGGAAGCCCCAAAGCATTTCGCCTCTCAACGGTCGCCAGGATCGCCAGCCCTGCATGGCAAGTTCGAGCTCGGTTTTCTCCTGTCCGTTATCGCCGGGTAGCCATGCTTGTCATCAGTGAGGTCAGGGTCTGGAGATGACGCTGGAGTACCGGCAGGTATTTCTGAGCAAAGGCCCGCAGCTGGGGATCCTGGCTCGATTGGGCCTCACTCTGGAACAGGGCAACTCCCACTACGTGATCCGCCGCCTGTTCTTGAAGATACGCGACATCGAATGTCGGCCCCGTCATGGCCTGAAGCATTGTGATCGCCCCCTGGCGTCCGGGATCAGGGGTTGTCGGCGGTGTTATCCCGCGCGCCATCGCCAACGGTGCCAGTTCCCGATTGGCCTGGGTGTGATCTGTCACCATCATCGATGCTGCCTGGAGCACGGCAGGATTGGTCGACCGCTGCGGCGCGAGTTGGCCTGCCATTACTTCGCCCCAACCACCATATGCCGCTTGGAAGATGAAGTTGTAATCGGCCGGCATCGTACGCCCGGACGGAATCTGGGCGAACGACCCTGGAGCAGTGAACGCGAGTGCCAGCACTACTGCGGTAAACCATGCTGAGATTCGCATTGAAACCGGTCTCCAAAGAGTTTGAGTGAACGGGCAACGCAATTGCCTGCGGCCGGTTCCATTAGTCACCGGCTCTAAGCCGTAGGAGCGCTACCCCCGCAATTACCACTACACGGCAACTGATAGCCTCTCCAGGACTACGGTGCTGGAAATCGCCCAGGAAGGCCGTAGAGAGGAGATTTCTGGTTTTCCGGTGTTGGGAGCAGATGGGAGCAGATGGGCAGCGTTTCCCTTCTCAGCGGCTGCCACAGGCGGTCAGCAACGAAATTTATTCGGTTGCTTGGACTGCGGGCTCCTGCCGGGTCGGGGCAGTTTCCGTGGCCGGTTTCGGCTTTGCGATAAACTGAAGATCCTGCGCGGCAAGTTCGAGCTCCGTTTTCTCCTACCCGTCATGGATATCGCATGGACGAAGCGAGATCCGCCCGGTTACGAGCACCAGGGCGCCCTTGCGCACAAACGGCGCGAGCTTCTCCGCCCGCTCCTTCTTTTACTCAAGGACGGTCCGCCATGGTGTCGCCTCCTCCTGTCCAGAAATAACGCAGACAGCGAGGCGAAACTTGCGAAAGGATTTCTTCGTTACCGGTTGTTAAACATTTTCGATCCTCCCTACACGGTCAATACAAATATATGTATTTGCAAGTCATTTGATGGACATATTTGTCTCCTTTGGAGGAATATTATTATAAAGCTAGGGTAAAAGCAGCAGAAGTACTTCTACCCTGTCGAGGGATTGTATTGTATTTTTTGGTTGATGGGTAACTGAGTGTTTCTTCCTCCCCTCCTCTGACGCATGATCTGAAGAACCCGTTGCATCGAAAACGAGAGTTGCACCGGCCCCGAAACCGGTGTGCCTGGCTGCATGCTCTTGTTTTTTATAAGGTTGGTGGTTGCTTTCGAGTTTGTATAATCGGGCTTCCGCTCCCCCTGGCCAAACTCCCGGAAGGCATAGGCATTGGTGGTCTGCCGTGCCCCGAGGCTCGTGCGGACAATCCGCCGGGTGATGCGAAGATACCCGGAGGCCTCGAGACGCTGCAGGGCCCCGGCAATGGTCGCCACGCAATAGCCGGTCGCCTTCCGGATTGCCTCGTAGCTGGGGCAGCAGCGGCCGGTCGGGACTGCGCAGAAGGTAAACAGCAGACAGTGGAGCACCCGCAGGCCCGACTGTTTCAAAACTCCTGACTTACAGCCTTTCCCCTTGGTGCGAAGCTCGAGAGCCTCAGCACCGGTCATAACCCTGACCCTCCCGTTTCGGTCTATCGGATGGAAGCACAACGAATCGATTGCGTACTCGGCATTGCGCCGGAACCGCTTCATTTGGCAAAGCTCCGCCATTCCCCGCAAAAGGGGGTTGATTTCGTCGGCGGGCTGAGGCAGGGTTGGAGTGACAAATTCCTGACCCAAACGCTCAATCCGCAAGGATGTTGGAGCCCCGGAGGTGACAGTCCGGGGCTTTCAGCATTTTTGGGCTACGTCATGCGAGTGCCCCCTTAAAATTCCCCAGCATGGATGCTGCGCGTTTTCCCGCAACGGGGGAAGAGGTTTCGCTTACGACAAGTTGTCGAGCTCAGAAATCGGCGTGGGAGCCCGCCTGCGTGGCCTTCGCCCTCTTGTGGCTCAACCGTTGCCGATCTTCGAAGTTTGCCCTTCAGCGGGCGCCGGCGGGGCCTGCAGGCGATTTTGCCAGGGGATCCCGGATCTCTCTGGCACCATCAGTTCGGGGCCGAAGATAGCAGCCGTTCGAGCTCATTAACCCGAACTTTCTTCTTGGAGTCGGCGCAACACTTTAATCTGCAATCTGCAAGGCTTCTCCGAAAGCCGCAGAGGCTGCTACTGTGTACAGCAGACGATCTCGTCCGCTCGCGTAGAAGTAAGCCTACGGCTCGAAGTCAGCCTGTCAAGCATGCAGTCGAGAGAGGCCGGATCCCGGCATGGCTGTACCCAGTTATGGGCACATCGGCCGCCGCGCATGTGTGCGATATTTATTATATATCAATATGTTGTACCGTGTGGAGAAAGTAACAAGAAGAAAGTTCGGATTAACAGCAACGGCCGCTTTCGAATCCGACACCGGCTGTTCGGCCTTGGCGCGGGAACGGATCTTCATGCTCCCTTGCGGTCATCCTCCGGCGCCGTCAGATCGGGTCCTCGTGCGATAGTCATCGACGACCGCCCGATAGGTGATCCGGATCAATTCGTCGACGATTGGCGGAGGCGGTTCACGGCGCTCCAGATGCCGCCGCACAACGGCAACGGGCACCTCCGCTAGCAGGAATTGCGCCCGCCGAATCTCATCGGGTCCGGCGTGGCCGAAGATCAGGCGGGCGGCTCTTGCAAAACCGCCGGCCATTTGCTCGGTCTGGGCGGCGACCCTATCGCGGAGCGTCTGTGGCCACTCCCGCTGAACAAAATCGTCACGGTGATAGAGCAGCAGCAGGCGTCCTTCGTCGAGATGCTTGCGTACCCAAGCTGGCGTGTGCAAAGCCGCGGCTAAGGGGTCCCCGGCGTCAAGTGCAGCCGTGGTCCCTTGTTGAAAATCGAGGACCGTCTCCAGCCACAACTCGCCGAGCAGGATATCGCGCGAGGCAAACCGATGATAAAACGAGCCTGTCGGCGCCTTGAGCCGCTCGGTAATCGATCCAACCGTCACGGCAAGCGGGCCGCGCTCGGCAGCGATCGCCAGTGCCGCGCCCTTGAAGTCCGTCTCGTCAAATTTTGTACGTGCCACGACTACTAGAATAATTATTCTAGAGATCTTCGTCTATATGTGATATCCGCGCCGCAATCAGCTTTCGATGGAGCAAGCCGATGACGGATGCACGATTCATCGATGCGGAAGAGCAACATCACGTTGAGCGTCTACTGCAAGCGGCCCGGCAGACGATCGCTGAGGTGCGCTATTGCTGGGTCGTTACCTCAGTCGGCAATGGTCGCGCCAATGCCCGTGTCGTCAAGGCGTTTCCGAACGGCGACGGCGAAGATCTTTGGACGCGCTGGTTCTTGACCATGCGAACCGGACGAAAATCGGCGGAAATCCGCGCCGCTGGCCGAGTGACGCTGGCGTATCAGCATGATTCGGGCAGCGCCTATGTGACGCTTGCCGGCCGGGCCGATATCATTGACGAGCCCTTCGCTGTCGAGAGCCGTTTGCAACAGGTGGATGACCCTGGCGGCGCGCTGCTAAGCAAACTGGTCGCGGTCAAATGCACAGCAGATCATCTCGAACTGCACGTGCGGGGCGTAACGGCCGAGCCGTGGGGTCATGGGCGGACTTTGCTGCAACGGAATCGGCAAGGCTTTTGGCGTCTCGTGCCAAGTACCCACTCGCCGAAGCCGTCAAAAGGCTGATCGGTGTGGCTGGCCCGTGTGCGGCACCAACACCGACCCCGTGGACTTGACCGCGGCGATAAAAGGTCACAGCACATGGAACAGGAAGATGGCTCGAGAGTGTCGACCGCGTATCTCCGGTTTGCCGAGGACGAGGTCGGCGATAAGTCGCCGCTTTACGGTGAAGTTTTGCATGGCGTGGCATCCGATCGGGAGGTAATCGGATTTCTGCTGACATTGCCGCGCGAAAAGCGGCAACCGAACCTGTTTCTCGCCGCCGACCGGCACCTCTTCGGCACGCCCGCCGATTGGGATCAGTTGCGGCGCCGCGTGCTGCAGGATAAGGACGCCCTGCGAGCCACGATGCTGGCTCGTTCGACCCAGACAAATGAGCCTGGACGATGTGCCGCCCTATTACCGGTGCTGGCCGGGCTACCCGAGCCATTGGCCCTACTCGAAGTTGGCACCTCTGCTGGTCTCTGCCTGCTTCCGGACTTCTACGCCTATGATTATGGCGGGCCCATTGTGCGTCCCGAAGCGCAGCCTCTGATGCCGCCCGTCTTTCCCTGCAAGGTCAACGCTGCGACGCCGATCCCGGCAAGACCACCGCGCGTCGCCTGGAGGGCAGGGCTCGACCTTAATCCCATCGACCTGGCGGACCCCGCGGAGGTGGCTTGGTTGGAGGCGCTGGTCTGGCCGGAGCAGACGGATCGGCTGGCGAGGCTGCGCGCGGCGATAAAGATTGCCGCCGAGCAGAATCCCCGAGTGGTGAAAGGAGACCTGCGTACAGACCTCGCATCGCTCGCCCGAGAGGCACCGAAGGACGCTACACTTGTCATCTTCCATACAGCGGTATTAGCCTACGTCTCCTCAGCGGCAGAACGGGAGGAGTTCGCGCGATCAGTCGGCTTGCTCTGCGATTTTTGGATCGCGAATGAAATGCCGCAGGTGTTTCCGGAAATCGCTAGGCGTGCCGGGCGGGAGGGGCCGAGGGGCAGTTTCCTGCTGGCGCTGAATGGTGCTCCGATGGCCTGGGTCGATCCGCATGGCGCATGGCTCGACACGATCGGTGCCGCTCCGAGCCAACTGGCGTCTTACGATAATCAACGCTGAACCACCGCTCGGAGTCGGCTTCGGCGGCGGCGGTTCAATCGCGGCCTCGCGAATGGCCGCAAACGGCGCAACCCCGTCATTGCCGCGTGTCCGGCAAAGGTCCCTTCACCATCCCTTTGCGGACCTTGCTCATCGTGGATTGCCAACCGGCAGTTTGAGGTTAGATCCTGGCAAGCTGCCTCAGAGTTAGCTGGATAAAGGCGGGGTGACGATGGTACGGAGGGGTCTGAGTACCTTACGGATTCCCACGTGGCCCGTACCTGGAGGCTCCAGATCAAACACCATGACTATTTGCAAAAGACAGGAGAGATGATCTTTATCAACAGCCGCTGACCGATCGGCAGATCAGGGCAAGACCGGGGGCTTATCGTTCCCGCCGGGCAAAGAGTTTTCCCGGCCGTTCCCTATCCCCGACCATCCAGACATTCTTATCAAATAATTCACAGTCATACATGTCATTGAAATCGACGTGCGCAGCGCCAGCCGACAATTTCTAAAATCCTACTGAATGCTCTGTCAACGATCCTTGTTTGATATCGGAGGATCAATTCAGAGACTCGTTTCTCTACTGAATTACTGCTAACTATTTTGGTCCATTGTTCTACTTTGCTGAATTCCATATTCCCTATTGACAATTTGCGGTAATAAACAGCATACTATACTCGACTTATGACAATTATCGAATATTTCAAATTGAATGAGGAGCCTTTTCGAATTTCTCCCAATCCACGATTTCTGTTTTTGAACGAACAGGTGAAAGAAGCCAGTTCTAAGGTTACCTATATGACAAGGCACCGAACCGCGCCGTTGTATATGTACGGTGCGATTGGGTCCGGCAAGACAACACTTCTGCGCCGGTTATATGAAGAGCTTCAGGAGGATACCACCTACAATCTTCGCCTATTGTTCGCTCCCAATGTGAAATCCTCGATGGCCTTCTTACGGGCAATTATGGATGCCTTTGGTGTTCCGACGGATCGCGCCTATGACCGGTCACTCAAGCTCTTTGAGAGTTTTCTGATTGAGCAATATAAGCAGAACAAGGTGCCGACGTTGTTCATCGACGAGGCGCAAAACATGACCAGAGATATCCTGAAGCTGGTTCACTATCTGCTCAATTTTGAAACCAGAGACGTCAAGCTCTTGCAAATCGTGTTGACAGGCCAGGATGAACTTGCGGAAAAGGTGAAACGCTACCAGGAGCTGCGCTCACGCATGATCCCGATTGCGATTAACTCGATGTCCCCCGCCGACCTCCAGAATATGCTTCGTTTCCGCTGGAGTGTGGCCTCCGGCAACACATCGCAGGCTCCCTTCGCCGATGATGCCTTCCAAGAGGTTTTCGCCTACACCAAAGGGCTACCGCGCGACGCAATCAAATTGGCCGACGAGGTGCTTCGACACCTCTACATCAGCCAAACGGACACAGCCAAAGCGGCCGATGTGACACACGCCGCCCAGCAGCTGGATATGGAAAAATAATATATGGCAGATTACTCAGAATTGCTCGCTGCAGAAAACGACAAAAACCCCTCACCATCCATCAGTTTCTTGTTATGATGGGTTGACGGGTTGAAGCGAGGTGTGAGGCAACGATTCTGAGTTCGCTCTGACATGGGATCACGCCATGGCACAAGTGAACGGGATCGTGGTTTGGACGGAAGGCATCAAAGCG
>JAFATF010000366.1 GCA_019244045.1 Acidobacteriota bacterium
CGCTTTGATGCCTTCCGTCCAAACCACGATCCCGTTCACTTGTGCCATGGCGTGATCCCATGTCAGAGCGAACTCAGAATCGTTGCCTCACACCTCGCTTCAACCCGTCAACCCATCATAACAAGAAACTGATGGATGGTGAGCTCCGGGACTCGACTCCATACCATGTTCCACTGTGGAGCCTGTTAAAACCACCCCGGCATCTTCACATGCTTTTTCGCTCGGAAATGGAATTTTACTTACCGCTTCACTCGGATACGGCAGACCGGGCGGACTAGTCACAACTTTTACATCTTCAGCGCGCGCATTTCCTATCACAGGTGGAGAACCGATTTTTTTCATATCGCCCATGAATCTCTCCCTTTATAGGAAAACATTGGTTTAGATTTTAGCAAAACACGGTTAACCGTTCGATAACAGGCACGGCTAATTTTTCGTGAAGTTTTCCGCAATCAACGTTATGCGGCGTTGGTAATCGCTGAAAATAGGGTGTCAAAAATACAGCAAAGGCGCATGAAAAACGTGCGTATATGGTTGAATTCTTGTGATTACTGATTTTCCGTGATTCCTCCGGGGTCAAACAGGAAGGAAGCGCGCCATGATGGGATGCCAGTCCGACAATCAACAATCGCTGTTCTACGACTTCTGCCTCGAAGACCATGTGCCTGAGGATCACCTGCTGCGCCGGGTTGCGGCGGTGCTGGATTTGAGCGACGTAAGGCGGCGGCTCGCCCCGTATTACAGCGCCATGGGAAGGCCATCCCTCGATCCCGAGTTGGTCATCCGCATGCTGCTCGTCGGTTATCTCTATGGCATCCGGTCAGAACGGCGGCTGTGTGAGGAAGTGCATTTGAATCTGGCCTATCGCTGGTTCTGCGGCATGGGCCTGAATGGCACAGTGCCGGATCATTCGAGCTTCTTAAAAACGCGGCATGGCCGCTTTCGGGAGAGCGATGCCTTGCGGCTGGTGTTCGAGGGCGTAGTGCAAAGCTGCATGAATGCCGGGCTTGTCGGGGGTGAAACCTTCGCCACAGACGCCACGGTGATCGAAGCGGATGCGCGTGTGATGCGGCGCACGGAAGACAACAAGCCGCCGGATGATTGGGACGATCCGGGCAAGATCACGCGCCCGGTGCGCGAATATCTCGCCCGGCTGGACAAGGCTATGGGTCTGGATTCTTTGCCCGGCGAAACACCCCAACCGGCTAAGGCGCTGTCGCTGACAGACCCGAATGCGGCGCTCACCAGCAAGGGCAAGAGCAAGATCGCCTTTGCCTATGGCGACAACTATCTGATCGACACGAAAGCGGCGATCATTGTGGACGTGGAAGCCAGTCCGGCTCGCTGGACGGCGGAAGTGGCGGCGACGCGCACCATGATCGGCCGCACCAAGGATCGCTTCGGCCTGCATCCCGACAATATTGCCGCCGATACCGCTTACGGGGGTGGCCCCATGCTGGCATGGCTCACGGCGCGCGGGATCACACCGCATATTCCGGTGCTCGACCGCCGCCACCAGACCAATGGCGTCTTCACCCGCGAGGACTTCCGCTTCGATCCGGAAACCAACAGCTATATATGCCCCGGCTCCATGCGGCTCCGTCTCGTCGCCCGGCGGGACAACGATATCCTGTCCTACAAGGCACGCGCCGCCGATTGCGAGTGCTGTCCGCTTAAGCGGCAGTGCACGACAGGAGCCGCCCGCCAGCTATCTGTTAGTGCCCATGAAGACGTGCGGCAGCGGATAGCCAAGCTCGCGACAACGAAAGCATTCCGGAAATCGGCCTATGCACGGCGCAAGGTCGAGATGTGCTTTGCCCATCTCAAGCGCAATCTCAACTTCCGACGGCTGCGGCTGCGCGGGATCACCGGAGCGCGCGACGAATGCACCCTCGCGGCCACGGCTCAGAACCTTCGCAAGCTGGTCAAGCTGATCGGCTGCTCCCCACCACGCTTGCCCGTGGCAGGTTGCGCGACGGCATGATGAAAGGAAAGCCAGACGAACAATGCTGACGTAACCGACAGGCAGTAACCCGCATCGGGCAATCGGAGCGGGAGCTGGGAAGGCATCTGCCTTCCGGGCAAACCGATCTACGAAGCGACTTTTTCAACGAAATTTAAGAATTTCGGCAAACCGGAATCCGGCTGAATCACACTCAAAAGGAGGAGGATTTTTGCGAGAGACAGCCGAACGTCCGTATTCACGCGGTGCTAGCCAGCACGCATGTGGGGGGTTAATGGACCGACCGCGACCGCCAACCATAAGGGCAATCGATGCCATGTCACATCCTTGCCGCCACCGCCATACTGGCCTCCGCCGGCTGCGCTAGCACCCAGGTTAACAGGAACACGCTAGATATCGCCAGCACTTATGATCAGCTCATCACCAAGCAGGTGACGTTCAATCTTGAGAAGACAATCGAAAGTCCGTTCAGCGTCCCAGCCTTCGTCAGGGTAAACGTGCAGTCTGCGACAACAATGAATTCGATCAATCCGTCTTTGACATTCCCGCTCACGGCGCAGGTCTCGAAGCTTGCGCAGTCTATGATGGCGCCGTCAGGACTGACCACGCAGTTCTCGAACACGAACCAACTTGCCGGCGAGAGTTTCTCGATCGGTGGAAGCAACCAGTGGAACCAGACTTTTTCCTGATGCGGGGTCGGGAGAAGGTTCGGGCTGAGTTCAGCCTGACCGCACTTGCCTACAACATCAGGCGAGTGCTCAACCTTGTCCCTTGTCGCATTTGACGAACTGATGGCAGCGGTGAAGGCCGCGCCGGGCTGAGAGGCCCGGCCACCTGTGCCTGGTCGCACTGGCTGAACGGATCTGGTCGCCTCCGAGAGGGCACCAACGCGATCAATCGGAGCGATCCGCGGCGTCACGCGGTACCGCTTATGATCCTCGATCGCCTGCAGAACGCCGGTCACTGCTACAGCGCGTTTTCACACGGTCTGGTCGATTTCTGCAACACCGAAAAGGGCTAGTGTCGCAGGACCATTGTTAACGGAAATCAGGCCGACGGCCCGCTGACGCCCAAAGGTTTAGCGCACAGGCGGCCGGGCCGGCCAGCTGGGCCGGCTGACGGTGGCGGTTGCCAGCCAGCTGGCTCAATCTGAACCCGACGTGGCTTCTAGTCTTCGCAAAACTCCAGGACAGCTTCTTCTAGGCCGCTAATGGTGCGAAACCCGAGGGCCTCGGCAGCGGCATTAAGCCCATTAAACTGCTGGACAAGAGCAGACACACTCTGGCCGTGACAGTTCGAGAACCCGGGTATTCCGGCAAATCTCGGCCCCGGCTGAATGAACAGGCCGTGCCCATCAGGGTCTCTATCCACGGGGATCGTGGCGATAACCGTATTGGTCTTAGTGGCAATCACCGACACTGTGTTGTCCAGGAAGTTCTCGACATAGACCTTGCGGCTGTTCGGGGTAACTGCCACGGCCGTGGGACTTCTGCCCACCGGAATTGGGGAGCCGATCACCGTATCGGTTGCCGTCTCGATCACCGATACGGCGGTGTCGAACGTGACGTAGACCCTGCGGCCGTTCGGAGCGACTGCCACACCAGCGGGGGCAAAGCCCACGGGGATTGGGGAACCGATCACTGTGTCACTTGCCGTCGCGATCACAGACACGGTCGCGTCATTGTCATTGGCGACATAGACCTTACAGCCGTCCGGGGTGACCGCCACACCAAAGGGGAAGCGGCCGACGGGGATTCTGGCGATAACCGTGTCGGTCGCCGTATCGATAACTACCACGGTGTTGCCTTCGGAGTCGGCGACATAGACCTTGCTGCGAGCCATCTTCTTATCTTCCTGCCCATCCGTCTGCCCCTCGTCGTCCTGGTGCAGCCTGCACCTCCGCTCCCGGTCTTCGTTTTGGGGTTCGCTTCTGCCGTCCGGGCGGGGAGGGGCGACCGCCAAAAGGGTGGGATTCAAGCCGATAGGGATCGTGGCGATAACCGTGTTGGTCGCCGTGTCGATCACCGACACGGTGCCCGTTTCGTTGGCAACATAGACTTTGCTGCCGTCCGAGGTGACCGCCACGCCGAAGGGATTCTTCTCGAAGCCGCCGCCGACGGGGATCGTGGCGATAACCGTGTTGGTCGCCGTGTCGATCACCGACACGGTGTCGGCAATGCCGTTGGCGATATAGACTTTGCTGCCGTCCGGCGTGACCGCCACGCCGGCGGATGGCCTGTCGAGGGTGATTGTGGCAATTACCGTGTTGGTCGCCGTGTCGATCACCGACACGGTGTTGCCGCCCGAGCTGGTGATGTAGGCGTCGATGGCATGCGCAGCGGTGGGGGCGATAAGCCAGGCCAGCAATAATGCACTCACTGCCGGAGACGGGCGCAACACGGCACTTTGCCGAAGAGAGCGCTTCGTCCGCAGGAAAACGGGCGAGGCCGCAACGACAAATATTCCGACGAGCGCAAGGATCGCTGCCGAACCACCTCGCAAACCTGATACTATGGATAGCGATACGGCTTCTCGCATCTGCATGAGTTTCCTCCCTGAGATAGATAAGCGAGTTTGATTTGTGCGGAGCATCCGAACGCCGGAGCCCCACTGCTAAATCGAGACCGGCTTACGTATTGTTTCGTTAGTATTCTTGATCTCGGCCGGTGCTCGTTCTCGCGTCTTTATGTTTCTTGTGCGCCAGCGGCCGGCGCAAGCATTAGCGCTCCGCGATTTGCCAGCAGTATAAACAAACCGCCGCTGGTCCTTTCATGCTGTCCTCCCTTATTGAGCGCCAAGGTGGGCCATTTCGGCTTAGTATCTTCGGCGCGATTGAAGCAAGAATTGAGCGTCACATCTAGTCAACACGTTTTTTGCAGGTTTTAGCGGAATTAACCCTACTTAAGATAGAAATGAGGATAGAAATGATGCGCTTCTGCGGCGGCCACGATGTCGAGCCGGGACGTGCAGCCTGTACGAGATGAATTAAATAAATATGTTGCGGTTTTTCTGTAAGTGCTTCCGTCCGCGCCGTGTCTTTGTTGAAGTCGTATTGGCTGCATCCTGGAAAGTCCGACGATACCGGAGTATCGATTTCATACGCCAGGGCGAAGGTCGGGAAAGGGTCGATAGTAGGCTTTCGAGGCGCAACATTCGAGACCTCGCGGCGTCTCTCAAAACCCCTCAATTTTCGGCCTCAAATCGCCGTTGCAAATATCTTGCAGACTGTGAAAACTCGAATGCAGCACACGTCGACGCAACATTAGAACGGCAATAAGGGCTTTTACGAATCAATTGTTATGTATCTCATTCCATAAGGGACTTATTCTTGCTTTGCCGCTGCGCAGCGGTGAGTTTTCACACAGTCTGCTTGATTTTTGTTGATTTTCGCACCGAGCCTCCTGAGCCGCAGCTGCAAACCCCGGAGCATTGCGATTACCCCCTAAACCACGGCTATGTCGCTCGGAATGGCTCGGCCAAGTTGTCCACGTTAGAATGAAAAACAAGGTGACCCGAACCACCCTAGAACTGATCGCGCGGGGAGAGAGCGAGTGGAGCCGTGGCTAATTGATTGAGATTGCCTCGCTCAACCCAGGTCCGACGAGGGCTGCCGAACCGGCGGCAGCCCGAAAAGTTTGATAGTGTGGGCGCGTTAGTGGCCTGAATTCGTATTGGCTTGGCCGCCGGAAGTTGAACCCTGCGCTGGCTGGGCTGGTGTCGCTTTAGCATTCTTGTTGGCTTCATGGTGTCCGACAGCACAACCCGCACCGGCGCCGACAGCACCATGGTTCCCAGCCACGTGGCCGGCAAGCGCACCGACCGCCGCACCCTTTACACAGCCCGCCGCGTGAGCTGGTGTCGCGAGCCAACCGCCGGCTAGGACCAACGCAAAAGCGGCTGGGATAATTGTGAATTTCATCTGAAGCCCCCTATCGAGCATTG
>JAFATF010000439.1 GCA_019244045.1 Acidobacteriota bacterium
TGAGGCTTAGATATGAAGTCGCGCACGAAAGATCACACTCGAAACCGGCACTTGCGTTGGATAATATTCACGTTTTCCGTTTTTGCTCTCTCTTCTTATGGCTCGACTTTCCAGGCGCGGCGGGCCTCGGAGCCCAATAGCGCTGACGCATTTACGCGGGCGGTTCATGAATACAATGCAAATCGCTTCACCGACGCGCAGAACTTGTTTTCGAGTGTAACTGGTGCTCATGCGCAAGACGCCAAAGCATACCTGGGCAAAATCAACTCTTACAAGGAGGCTTTGGAAACGGCGCAAACAATGCTGAACCGCAAAGAGGATGAGATGGACACGGCCAGCCTGGGATTTGCCATTCGTGAAATTCAGCGGGCACTATCGATCAAGGCGGATGGACCATATCGCCCCGCTGAATTGTTAACCCGGGCAAAGCAGCTACAGGCCAAAATCGCGCAAGGGGAGCGGGCGCGTGCCGCTGTACGGGACCAGGAGCTCTGCCGCAAAACGCTAGATGCTTCAAATAAGCATCTTTACCAAGAGGCCAAGCGCTATAGCTGCTTGGTGGCCTACGATGATCCCAGCTTTCCATGCAGCGGAAATGAAGCTGCTTACATTTGCCAGGAAATGAAGGAGCTTGCCGCCAGCCACCCCGGCAAGAGCCCTGCGCCTTCCATTGAAGACAGTGCTTCTGATGTCTTTACACGGGCAAAGAACGCCTACGACAGCAATGATTTCCAGCAGGCGCAGCAATTATTCGAGCAGGTTACCGGTGAGCACCATGGTGAGGCCAAGGAATTTTTGGACAAAATTATGCGCTACAACTCTGCCATTGAGCAGGCTGCCGACGCGAACCGTGCCTCGAAATATGACGACGCCAGATTACGGTATCGTCAAGCGGCGTCTATAAAGGCTGATGGTCCCGGAAAGCCGGAAGAGCAAGCGGCTATGGTCGACCTTCAGCAAGGCATCGATGAGTTTTATTCCGGCCGCTATCCCGAAGCCGAACAGTTTCTATCCACCTACAACCAAGAGAGCCCTGGCAAGGCAGACTTAGCGCATTTTTACCTGGGGGCCAGCAAGCTCGCTCAGTTCTACCTGGCGGGCGGCCAGGACCGAAGTCTCGAGCGACGAGCGCTGGATGAATTTAGGGAAGCCAGGAAGAACGGATTTTCGGCTGAGGGGCAGCCGGTGTCACCAAAGATATTGACCGCTTACCAAAAAAGCTCAGATCAATAACACGTCAATGCGCCGACTGCGCGTTCACGATTTTCGCGAGGTCAGGTTTTGTGAAGACTACAAAGCAACGCTGCCCGGGCGGTTGCGGCACCTGAATTTCTACGGTGCGGGTTTGCCCAGCGGGGCCTGTAACCGTAACATCGTAAGCCCCGGGGGCAAGCGATATGCGTGCCGGAGTCACCTCGTTTGGCTTTATCACCGATTGATCAGTGCGTGAGGTGATTGAGGTCACTGTTCCCCACGGTTCAGCGTTGATCTCAGCATACTGGACTTGAGGCGCCGGCGCTGGCTGTGGTGGCAGCGATTTAACTACATGCTTAGGTTGGGGTAAGAAGATAAGATAACCGGCAGATGCTGCAAGAACCAAAACCAGGGTCCCCGCCAGTAAGCGGCCCCAGCCCCGCCTGGGAGGTGGTAAAAATTCCCGCAACTCTTCAGGAATGTCCCTTTGCTCTGGCGGGTCTGGCGTTCTCCAGGTGGGCATCGCCTCGAAACGAGGAGGTACAATCGATCCAGGCTTAGGTTCGCGTCCCACCTCTGGCCCGAGGGCCTGGGGTGCGCTGAATAACTCGTTCGCTGTGGGGGACCCAAGGGAGCGGCCATCGGGAGACCTGTCAGGCAACGAGTCTTCGATCTGAGGTTCGCGTTCAAGTTCCCGACCCAGAGCCTCAAATTTCCGTCGCAGGTCTACGGGAACCCTCAGAGCCGAACTCATAGCGCTCACTAGAGCCTCTCGCGCTTCTTGTCGCTGATTAAATGACAAGAACATGCGAGCGTCAGCAATTGCCTTTTCAACCGCGTTGGTGGCAATCACAACCTGCTTTGTTTGTTCGGCAGCCCTCCCTTCTCTGGACTGCTCCTCAACTCGTTCGGCAATCCTCCGCGCTAACCCCAGGCCACGGCTGTCGAGTGCCTGAACGCGAACCGCATCTTCGATCGCTTGCTTGGCCGGATCCAGCGCGCCCGCGTTCAAAGCTGCAGCCGCGCGATCGAGTGCGGTGTTGTAGGTCTCGGTCGACTTGTGCCGGTTCTGCACAGCTTCGCGCAGCTTTAGCAGGCCAGTATCGTTAGGCTGTAACTGCAATGCCTTATCGGCCAATGACCTCGCCTGCTCGAAGCGCCTTTCCGTCATGGCCTGCTCAGCCTGCGAACGGAGCTCGAGAGCAGCCTGCTTGCGCTCTTGGAGGTCCAGTGCTTCTTGCACCTTTCGCAGCCGCTGCTTGGCTTCACTATGGCCCGGGTCTACCCGTAAAGCGTCAATGAGCGCCTGCTTGGCTGCATTCAAGTCTCTGCCTTCAATATGTCCGCTGGCACGCTGAAGATGTAAATCGACCCCAGCTCGAGAAAGTTGCTGCTGAAGCCGTGTCAGCTCAAACCCCAATTCACGGGCGGACGAATACCTGTCCTCCCGGCGCTTGGCCATGGCTTTCTCTATGATGGGCTGAAGGTCAGAAGGTACATCGCTTAGATACTTGCCTACACACGGAGCCGGGTCGTTCAGAATCTTCAACTGGGTTGAGCGGGTATCCTGCCCCTGAAAAGGCAGAGCTCCGGTCAATAACTGGAAGAGAACGACGCCGGCCGAGAAGATGTCAGTGCGGCAGTCAAGGTCGGCTTTGCCCTCGAGTTGCTCGGGAGACATGTAGAAGATGTTCCCCATGACCATCGTGGGGCGTGAGACGTGGCTTCCGCCAATATAGGCGGTGCCAAAATCCACAATCTTGGCCGTTCCGTCGGGGAGGATGACAATATTGGCGGGCTTGATGTCGCGATGGACAATACCCCGGTCGTGAGCGAACTGAAGGCCACCGCATACTTGCACCATGATGTGCAGCTTGCCGCCGATCGAAAGCGGTGTGGAACCGATTACAGCGTCCAATCCCCATCCTTCGAGGTATTCCATGACCACGTAAGGGAAGCCATTCTGGTTCCCTAATTCATACAACCTAACGATATTCTGGTGTTGTAAACTGCCCGCATACTTCGCTTCTCGATAGAACCTAGGGAGTGAATCGTCCTCGGAAAACGCTGAGGTCAAGACTTTGATCGCAACGGCGCGACGGGTATGGGGATCTATTGCCTTATAGACCGTACCCCGACTTCCGCGGCCGATCACCCCAATGATTTCATAACGGCCGATACGAATAGGATTTCGAGTAGCGGTAGCCATCAAGGGAACCGAATGAATGATAGAAACGCGGAGCAGGGAAGGGAATTGCCTCCCGCGTTAGCCTCACGGCTACCAGCGTACCACAGTTCATATGCGCTGGAGTGCCGAGTGGGCATCCGTCCCGATGGGACGGATGTCCCGAACCGCCAGAGGTTTCCATGCGAAGGAGGAGCGTGTCGGGGCGCGAGTGTTTCCGTCACTCTGGAATCTCGCCGGTTTCGAGCTTATCCGAAGCAGCTCCCATTGGCCACCCAACTCACCGCGCGCAGGCGACGCAACTTCGAATGCTTGCGTTGTGCGGGCTTGGTCATAGGGTTCACTCCTTCCTACTGGCGACCTACTCCATGCGGTAAGCGGCAACTTTTCCTATGCCCCCATCCCCAGGAAAGCCTCCACAGCTTCTATTCAATCTCTTTAAATGTCTGCATAGGCGCTTCCTGAGCCTGAAACTTGACATAGGCAAGGCCAATGAGTTTGAACGCTGTCGAGGAATAGTTCGCAAAGCGAGCCGCGAATAAATTGAGTGTGGCCCCATGTAGCTGGCGACGAACGAGCTTTCGGAGATCCTCAAATGTTCGGCGCGGAGGGTAGCCATTGGCAGATAGGCCGCATCGGGACCGAGAAGGCATCCGATTCGGGATGTCTCCGGCGGGCCATTGAAGATGTCCTTTTTTTGTGAGACATTGCTGAGGCTCCTGTTCTCGAACATTGCGTGCGCCTTGTGCTAGTGCTGACTCCCGAGGTAGCGCTGCTCAGAACATCTCTACGCTGCGATGTTTGACTGTTTCAGGATCGTTCACTCGGCTCGCGGAAGGATGGCCAAAACGGATGATTCGGAAGTTGGCATTATACGTCGTGGCGGTCGCGCTAATCATCGTTATCGCATGGAATGCCTTGTTTCAGATCAAGTCTTTACGACGTCTGCAGTACTCGGCGGTGCTCGCAAACGAAGCTTCCACGATTCGCGACAATATCAGTGCTTTGCGCCAGGATCTGGCAGACATGGAGGCAGACGAGCGGGGATATCTGCTGACGGCCGACGTTACATACCTGCAACCATATACCGAGGCAAAGCTGCGATTGGCCAATGACCTAGCGGGTCTTCGTACCGGGTTAGCTGATCGGAACCAGAGCGAACGCTCGTTGCAGTCGCAGCTTGAGTCGCTTGCTGGGTCCAGACAGGCGGAACTTGAGCACACAATTAGTTTGCGCCAACAGGGTTATCGCCATCGTGCGTTCCTGCTGGTCGGAACCAACGAGGGCAAGCAATACATGGATCGTGCTCGTGAACTCTTGTCTACATTGGCGGCTCAAGAGAACAGTGCTTTTGTTCGATACCATAATGAATACAATGGCCTGATCAAGAGAGCTTCTCAGGCGAGCGGCTTTGCTAATTTGTGCTTATTCATACTGGCCGGGTGTCTTTTTGGACTCATTCACTCGAGCAGTAAAGCAGCTTCCGGCGAGGCGGCACAAAGCAGAGAAATGCTTGCCAAGCGGGATTCACAGCTTGAACACTTGATGTCGGCGCTTGCCGACCAAACCCGCTCAAATATCACCGCCATCGAGAACAATGCCAAGGTTCTGCTGGATAATTACGGAGACTTTCTGCCCCGCCACGGCTACCACTGCGCCGAGCAAATACAGCAAGCAGCAACTGAAATGGAGCGGCTCCGAAAGGAGTTGCTTCACGAGCGCGTGAGAGCAGCCTAAATACGAGGCAGAGTCGCCGTGCTTAAGCACACCCCAAGCTAAAGCACTTGTCAGAGCACGAAAGATTGACTATGAGAACGCGCCCCGGTTGCGAAACGTGGGCACAACACACTTCTGCGTCTCACGGACCCGAGTGACGGATTTCGGAGAGCTACCGATTAGATTTAGATGGGCGCGGCGCGAACGGGCGTGTTGATGTCATCTGTACCAACCCTCGCCCACAGATCAGTGCATTTG
>JAFATF010000451.1 GCA_019244045.1 Acidobacteriota bacterium
TTCGAACAGCTCGGCATCTACCTCATCGCGGAGCGTGGTAATTAATCCATCGATGCCCGCTTTTATCTTCTCAATGATCAGCTCCTTGGGTGGAGCATCGGGTTTGGAATAAAGCTCGACCTCATAGCCGCGTTTGCGCAATAAGTCAAGCGATTCGCCAATGTCAGCAGTAGCAAATACGCGAAATTTATGGTTCATCCATTTCTCTTGGGAAGCGTGCAGCTCACACAATCGATCGCTCGGAGCGACACGACTCGTCTTTTGTGATTCCCGGGCAGAAGGGCTTGCGACAAGCAATCATTATAGCCGCTCGAGCATCGAAGCCGAGCGCTCCCATGCCCAATTGGGAAATACATCCGCAGCTTATTCCTCGCGGTGCGAGATGACTCACTTCAACGTTCAGGAGAAGAAAGCTTATCGCGGTGCAAACGTGCTTGTCGCGCGGCAATGGGAATAAGGTCTACATTCTTAGTCTTGGATTTAAGGATTATGGTTCCCGGCTGCTGTCGAGCGCGCATGAGAATTCCAGAAAGCCGCTTGCCAGCCTTGCGGATCAGCTAGCTCTGTCGCCTGCGTCACGTTCTTGAAATCACTCGAACTTTGGGCGGGGTTGTCCACCCTCTTGGCCGACTTCGGAGGTGAGTTTTTTTGGAGACGCGACATTCGATTGCCCATCCTGGATGCTGGGTCAACTGATCGTGAATATCGCAATGGAGGCTAAATGGGGGGTTGCAATCAGGCAAGGTTTCCCAAAAAACCGAAAGGATCAGGTTGTGTGTTTCCACCCCTGCCTCTAGAGATTTCTCATTGTCCACTGCCGGATACGGTCGAGCGCGGTATGCAAGTTCTCGAGGGAATTGGCGATGCTGCACCTTAGATAGCCCTCTCCAAAATCCCCAAAGGCGGTACCGGACAGGCAAGCGACTCCGGCTTCCTCCAGCAACGCGTCGGCGAGTTTCTTCGATTTCCAGCCGGTCTCGTGAATGTTGGGAAATACGTAAAACGCGCCCCTTGGCACGCGGCAGGAGAAACCCCTGATGCGATTAAGACCACTCACAAATTCATCACGCCGCCTCTGAAACTCGGCGCGCATGTTCTCGACCGAAGCCTGATCGCCACGAATGGCTTCGATACCGGCGACCTGCGTAAAGCTGGCGGTACAGGAATTAGAATTGGTCACGAGGCGGGTCAGATGGGCTGCCAGATCAGCTCTCATAACGCCGTAGCCTATGCGCCAACCGGTCATGGCATAGGTTTTGGAGAAACCGTCGAGAAGAATGGTGCGATCCTTGAAGCCGGGGACTGTCAGGATGGAATAGTGTTCTCCTTCAAAGATGAGCCGGCTGTAGATCTCGTCGGAAAGTACCAGAATGTTCTTCTCCGCAATGGTTTCGGCAATGTCGTGAATATCGCTTCGGCTAAGCACACCACCGGTTGGGTTCTGGGGCGAGTTGATGATGATCAGCTTCGTGCGGTCACTGATGAGGGATGCCAGCTCGTCGACATCAAGGCGGAAATCGCGCTCCTCGCGCAGTCGAATCGGCACGGGTCGGGCACCGATATAGTTGATCATGGACTCGTAAATGGGAAAACCCGGATTGGGATAAATGACTTCGTCTCCCTCCTCCACCAGCGCCAAGATGCTAAAGAAGATGATGGGCTTGCCGCCGGGGACGACGACCACCTCGTTACTGCTACAGGAAATACCTCGGGTACGCGAGATTTCCTCGGCGATAGCCTCGCGCAACTCAGGTAACCCAGCCGACGGTCCGTAATGTGTCCAGCCCTTGCGCAAGGCCTGGGCGGCGGCCTCCACAATGTTAGCGGGAGTGTTGAAATCGGGTTCGCCAATTTCAAGGTGCACGATCTGTTTTCCTTCCCGCTCGAGAGTACGCGCCCTGTTGAGAACTTCAAAAGCAGTTTCGGTGCCCAGGCGTGCCATGCGTGAGGCGAGGCGCAGCTCGAATTGGGTCATCGGCTCCATGCGCAGAAAAAAAGGCATTATAAACCTCCACGGCCACTCTACTGGCACTCGCTCAGCAGGCTACGTCGACAACGAGTTGTAATGCTCGGCCCGGCCGGGCTGCTATCCACTGCTAAGGCGACACCCAA
This sequence comes from Acidobacteriota bacterium, assembly GCA_019244045.1. Lineage (GTDB taxonomy): Bacteria > Acidobacteriota > Terriglobia > Terriglobales > Acidobacteriaceae > Gp1-AA122. Next base: position 2,113 of record JAFATF010000451.1, read on the forward strand.
TGGTCCGGTTATTGGCGCCCCGCCTGAGTAGTGCAGAGGGGGGAGATGGCGGGTGCAAGCGAGAACTGCCGTTCTCGTTCATTCCGAGATGGTAGATTCTTCGTCGTGGGCGCGCAGCACGCGTTCGATCGAATATGGAGCACGCTGGGAGGGCTCGTGGAAATGTCGGACCTGCATCTCGCCAAGCAGTCCGATGGCCAGCATGTTCAGTCCGGCGAGCAGCAGTACGGCGCCAAAAATCATCATTGGACCGTGTTGTGACATGACGTCAGAGTGGTGGAGCAGCTTCTCCATGACCAGCCATGCGGCGACAGCGATTCCGGAAAAAATACTAATCATGCCTACGCTGCCGAAGAAGTGCAGAGGACGGGAGAGATATTTGAGTAAGAATCGTATGGTAATCAGGTCGAAGAAAACGCGGAAGGTGCGTGAAATTCCGTAATGGGAAGCCCCCTTTTCACGCTTGATGTTTCGAATGGGAACTTCGCAGATGGAAGCACCATGCCAGGAGGCCAGAGCGGGGATGAAGCGATGGAGTTCGCCGTAGAGAGGCACCTGCTGCAGGATGTCGTGCCGGTACGCCTTGAAGGTAGTCCCGAAATCGTGAATCTCCACGCCGCTCAGCTTGGCCATGAGCCAGTTGGCGCAGCGCGAGGGAATGCGACGAAGCCAAAGGTTATCGATGCGCCGCGTACGCCAGCCGCTGACGATATCGTACCCCTCATTGAGCTTTTCAAGGAAAACCGGGATGTCGGCGGGGTCGTGCTGCAAATCGCCATCCATGGCGATGATGTACTCGCCGCGGGCATGATCGAAACCGGCAGCTAAAGCGGAAGTTTGCCCGAAGTTACGGCGCAACTTCACCACCGTAATACGGCTGTCGACTGCCGCGATTTCGCGCAACAAAGCAAAAGTATGGTCCCGTGATCCATCGTCCACCAACAGAATCTCAAAGCTTTCGCCTTGCATCTCCATGATTGCCTTCAGACGGTCATAGAGATCGGTGACATTTTCCTGCTCATTGTGCAAAGGAACGACGATCGAATATTTGGGCAAGTCAGTATTATACGCAATCGCAGCGGGTCACTGAATTCCCCTTCCGATCTCGGACTCTCGCCTACGTTAGATGCGCCCCGCGAACCGTGGTTGGTAAGGCATACACCCTAAGCAGTAACCACCCGAGTTCCCTGTACTTCCGATAGCTTACGTGTGCACCTCCCCCCGGGATATTTTGGCGGAAATTCGCTTCGCGGCTCCATCTTTGAAAAAGGGTGAACCCGCCGGCAGCAACTACGCTTTCGCGTTCGGAGTAAAATTGATGAAGCATTTGGCCGTGTTGTTGTTGTGTCTCACTCTCGTCGGCTGCGGCGCTACGCATGACCAGGCTGCACCCAACCTGAGTAATTCGAGTACTCCCAGTTCAACTGACTCCTCGGGTTCGGTAACAAACTCGTTGTCCTCCGCTTCAAGTTCTGCTGATTCCGGTGCAAGCGGCTCGCTAGCCGGTAATTCGGTGGGGAGCAGCTCAAATACCTACGACATGCTGGCCTGGATGACCATGGATGAACCGCTACGCGCGGCCCATCACATGGCGGGAACAGCCAATCCGGTCTACACCAGCGTGCAACCGGAACGTTTCTTTTGGACCAAAACTGGCCAGGGGTTTCCCTGGGACATCCAGCTTTACGACAACAACTACATTTACCTGTGGGTGACGGAGCTGAATTGGGCAAACCCTGCAAGTTTCAAGGTGTTTCACAGCCCTAAGCTGGGCAACTACAATCTGCCTCTGGTACCACGCTTCGCTAAGGGCGGCTACCCAGGTTCAAAGATCTTGATTAGCGACTCGACATATCAAATCCACAGCAGCTGTTCGAGCTATGTGACGAAGAACCTGGGGCACGTAATCAATGAGGTATGGGGGCCCTATAGGGAGTCACTGGGTGGGAATTTGCCGAACAACCTGGAGACACTCATTATCAGTTACCGATACAGCTGCGATTCGACCTACTCGAATTGTGGAGATAAGGAAGAATTCCATGTTGCCAAACCGTACGGACTGGTCTACTGGCAGCATCAGAGACTCCAATCTAACAGTAACTACAGCGTCCCCGACAACAAAACCTATCTTAACCGTGTGGTCGCTGGACAGACCAGCATTGTAACCAGTTGTTTCTAAGATCGGCGAGCGAAGTCTCGGTAACCAGCTTCGCTCGCACCCTTTGCCCTCTTATCTTCGGCTGTCCTGTGGCAACCGGCGCTCGACTATGTTCATCGGAAAACCATGATCATTCTGGCGGAGGATCCTCATGGCCACGGTTGCCGATCGCTTGGTGGAACGGCTGATTAGCTGGGGAGTAGATACCATCTTTGGCCTGCCCGGCGATGGTGTGGATGGACTGTTTGAAGCGCTGCGCACCCATCAACGCAAAATAAAATTCATCCAGGTGCGGCACGAGGAAGCGGCAGCATTCGCGGCGGTAGGCTATGCGAAGTATACGGGAAGACTGGGGGTATGCATTGCCACCTCCGGCCCGGGGGGGATCCACCTCCTCAATGGGCTTTACGATGCCAAATGCGACGGTGCTCCCGTTCTAGCCATCACGGGCCACACTTTTCATGACCTGATCGGCACCTCCTTTCAGCAAGATGTGGACCTCGACAAGCTCTACATCGATGTCGCCGGATATAACCAGCGGGTGATGGGGCCCGCCCATGTCCTCAATGTGGTGGACGAGGCGGTGAAGTCGTCGCTGGCGCATCGTAATGTATCCCACATCACCATTCCTAAAGATATTCAGGAATGGAAGCTATCGGACGCAGAGCGCTCCGATATGAATGTGAAGGACCATAGCAAGAATATCTACGAGCCTGCTTATCCTCATCCTCGCCACAAAACTTTTGAGCGTGCTGCAGAGGTCATTAATCGCGGGCGCAGAGTTGCCATTTTGGCCGGACGCGGCGCGCTTCACAGCCGGGAAGAAATCATTCAGCTCGCCGACCGAGTTGGAGGTCCGATTATCAAGGCACTCCTGGGCAAAGCAGCTGTTCCCGACGATAGTCCCTACACCACGGGCGGTCTCGGACTGCTGGGTACCGCTCCTTCGCAAGATGCCATAGAAGAGTGTGACACGCTGGTAATCGTGGGCAGCAGCTTTCCGTATATGGATTTCTATCCCAAGCCCGGGAAAGCGCGCTGCGTGCAAATCGATTTGGATCCGACGCGCATAGGGCTGCGTTACCCGGCCGATGTAGGCCTGGTTGGACACAGCAAGCTTGTTCTCCAGGAACTTTTGCCGCTGCTGCGGCGGAACAAGGATCGCGGCTTCCTCGAAACCGCTCAGAAACGCATGGAAAGCTGGCGGAAGCTGATGAAAGAGCGTGGCACGCGTATGGATCGTCCCATGAAGCCGCAGGTGGTTCCTTATTTCCTGAACAAACTACTGGATGACGATGCCATCGTGAGCGCAGACAGCGGCACCATTGCGACTTGGGCGGCTCGCTACATTGACATACGGGGCCGCATGCAATTTTCCTTGTCCGGCACCTTGGCAACCATGGCTAATGGTCTTCCCTATAGTGTTGGGGCAGCGATTGCATATCCCGGACGACAGGTGGTCTCGATCGTCGGAGATGGCGGATTTACCATGCTGATGGGCGAAATAGCAACTCTCGTCAAGTATAAACTTCCGGTAAAAGTTGTGATCATTGACAACCATTCTCTCGGGCAGATCAAGTGGGAGCAAATGGTGTTGGACGCCAACCCGGAATTTGGCGTGGACCTACAACCGATTGAGTTCGCCAAGTTCGCGGAAGCTGTTGGAGCTGCCGGTTTCCGGATTGATGATCCTAGAAGAGCGGAAGGTACTCTGCGGCAAGCCCTGGCGCATCGGGGCCCGGCAGTAATTCACGCTCTGGTGGATAAAAACGAGCCTCCCATGCCGGGCCGCATCAAGTTCAAACAAGCCATCCACTTTGCCCAGGCCATGGCGCGCGGAGAGAAATATCGCAGCGAGATTGCTAAATCGATCCTGGAAGATAAGATCCGGGAGGTCATCTAGCTCAGACAATCGAGGCGTCGGGTTTATACACGATCTCCTTCTTTCGGCGGCTGGCCCGTTCAAAGTGCGGGTCGAACAAAGGCGTCTTCAGGAACAGTCAGCCCAAAACGCATACTCCAACTTTAGCCGCCTTAGCTCCTCGGCCGCAATTTGACCGTAAGTAAAGCATTAGCGAACACAGCAAAGATGTTTCAGGCGGGAAGGATATTCTAGAGGCACTGCCCGATGCGCTCGCTGAAGTGGCAGCGCAGGCCTGTCAGCTCGCTTGTCGGTGCCAGACCAACCAGGCCAGGAGAAGCACCATGAGAATACTGATGCAGAACTGGAGGATGAAATTGTAATCCATGACTGAATCCAGTGTACCAGATCAGGTAAGCAGATATCACCGGAGCAGAATATTAAGCTGCTTTCAAGGGCAACTACTCTAAGCGAGCGGGTGTGCCTAATGCTCCATAGCCCGTTCCGCTGATTTATACCCAGTTCCGATATCTGATCGCCAACGCCTCTTAGCATAGCTGCTCGTCAAATCAGATATATACAAGAGATCCCTGAGGAGCTGACGTTTTTTGCTGCAGAATCGCTGCTTCAGCGGCTCTCATTGCATGATGATTGAGAGCTGGATTTCTGCTAGGGTTCATATATT
>JAFATF010000569.1 GCA_019244045.1 Acidobacteriota bacterium
TGATATCGCCGGACGGCACCAACATCGCATTTTCTGCCAGAGACGATCAGGGCCGGTCGCGCTTGTGGGTACGCCCGATGAACAGCAACGAGGCCCGCCCAATGAACGGCACGGAAGGGGCCACCTATCCATTCTGGTCGCCTGACGGTAAGTGGCTGGGATTCTTTGCGAACGGCAGGTTGAAGAAAGCACCAATCGGGACAGGTCCGGTGCTCGAGTTGACGAACGCGCCTCGCGGTCGCGGGGGGAGTTGGGGCGCAAATAACCTTATTTTGTTTGCGCCCGAACCAGCCAAAGCTATTTTCGTCGTACGGGCGGCGCAGCCAGACCCATTACAGCAATCAATCAGGACCTGCACACTACTCAGCGATGGCCGGTGTAGCTTGCGAACGGCAACCGATTCCTCTACCTCGCTAGTACTCATGGCAATCCTGCGGCCAACGGGCACAACGGCCTTTACCTAGCGTCACTTGACGGCAAAAACGAGCGCATGTTGATGCCCGCGGAGAGTAACGCGGTGGTGGCATCGGGATACCTGCTTTATGTACAAAGCAACATACTGATGGCAGTACCTTCGATGAGCGAACCTGCGAACTAAAGGGCGAGGCGGCCCCAATCGCAGAGGACGTGAACCGCAATCCCGGAACCTGGCGTGGTGCGTTCGACGTCTCACGGAATGGTCTGCTCGTATATCAATCTGGAAACACCGCAAGGGCGTCGCAGTTGCTTTGGCTGGCGCCGGGAAGTAAAGCGCCGGTTAGGGTGGCGGAGAATGACAACTATCGCGAACTGGCGCTCTCCCCTGATGGACGCAGACTGGCAGTGACTATCGGCTCGCCGCACGCTGAGCTGTGGATCTACGACCTGGCTCGCGGAATTAAGTCTCGGCTGACCTTCACAGATGCAGGGTTCATCACCAAAGCAGCTTGGGCACCGGACGCTGCCCACGTTGCCTTTTCGCAGGTGGGGAGTTCGGGAGCGAAATTATACGTGAAAGAAGCCGGAGGTTCAGGCAAGCAGGAAGAGTTGATCTTGCCAGGAACCGTACTCAGCGAACTCGACGATTGGTCGAAAGATGGACAATATCTTCTGTTTCATGCAGCCGTCCCACCGGGGCCGTTTTCGTTGTACGTGGTCCCTATCAAGGGTGAGCGTAAACCCAAGCCTTTCCTTCAGACGGCATTTCTTCCGCCTCTGGGAACTCACTTTTCTCCCGATAGCAAATGGGTGGCCTATCTTTCTTCTGAAAGCGGCAGCATCGAGGCATATGTCACACACTTCCCCGACGCCAGCGGCAAATGGCAGATTTCGGTTGACGGAGCCCATGCTGTCCGTTGGTTTCCCAATGGGCAAGCACTCCTGTACGAGAGAACGGACGGAACGTTGGTAAAAGTCCCGTTTTCGGTGCATGGAAGGAACCCGGAGATTGGAGCAGCAAAGCTCTATCTCACCGCCCATCCGCGGGTCACAACCTTCGGTGAGGCGTGGGATCTTGCAGCAGACGGGCGCGTCATCGTCAACACGGATATCGCTGACGTGACCCATACCATTAACGTTGTCATCAATTGGACGTCTGCATTGAAGAGATAGCTTCTCCCCCTGGGGAGATTCTGCCCACCTAGCGGGTGACGTAAGTGCTGACGGGCTATCCGGACATTGAGCCTGCGCTTTTTCCAAAATCATCTCGGGGCACAACCCGCGCAACCCGATTGATTTTCAGGCTAGCGGATCACCGCGTTCATATCTTCCAGATGCCCGGCCACCACGACCCCACAATCCCGCTGTGCCGCTGGACGGGGCGATGAGTGCGTCGTGGCCGACGAGCTGCTTTGATGCCTGTGAACATCTTTCGGTGGCAAATCGCGCAGATGGTGCGCATTCCGGGAACACGCGTTCGATGAAGCCGGCGCAACAGCAAAGCGTTTCCTGTTGATGGTTGGATGTCTAAGAAACGGCCTGCTGAACAGGCAGTTGGAATAGCATTTCTAAGCACGCGAGAGTGACGCCAGATTCTACTACAAGCCCGCTGAACTCCTCTCGTTAAGGTATTCCTCTAATGCTTCTTTCCAGGTAGGCATTTCGATTCCGTATCGTTGCAGGCTTTTAGGTGATAGCACCGAATACGTAGGACGCTTGGCGGGCCTGGGAAACAGCTCTGTTGTAGTCGGTCGAATCACGGTTGCCGCTCCGGAGATGCGAATGATCTCGGAAGCAAACTCGAACCAGGAACAGTCGCCTGCGTTGCTGGCATGAATGATTCCGTGGCACCTTTTATGAGCGAGATGGATAATGGCGTGGGCCAAATGTCGGGCGTAGGTGGGAGCGCCTCTTTGGTCATTCACGACATCAATCATGGTGCGGTCGCGCGCCAGGCGAAGTATGGTCTCAGGGAAGCACTTTCCTGTGGTTCCAAATAGCCAGGAGGTTCGAACGATACAGGCATCGGAAAGAAGCCGGAGGATTCCGATTTCCGCCTCGGCTTTGCTGCGTCCGTAGACGCTCTGCGGATTTCTCGGGTCGTTTGTCTCATAGGGTGCAGACTTCGTCCCGTCGAAGACGTAATCGGTGCTCAGGAATAACAGATGTGCCCCATACTCCTTGGCCGCCTCGGCTACGTTGAGAGCACCGGTCGCATTGATCGAAAACGCGAGCTCGGGATTGGCTTCACAGCCGTCCACATCAGTGTAGGCGGCAGCCAACACAATAGACTCGGGCCGATAACGTTCGAGTATACCCCGGACCTGCTGACGCTGGCGTATATCAACATCTTTTGAACTGAGCGCGATTACCGCGTCGCGCTTCCAGTCGCGAACCAGATATTTTCCCAACAATCCCGATGCACCGATGATGCTTGTACGCATCCCCCTCCCTTCAGCGAAATAGATGACTTTTTCTCAGAACCATGATTGCAGGATACGACAGTCTAGGTAGAAATCCAGAGAATGGCGGATACCAAATACTTAGCTATTGCCGCTACGCGCAAAGATGAAATTGGCGGGCTGCTAGAGCTTGGATTGAAGAATGCCGCGCTGAGCGTTCGGCGGATGGATACCTATCGGCTCGAACTCTCCCGTTCTAACAGGCTTGTCTGCGAAGCAACCGAATGCGATGCCAAGGAGTGTGGTCAGAGTCCCCTCGCCCGCGCCCTCGACATCTTGCTGGCCCCGACGCCGCAACTGCCTGGAGACTATTACGAGAGCACGGTAAGAAAAGAAGAACCCTACGAGTGGACGCTTGACGCTCACGTCGATCTTTCGCCAACGCTCGAGCCGAGGCGAATCGGGTCGTAAGCCAGCGACGGGGCGGCGCAGAATAAGGCTGCCCACGCCTTGCAGCCGGGATTTCGAGGGCTTAGAGGAACAGGTACCGTCGCAGCCTGTCGCTCTATTCTCGGGATCGCCAAAGATGTGACGTGGGAGCACCGTGTGGCTAGCGTTCGCGCCTCCTGTAAAATGGATTTGCCCATTAAAATGAGAGTGGCAGGTCTCGTCAGCGCTGTTACGCAAATTCGAGTAGAGGGCTGGCTCTAGCGAATGACAAGCAGCGAGTAAGGGTTCAGCCTCATACAAAAATGGCATCAACTCCTCTCAAACCCAATCTGGATTCTTTGCGTATCACGGCCGAAAAACGCAAGTCGAATTCCTCAGCCAAGCGCTGGATCTGGGCAGCCGTGGCGGTACTTATCGTAGGCGTGGCGGCGGTTGCGGCATCGGCTTACCTCAGTCGAAAAAGCGAGGTGGAGGTTGTAACCGCGCGGAAGCCAACCGGCGGTCCCGAGGGAGTCCTGAACGCAAGCGGCTACATCACTCCCCGTCGTCGCGCTACCATCGCGGCCAAAATCACCGGCCGTGTCACGGGTGTTTTCTTTGATGAAGGTACCCGCGTCGGCCAGGGGCAGCTTCTGGCAACCCTCGATGATTCCGATGCCCGCCGTGGTCTCGAAGCAGCCCAAGCGGATCGTGATTCCGCGAAAGCTGCTATCGCCGATTACCAAGTTCAACTTCGCAATGCGGAAATCGAACTGCACCGAGCCGAGGAACTCGAGAAATCCGGCGTCCAGCCCCAGCAAGCTCTTGACAATGCCCGTATGGCGGCTGACAGCCTACGCGCTAAAATCTCGCTCGCTCAGCAGCAAGTAATTGCGGCCGAGGCGCGGATACGCGAGCAACAGCAAGCGGTCGATAATTGCAGGATCAACGCTCCTTTTGCCGGTATCGCCGTCTCCAAAGATGCACAAATCGGCGAGATGGTCTCTCCGATATCGGCCGGCGGGGGCTTCACGCGTACAGGAATCGCTACCCTGGTGGACTTGCACTCGAATGAGATCGAGGTGGATGTCAGCGAGGCCTACATCGCGAAAGTCAGTCCCAATCAACCCGTCAATGCGGTGCTCGACGCCTACCCTGACTGGGTCATTCCTGCCAAGGTCCGCACAGTCATTCCTACTGCTGATCGGCAGAAGGCAACCGTCAAGGTCCGCATTTCCTTCACTGAACGCGACCATGTGCAGCTCTACGATCCTGCCCTAGACTCACGCATCCTGCCTGATATGGGCGTAAAGGTTACGTTCCTCGAGACCCACAGCAGCAATAAGGAAGAGCCGCGCCCCGTCGCTATCATTCCTCAATCAGCCGTACGCAGTGATAATCGGTCCAAATACGTCTTTGTGGTGAGAGACGACGTACTTGAACGGCGTGCTGTTTCTGTTGGTTCCACGCACGGCTCCGACGTTGACATCGTAGGGGGGCTGCAGCCCGATACCATGATTGTGGTAAGAGGGCCGGACTCGCTTCGGGATGGTCAGTCGATACAAATAAGAAAATAGGAGCGTTTTCCATGGTCAAAGTTGATGCCGCCGGTGAGTCGAGTCTTATAAACGTTCGTGACCTAGATAAGACCTATCGGCGAGGCGAAGAGGAAATCGATGTTCTTCAGGGGCTTAATCTTGACGTGCGACAAGGCGAATTTGTAGCCTTCATGGGGCCAAGCGGCTCGGGCAAGACGACGCTCCTTAACTTGCTCGGCGGCCTGGATGTTCCAACCCGTGGCAGCATTACGGTCTCGGGCGATGAAATTACCCATATGTCTGCCGGCAAGCTCACCGAATGGCGAGCGCGTCATGTTGGGTTCATTTTCCAGACATACAATCTCATACCGGTCCTCAATGCTTTTCAGAACGTTGAGCTTCCCTTGCTGCTCACCAAGCTGTCCAAAGCGGAGCGCCGTGACCACGTGGAAGCAGCTCTCTCCGTGGTGGGCCTGGCGGACCGCATGAAGCATTTTCCCCGCCAGCTTTCCGGAGGTCAGGAGCAACGCGTCGCTATCGCACGCGCGATTGTCGCCGATCCAACCTTCCTCCTCTGTGACGAACCGACCGGCGATCTCGATCGCAAGCGGGCCGACGAGATCATGACGTTAATGGAGGAATTGGTCGCTAAGTACCATAAGACCATTTTGATGGTTACCCACGATCCCCTGGTGGCAGCCCGTGCCCATACCATTCTTCACCTTGATAAAGGGGTTCTTGTCGAAGCTCGCCAGGCTTCGCAAGACACTTTGGCGGGAGGCGTTGCATGAAATTTGGGGGCCTGATTTTCGCCAACTTGCTGCGCAAGAAAATTCGCCTGTTACTCACAATCGGTTCCTTTGCCGTGGCGCTGTTTCTCTTCGCTTTTTTGGGAGTGGTGCGTGATGCCTTCAATCGCGGTGCGGACGTGGCGGGTGCCGACCGGCTGGTCACGATTAACCGCACTTCGATCATTAATCCCATTCCGCTGTCCTACCGCGACCAGATCCTGCGCATTCCGGGCGTTAAGTACATCACCCATAACAACTGGTTCGGCGGCGTTTACAAAGACGAAAAGAACTTCTTCCCGCAATTCGTCATTGATTCAGACAATCAGAGACAAGTGTTTCCTGAATTCTCTATCCCCGACGATCAGTGGAACAAATTTCTGAAGGATCGCGAAGGCGCTATTGTCGGTGCTCGCACCATGGAGCGCTTCCACTGGAACATCGGCGATCGCATTCCCATCAAGACAACTCTCTACGGCGGTGGCTCCTGGGAATTTAATATTGATGGCGTTTATCATGGCAAACGTGCACAGGATGATGAAACCCAGTTCTGGTTCCAGTGGGACTATTTCGAGGAGCGTATTCCCGAACGGCTCAAGGGGTTGATTGGCTGGTACGTACTTCGGGTAAACAATCCTGACGAATCTCCCCGGATCGCCAAGGCCATTGACGAGAAGTTCGCCAACTCTCCCTATGAGACCAAAACGGAAACTGAATCGGCCTTCGCTGCCGGTTGGGTAAAACAGTTCGGCAATATCCGCTTCCTCATTGTGACCATTGGCTCGGTTGTCTTCTTTACCCTCCTGCTGGTGACCGGCAATACCATGGCGATTTCCGTGCGCGAACGGACCGGCGAGCTTGCCGTACTTAAGGCCATTGGGTTCTCCGACTGGTCGGTCCTGTTCTTCGTGCTGGGCGAATCGCTGGTCATTGCCTTGGTGGGTGGTCTGCTGGGGCTTATCCTGGCGATCGTGGCTATCCCGGTTTTGGCTAATGCACTGAATGGCATGCTGCCAAATCTCATCCTTTCCCCGGCCCTACTCGCCTTCGGTCTTTTTAGTGCGCTGCTGGTGGGCATCGTCAGCGGCATACTGCCCGGTGTGGGCGCCATGCGCATGCGCGTTGTGAACGCCCTAAGGAGGGTGTGAGCGTGGTGGCAAAGCTTTTTTTCGGCTTACTGATGACTCTAGCCGCCATTGCGGCGCTTCTGCTCATTTTAACCGTCGTAGGCGGAATCATTGCCGGCCTACTTGCCCCTTTTGTCGGTTCGGTTCCGGTTGCCTACAATTTCCATAGCGTTCGCGTCCGTTGGACCTCGACCATTGTGGCAATCCTTGGTATAGCGGGCACCGTTGGGGTTTTTGTGGCTATGCTTTCGCTCGCGCGCGGTTTCCGGGCCACCCTGGTTGCGTCCGGCTCTCCCGGAAACGCTCTCGTCATGCGCGCCGGTGCGACCAGTGAAATGATGGGCGGGATCACTTTGGACTCGGTGAGGGTGGTTCAGGATGCCCCAGGTATTGCGCGCGACCAATCCGGACCCTTGGTTACGCAAGAAGTCGTCGGGGTAGTGCCGTTTCCCCTGCTCAGTACCGGTACGGACGCCAATGTGCAAGTGCGCGGTGTTTCCCCGAATGTGCTTCGCATCCGTACTTTCGTCAAGATCATTGGTGGCCGCATGTTCAATCCGGGCCTGTCCGAGCTCGTGGTGGGCAAGAATGCGGCGCGAACTTACTCCGGTCTGAACGTCGGCAATACCATCAACTTCGGCGGGGGACGATGGCAAGTAGTGGGAGTCTTTGACGCGGGTGGATCGTCGTTTGATTCTGAGGTCTGGTGCGACGCGCACATCTTGAGCCAGGTGCTCAAACGTCCGGATAACATCTTCCAGTCCGCGACCGTCCACCTTAGCTCGCCTTCTGCCTTTCAGCAATTTAAGGACGCGGTGATTTCGGACCCACGAATGAATGTCGATGTGGTGCGCGAAATCGACTACTACGCCAAACAATCCACCACCATGACTCGTCTGATTACCGTTCTCGGTGGACTGGTTGCTGCGATCATGGCCATCGGCGCGGTTTTTGCGGCGCTTAATACTATGTACTCGGCTATTTCCGAACGCGGCCGTGAAATTGCCACGATGCGCGCCATCGGTTTTTCTACTTGGAATGTCATTCTTTCGTTTCTTTTTGAGGCGCTCCTGATTTCCTTTGTTGCCGGCCTGGTGGGCTGCTTGGCAGTGCTTCCGCTGAATGGTTTAACCACCAACACCATGAACTTCCAGACCTTCTCAAATGTGGCTTTCGCTTTTAAGATCACGTTCGATCTGCTCCTGATGGGAGTTCTATTTGGTCTGGTTATGGGCATTCTCGGCGGGCTCCTTCCCGCCGTTCGTGCCGCTCTCCGGCCGGTTGCTGTTGCCCTTCGTGAGCTGTGAGCCGGGCAAGCTATGTGCGGTTTTTCCGGACGCTGATTTTACGCACCCAGCCCCAACCATGCTTGCGCCTGAGTCGCTGGGCTTCTAGTGCGTTCTCCTGCGCCACAACAGTTTCGAGTTTGGATACTAAAGATGGTAGCCAAGGACACTCATCGGGAGCGGCTCAATCACTCGATCGGGCCATATGAACTTATGAACTCGCATTAATCCGAGCCATGGATGCCACGCGCCTGGAGCACAGCTTTAGCATAAAATGAATATGCTCCCGCTACTTTGGCGACGGTTTTCCACAATTACATTCACAGATATTTTTTTTTACGCTGAGAATTACATTGACAGGGATCGAGCAACTGTTTAGTTTGACTGACGTCGACGGCTGAAAGGGTTAGTGAGAGAGACTCGCTACTCCGATGTAGGCTGGGTGATCTGCTCGGCAGGGCAATCTGTAGAGCAACCGGACCCGAAAAAACCGACTGACTCTGCGAGGAGCAGTTGGGGTTTGGAACTGCGTAAGCAGTGGTCGCATCAAGGGCTGCGATGGTGCATGTATCCACGCTGCCGGCTCTCTCGCAGGAGCTGGTAGCTGGAGCATAACCCAAATCGCAGCCTTTCTTATTTCCTGATCTATCCTTCATTCCTGTCATCTTTGTGGCCGATCATCATTGTGTACCCGGCGCGACAGCCGCGGAGCGCCATGTCAAGAAGACCTTGATCCGCTGAACAGGATTCCGGCTGCGATGAGTTCTTTCAAAAGGCGTTTGCGTCTTCAAGGCTGCCCTCATGAAAGATCTGGGCGCGGGAACCTGTTCATGCTGACCATTTGCGGCACAACTCTTATTCGGGGATCGCAATACGAAATGGGCAAGCGGAGTGCGAAGAAGGTTGGGACCGCGCCAGCCATCCTGTTCATCCGTGCCGCAGGGTGATCGATAGCACCCAGAGCCGTCAGGACAAGGTGATCAATACGTTCTGGGGTGACCGCTGCGGCAATATGGTAGATCCGGATCGTTATACCGGATGTCAGGTACGCACAAAGCTGAACCGACGGCAAAGAAGGAAAGAGAAGATGCTCGAAATGATGAAACAACCGCCCGCGGGTGCGGCCACCGCCGCCCCGAATTCAGGCTCGCTGCCGATCTGGCTATTTAACAAATGCGGATTTTGTGCGCTCGCTGCCCGACGACAATAGGGAAGATTTCCCACAATTTGCTAAACGGCAAAGCTCGCCTGCTTTCGAGCAGTTGCCCAGCTCCGCTGCGTGAAGCTTTGACTCCGCGTCGATGAAAGTCTCGATGCGGTGCTCGCCATCATAAAAGCCGGCCGAGACGGCCGGGGCTGTCGAATAGGAACCGGACGTCGGCTTCACTTCGACACGATTCTAAAGGCGTGCCGCCCTGCATCTTGCGCCGAACCCCTAACCAATCTGCCGAAATCACTGCTAACCTACGATATTATTCAACAGTCGAAAAACAGCATGAGAAGTCGCCACCTAGCCCTACTGCTGCTGACCATAGTGTGGGCCGCGCCCGTTTGGTGCCAGAACACCAATTCATCGGAGACGCCCAGGCGGGCAACCAGCACGCCTTACACTGGGGACCTCTCGATCTTCGACTCTCCCGGCCGGGATCAAAGGTTGCGGATTAGTCGTGTTATGGACATTCTGGGAATTGAAACCGGCAAAGATGTTGCCGACATAGGAGCTGGCTCGGGCTGGTTTACCATCCGGGCCGCGCGGCGTGTTGGTAGCTCCGGATTGGTGTACGCGGTTGATATTAACCCGGAAGCAGTTCGCTATATTAATCGACGGATACGAGATGCGTCGTTATCGAATGTCAAGACCATTTTAAGTAAGACTGATGACCCGCTGCTGCCCAAAGACGCAGTTGATGCAGTGCTACTGCTGAAGACCTATCACGAGATCGCTAACCCAATTATTCTGCTCGAGCACCTGCGCCCAGCGCTCAAGCAAAGCGCTCGGGTGGGAGTTATCGACCGGAACGGCAACGGTACCAACCACGGGGTCGACCGTAAGATCGTGGTACAGGAAGCTTTTCAGGCGGGATACCGCCTGCAAGGGGCCTACGACTTCGTTAAGGATGGAATGGATTACTTTCTAGTCTTTACCCCGGATTGATGTATGCCGATCAGCCATGGTCATAAAGCTTTTGCGGCTTCCCTCAACCGACCAGGAGCTTACCAATATTGCACCCACACACGACTAGCGCAAGGACTGTCCCTTTCAGTTGTCGAAAAGTCATCCAG
>JAFATF010000584.1 GCA_019244045.1 Acidobacteriota bacterium
CAATCCCTGTGTCCCGCACGATCCTGCAGGCTTGCCGATTCTGCTGATTAGGGTCTCGTATGCCATATCCTGAATGAGACGCACCATTCCGACAACGATGATCAGGATGGCTAATTCGTAGCGGCTGCGCGCCGCTCCGCGCGAGAAGGTTGTGAAACGGCGGGAGGCTGTTTCTGGGGGCGACGTGCCAATCCACGCCGAATCAGACACACGCGTCCGATCCACAGTGTGGTTAGGTTATTGCCTCACCCACCTAGGCTAGTATCTTCAGAGAGGTTGTGATTGCTATGGATCACACATTCAACTTCCAGTATCCAGGCAATGAAGCTCTTTGAACTTTCTGTTCCTCCAGGAGAAGATTCAGAGCGGTACTCACGGAACTGGGAGTCTTGCGAAGCTGTTCGGCCAAATCACGTTGACTCACGATAACATCCCCCGTGGGGTAGCGTTGATGAACCTTGCAAGCGTACGAGGCAATATTCTCCGCGAGTTGGCGCAGGCGCTTTTTCTCCTCATGCCGCAAACGTTGTGCTCGCGCGTCGTCGCTCTCTACTAGTCTCTTGAAGCTGGCAGCCACCGATAAGGCGAACGCCGTCATCGTGAGTCGCCAATGTAGCGTGAGCCAGGATATAGCGGCAGCAACGAAACTTGTCATGGATGCCCAGCAGAGGTCCGCTGATAAGCATACCTGGTGGGCAGAGCCGCACGAAGATTACAGAAGTCTTACGCCATCAAATCGTGGCGAGAGCCAATCTGCTCTCGGCAAAAGAGCAGAACCAGCCAAATTCGCGGCCTTCAGCTCTCCTGATCAACTCCGAGCCACTCTGATCACGGCAAAGGGAGGGTGAAAGGAAGCATGCGAAAGGAGGCAACCAGCAACGAGAGCACAACACGGTGCTTGTCTGGAGTTTACCGAGTACCTGCCGGGCCGACCGTGCTGGTTGACACGGGATTCAGCGCTGGTTCTACGGCCTACTTGCCTGACGATTTCGGTTCGGCCATCTTGCGATGCTGCTCTGCCTTGACCGACTCGGGGATGAACTTGCCGAGTTCCCCTTGTAACTTGGTCTTCAGCGAGGAGGCAAATATATGGTCTTTGCCCTCCATCAGCGCTTTGTAGCCCTGACGTGCCACTTCGTACGGATCGTTGGTATATTTTTCTTCTGAACCAACCTTGCTGTTATCCAAGCCTGCGCGATGAAAAAATTCCGTGTTAGTTGGACCAGGTTGGAGTGCGGTCACAGTAACACCACTATCCTTCAGTTCGTTTCGCAGCGACTGGGCAAAAGAGAGGACGAAGGCCTTAGAAGCGCCATATACGGCTTCGAGCGGGGTGGGCATGGTCCCGGCAATTGACGAGGTGAACAGAACGCGGCCGGCGCCACGAGCCACCATATCCGGCAGAACGCGCTTGGCAAGATGAACGGTCGAGGTTACGTTCAGCTGGATCAATTTCAGTTCGTCTTCTAGCTTTGTTTCGCGAACGAAATCACCGCCCACGCCGACGCCGGCATTAATTGCTATAGCGTCAACAGGACGGCCCGATGAGCCAATCTCTGCCCAGAGCTGCTCGACACCCTCAAAGGTGGACAGATCGACTTTAACGCTTCTAACCTCTACTCCCAGGGCGGAGAAATCCGGAGCCGCGTTGTCGATCCTCTCGCTTCCTGAGGTGACCAGCAGGTCGAATCCATGCTCGGCAAAAACGCGTGCCAGATTATAACCAATGCCACTTGACGCTCCGGTTACTACGGCAAGCCCACGATCGTTCACCATCTCTCTCCCTTTCTGCCTCTCTTCCCCTTTTTGCTCTAGCCCTTGGCCTACGCAGCTGCTAGCCCGTCGGCCCAAGGATCGAGTACTACCTTTGTGCACTGGTCTTCTTTGTCGCGGAATATCTTGTACATCTGGGGCGCGGAATCGATCGGTACGCGATGGCTGATAACGAAGCTGGGGTCGATTTCCTCCTTTTGTATGCGCTCGAGAAGCGGCTGCATATAGCTCATCATGTGTGTCTGTCCGGTCTTCATGGTTAGAGCCTTGTTCATGAAAGCACCCATGGGTATGGTGTCGTCGAATCCCCCGTATACCCCTGGGACTGACACCACGCCGCCCTTACGGCAGGCTTGAATGCATTCGCGCAGCACGATCGGGCGGTCGGATTCCACGCGCATCGCCTGTTTGGCCTTGTCTAACAGGTAGAGGAAACCCTTGCCGTGCGCTTCCATGCCCACGGCGTCCATGCACGAGTCAGGACCAATGTTGCCAGTCATGACCTTCAGAGCTTCGACAACATCGTCACACTCCTCGTAGTTAATGGTTTCAGCTCCGGCTTGCTTCGCCATACGAAGGCGATAAGGAAATCGATCGATGGCGATGACTCGCTCTGCCCCGAGCAGGAAGGCGCTGCGGATGGCGAACTGCCCAACCGGACCGCAACCCCAAATCGCCACTGTGTCCCCGGGCTGAATATTGCAATTCACGGCACCAAAATAGCCAGTGGGAAAGATGTCGGAAAGGAAGATGACTTTCTCGTCTGGAATACCGTCCGGCAATTTCAGCGGGCCGACGTCGGCGAAGGGAACTCGCACATACTGTGCCTGGCCGCCCGCATACCCTCCCATCATGTGGGAGTAACCGAAGAGGCCCGAAGGTGAGTAACCCATCAACTGCTCAGCGATCCAGTAGTTGGGATTGGAGTTATCACAGCAGGACCAAAGCTGGCGCTCGCAGAAAAAGCACTTACCGCACGCAATCGTGAACGGAACTACCACCCGGTCGCCGGCTTTTAGCTTGTTGTTCTCGATTCCGCGGCCCACTTCGACGACCTCGCCCATGAACTCGTGACCCAGAATGTCACCTTGCTGCATTGTTGGTATGTAGCCATCGTAGAGATGTAGGTCCGAACCACAGATACACGTACTTGTGACCTTCACGATAGCGTCGCGCGCATTCAGAATGGCGGGATCGGGGACGTTCTCCACGCTGATCTTTTCCCGGCCCATCCAGCAGACTGCTTTCATTACGCCCTCCGTCTCGCGCCTTCGAGGGCGCGCTCATAGGAACCCGGTTTCCTTGGCTGATTGGGATCGATCACTCGCGACAGTCCAACCAGCTGCGAACGACGACCATGCGGCTGCCCTTCGGTGGTTGGAGTTTCACCGGTTTCAAGCAATGCCTTGAAACGCCGTAGATCCTGCTCCACAGCAAAGTGCGGATAGCGGCCCAGAATAGTTGGTAGCAGGGCTTTCAACCATTGCTTCGTCGCCTTATAGTGGACCTTCGAGTCAATCTGAGTTCCCCGATTAGCGGCTGCCTGGTGAAACTCGACTGAACCCTCCACCTCGACTTCCGAGCCGGGCAGGGAACGCCATGAAATCATTTCATTGTCGCGTTCCTGAACGATTTCAGCGTCCCAGGTAACCTCCGTGCCCCCGGGGCCGAAAGCGATCCAACGCGAACGGCCGTTACCGAGGTCGGTAACCGATTGCAAGTGCCGCATGAACGATGGCAGGTTCTCGAGTCGACGCCAGAATTGAAAAGCCTGCTCGGCAGGAACATTTACCACGACGCTGTTTCGTGCCTCGGCCTCCATGCCCTCGCATGGAATCTTACTGCTCGCATACGCAACCAATCCGCCCGCAGCGGCCAAGGCAAGGCCGGATCTGGAGCGGCGAGTGAGGCCATAAACCGCCAGGGCGCCACCGCCCACCATTCCGCTCCAACGCTGGATTGCGCGAAATTGTCTATGATGCTCGTTTCCGTGCTCGCCTTCAACGTTTGCTCCCATCATTACCTCGTGCCTTTCTCAAAAAATATGAGCGCTAGGATGCCATCACCAAGTTCGGGTTGCACCGCGGGCTGTTGTACCGTAGATCGAAAGTGGGCAGCGGAAAATTGCGAGCATTGCTACTCGCGCAGCAGAATAACAGCCGCTTTCTACTAGCGAATTTCGTTGTTGCGCCTGGCGGCGCGCTCATCCAGGAAAGTAAGAAACGAAGGCGACAGTGCCGAGTAACTCTCACGCCCAAGTTGCGGCTCGGTAGTTCTGCCCGGACTTCCCGGAAGCAGCCAGTTCGCGATCGAGAGCACGCTTGCGAATGTTCCTGGAAACAGTCCATGCAGTAGAACAGCCAGCTTGGCAGGAACCGAGAGTACCAGTTCTGTGTCGCCGCGCACGCACGCATGGACAATCGAACGAGCAGCTCTGTCTGCGCTGATCGAGAACAAAGGCAAGGCATCACTGATGCTGAACCAGGCATACTCGCTGCGGTGTCGGCCCTTGAACTTGGCGTTACGCGGACTTCCCGTGCGCATCAACCCCGGACAGACGGTAGTCACTTTGATGTTGTCTTTGCTGGCTTCTGAACGCAGCCCTTCCGAAAATCCAGTTAAGGCAAACTTTCCAGAGCTGTAAGGTACCAGGTGCGGAACGCTAATTTTGCCGCCAATCGAGGAGATATTTACAATCCGTCCTTCCCTGCGGCTTCGCATGTCCGGCAATACTGCCATGGCTGCGTAGAGCGGTCCCCAGAAATGGGTATCAAGAGACTCCCGGTAATCTTCCGCCGTCATGGTTTCAATCGGACCTACCGTGATCGTGCCGGCGTTGTTGACCAGCACGTCGACCAATCCTAGTTCTTCCCGCACCCTCTCAATCGCTTGCTCAACCTCGGCTTGGACGGATACATCACATACGATCGTGAGAACCTTATGCCCGCGCCGCTTGAGCTCGGCACGAGCTCTCTCCAGTTCCTCGGGGTCGCGGGCACAGATGGCAACTCGGGCTCCTCTGCGGCTGAATTCCTGGGCTAAGAGGAACCCCAATCCACGGGAGCCGCCGGTGATCAGAACTGTTCGTCCTTCTAACCGGTAATTGGCTGTGCGCCGACGAAGCGCGAGCAAACCACCCACGATCGCCAAAGCCGTGCTTCCAAGGAGAACAATTCGACCGTCATGGCTATGCCAGCGCCTTGCGGAAAACATTGGACTATCCATTCCCTTCAGCTACGGTACAGATGAAAATCGGGGAGCGCAGGTTGGAAATACGAAGAATTCTTTCCCTCCACCGGAGAAACTAGCTAGGAGTTTCTCTTAGAGCTGACCTGTTACACGCAAATCCCCAAGCACTCCACAGACGAAGCTGGATTTGGAGTGGAAGCCTGGAGGCAGCACCAGCCACTGGCTTGAGCTACTAGCACTTGACTTCTTAACCGGGCCCTATAGCCCAACACAGCCCTATAGATGCTTGGGTAGGGACAACGCTCGTCGCCGGCAGCGATAGTTGCCTCTATCATTAGTTGCCCCGCCGAGAGCGGGCCAACCATTTCTGAATGGGCGTGACCGTAAGCTAGAGGTAGTTCGATGGTCATACGAGCGCCGTCAACGCCATTCTCGCGCGAATGTGCCCACCACAGCTTTGAAATTCCGTCGCAGATGCTGAGGCCCAGACCCATCCCCTTTCCCACCGGCTTGGTTGTATAGCAGGGATCGAAAGCACGGATTAGCTCGATCCAGCTCCGGTATGCTCGATTCTAAGAACAGCCTTTTGGCTCGCGCTCGCAGACTCGGATGGCCATTTTTTTTTGCTGGTGTCTTCTACC
This sequence comes from Acidobacteriota bacterium, assembly GCA_019244045.1. Taxonomy (GTDB): domain Bacteria; phylum Acidobacteriota; class Terriglobia; order Terriglobales; family Acidobacteriaceae; genus Gp1-AA122. The sequence goes on from JAFATF010000584.1 coordinate 5,604, forward strand.
GCGTCCATGGCGTTATTCATGATCAGGACCGAGTTTCTTGATCTACCGGGGCTCAGTTAGTGCGCATTGAGGTGCTGGCTGTTTGAAGGGAGGCCGCAATGGCGGATACCGCTAACAGGAATCACTGGCTACCCCGATTCGGCAAGTGCCTTACAACTCGAGTTAAAGGCGAGCGCTCCAGAGTTGCCTTCCATAAAAGATGAGATTCAGCGAGCAAACCACTACCGCTGCAATCGTTAGTAGGCCTTGAGAGATGTCCGGATACACCAATCGATCCAGGTAGTGCAGCAGGAATCCGCCTTGGTATGCCTCAATACCCGCCTTGCCTTCAACCGCATTTTCGACGAGCGTCAAGGGACAAGGCCAGGGAACGAATTGCGTCAGAATGCCCCAGATTAGCGAAGCCACGTGCAGCCAGCGCAGGCTCGGGCGCGAACGCGTTAGCAGGGCACCAAAAACTACCCAGAGGATGAACAGACCATGCACGGTGAGAATAAGTACGGCCAAAGCCGAGTAAAGTTTCGAAGCCGGAACAACTGCGTGCATTCTAGCAATCTACAACAGCCAGCAACCCGATCGAGGCTCGAGCTCCTGACGGCGCTCTCGCGAGAGCGTACATCGTCCGCGTCAGCTCTTCAGCGGCTTACCTACTCACCCGGGCGGCGCTTGCCCTGAAGACAGCCGCAACAGTGCCTACCCTTTATTTGGAACTGCGGCCGAGTTCGCCATCAAAGATCATGGTCCTGATTACAAAGCCCTTTAGAATCAAAGGAAAGTCCATCGTAGTTTTTGGCCGCGAGCCGCGATCCGAAACCGAGGGTGTGCCCCTTCGCGGTTTACAGGTCTGCGAGGGTCATGAATCGCTTGCTTCGCTGCTCTCGCTTGCTACAGTGAGAGCTGCAAATTCTTCTGGCCCGAGGAGCGTTAACTTGGTCTATGCTGGGAAGAGTTGGTCGCCATGGCTCGATGGGGTCGAAAGCTGCGTTCTGTCCGGGAAGAAATGGGAATGACTCTCCGCGATGTGCACAAGGCCAGTTTACGTCTGGCAGCTCGTCATCGCAACGGCCGTCTGGTTCTTTCGCCTGGTCGACTCTCCATGATTGAAACCAAGAACGAAGTTCCTTCCATTTTTCGCCTGTATGCACTTTCGATCATTTATCGCCGTGATATAAAACAACTTCTGTCTTTTTACGGCTTGGATAAATAGATGTTTTCCCCTCTGCCGATCAATTCTTTCTGCCTGCGATAGGAATTCCCCGCGGCCATCGCTGGTCCTCTGTTGTCAAGGCTGCTTCCACTTCGAGATCATTGAGTTCGGGTGCTTGGCACAGAAACTGCAGCACGCTTGCCGGCCACCGACGGTAGGTGCGGAGAAGGGGAAGAGTTGTCGAAAGCCAGGGGAAACGCGCCCCCAAAGCGTTCATAGAAATCATCGCGATCAGTTGATCCCCGCCCTCAAATACCTGGCGAACGAAAGCCACGCCTCCTACCTTTACCGGCGAGTCTGTACGTTGAGCTGGTCGGAAGCGCTAGGACCCCTCAGCCCGCCTTTTTCCCGGCGACCTTAACTTCCGCCCGCAAATCCAGGTTGCGAATCAAGCGATGCAAATAATTCGGATGCAGGCCTAGCACTTTCGCGGCATCAGTAAAGCTTCCGCTAGCTTGCTCGAGAGCCGATAAGATGAGCTGCTTTTTTAGTTCCTTGACTGCCGCGTGGTACTTGGCTCCCACCCCTCCCACCGGAGTGGCGCGTTCCAGCACCGATTCCGGCAAGTCTTCGGGCAGGATCAGCTCCGCCGCTCCGAGCACGAGCGCGCGCTCAACGGCATTCTCCAATTCCCGAACGTTTCCCGGCCAATCATAGGTCATGAGGCAAATGCGGGCATCCTCGGATAGGCGCTTGGGCTTGACCTTGCAGCGCAAAGCATGCTTCTTGCTAAAATAGCTAGCCAGCAGCGGGATATCTTCTTTGCGCTGGCGCAGCGCTGGCATTGTGACTGATACTACATTCAGCCGGTAATACAAATCGCCGCGAAAGCCACCAGCTTTTACCGCATCCCCTAGGTTCTTGTTGGTGGCGGCAATCAGGCGAATGTCCACGGGAATCGAACGCGTGCCCCCTACGCGCTCGAACTCGCGCTCCTGGATCACACGCAACAGCTTGGATTGCAAAACCGGCGCCAATTCCCCAATTTCGTCCAGAAACACCACGCCCCCGTTGGCGATTTCCAGCTTCCCCTTCTTCTGCGCAATGGCCCCGGTAAAGGATCCCTTCTCGTGACCGAATAGTTCGCTTTCCAGCAGGGTTTCGGTCAGGGCAGCGCAATTGATGGCCACGAAGGGCTTATCGCCACGCGGGCTATTGCGATGAATAGCGCGTGCCGCCAACTCCTTCCCGGTTCCGCTCTCGCCTTCGATCAAGATCGTAGAATCGGTGGGAGCTACGCGGCTTAGAAAACGATAAATGTCCTTCATGCGCTCGCTTTCGCCCACCATGTTGTGATCGAGATTGATCTCGGAATGGAGCCGCTGGTTTTCCTGTAGCAGCCAGTCCAGCTGGCGTGCATTGTCCAGTGCAACCGCCGAGATGCCCGCAATCGCCGTTACCAGCTCCAGATGCTCGTGCTCAAATCGGGCCGCGGGATTGGTCGAATCCAGATAAATGCAGCCAATGACCTTTTCGAATACGATGAGAGGAATACAAAGGAGGGAGTGAACCTGCGAGGCAATTAGGCTTTCCACACCGCGGAACGAGCTACTTGAAACTATATTACTGCCAAGAATGGCAAGGCCCTGCTCGACCACCTGGGAGGCGATGGTGCGGCTGACGCGCACGGCGCGATGATCATCTGCGTTGCGGTTCCGCACAAAGATCGAGCTGAAATGACCCGCATTGTGGCCGTCGAGAAGAATCGCGCCGCGTTCGGCGGGCGCTACCTCGAAGGTCAAACCTAGAATTTCCGCCTGTAGAGCATCGAGATCGCGGATCGAGTGCACTACCCGGCTGATTTTTAACAGCGCGCTCAGATTTCTCGCCAGCCGCGACGTGGCCGGTAGATCGCGCAAAATCTTGTCGGGCTGAAGGTACAAAACATCAGCCGGTCGCAAGCTGATGGTGCGAAAGGCGGAAGAACTTTCCTCGAACTCGACAGGGGCGTTGAGGGTGGGCGTTTCCTCGCCCTCAGCGAGCAGGAAAAGACAAATGGAGTCGCCAATCGTGATCTGGTCACCATGGGCGAGATAATGTTCTCGTATGGGGGTTCCATTCACCAGGGTTCCATTGCGGCTGTTGAGGTCGCGAATCATGAAGCCATGTTCGTCGCGGATGAGCACGCAGTGGCGACGGGATACCGAGGGATCGGCGATGCTCAACAGGTTCGAAGCATCTCGGCCTACCGGCATCTCTCCCCCGGGCAGCGCGAAGGTGGACTCGCGAACCGGGCCGCCAATGAATACCAACCGCGGGTTGCTTTCGCCTTGCATGCAGCCTACGTTCTTAACACAGCTGATTGTGAACGCGCACTCGGATGAGTGATCGCGCCCTTAATTCTATCCTGCCGGTTTCGCCTCCAATCCGATCGGATAGCCAATTCTAGTTCTCTTCGCTATTTCGGGTTCCACCAGCTCGAACCTAAGTACCGCAATTTCTGTAGATTACGTACTTCCGCCCTGTCCTTGCAAGTCTTGGCCTGAGGCGTGCTTCTGCAGTTGGCAGCAGAGAGCGGTAAATGAGTTTCTCGGATGACGGGAAGCGCGAATCGGTAGACACGCCCGCGATCGAATCGCGATTTTTTTGGAACCCGGCAGGCGACCTTTGGGGGAGGCGCTTTGTGGCAGTTACGCCGAGTTCTCGCCGTTCAGGGGACCGACGAGGTTCCTCGGTTTCCCTGACGGCTTTTTCGCGGTGCCGAGATACGACCTGCACAAAGTTCTAAAGTTCTTACGAAACTGGCCCGCCAAAGGCGTGGGGAAGCGCTTTTTGGATATCGGGTCGGGCAGTAGCCGGCGGGGATTCGAGGAACCCCTCGTCGAGTGTTCCCGCCGGCTTTTGTCCAGAGAGGTTTCCATGACTCCCATCTCCGAAAGTGAATTCAACAGTTGTTTCGCTCTTGTGCCGCTTTCGCGGGCGGGCGGGGAAACGAGCCCACATCTGGAAGCCGCCATGGCCCATGTACCTTTCGATTTTGTGGTAGGAGAAATGTTATTGCCCGCCGGGGCTTACGACCTCACCCAGACGGAGATTCCCGGCATGCTCGCGCTCAAGAGGAACGGTTGCGCCTATCCCGCTGCTTTGGTCCAGGAAATCCGTTCCGAGCCTAACACGGCCAAGCTGCTGTTTTACCGGCAGGAGAAATTGTATTTTCTTGCCCAGGTCCTCTCTGGGAAAAATTGAGCGCTGCCTAGTCGCCCGCCGCTCGAAATGAATGCTCGCTGGGCACCGCCACTCCATCGCGCAGGGTAACGAATCTGCCAGAAATGGCCGGCACCCGCTCGCCGGGCAACAGAATACCGATTAAGTTAAGAGGATCAGCGGCCGCCAGGGTTATCGATTTCTCCTCGGGAGGAAGCTTCTTGACGGCACGCAGGGAATCGACCGCAATGGGCAAGGCGAACTGCTCACCAGCAAATCCGTCCACAAATCGCCCGCCCCGAATTACGCCCCGCTCTTCCAAGCGCCGGAAGCCGATCTGCAATTCCCTCCACTTCGGCAGAATCGTCTCGCGCGCCAAAAGATCGCGAAAAACCACACCATAGCGTTTCAGCAACATCCAGCAAGTGGCCTCGATCGATTTCGTCCGATCCGCCGGGGCATCGGCATAAAGAAGCGACCAGCGGCCGGCGCTGTGCCGCGGCCTCGCCATCCGTCCGTGGCCTTGTCCGGCGCGCCGCTTAGGATCAATGAGCGAGCGCAGATTATCAAAGCCATCGGCAGTTACCAGGCCGGCCGCGACCAGCTCCCAAAGAGCAGTCTCAACCTCCGCCTTCAACTTCTCGGTGCCGCGCACGATGTCGGCGAAGAACGAGGCTCCTCGGTGGCGCAGAAAATCGAGCACCTGCCGGGCTCCCTCGCTCAGGCCTCGAGCTTCGGTGGGCAATTCGGCTCCCGGATGGCGAGGGCCCATCCAGTCGGCCTCATCGCGCACGAAAAAAGTAATGGGAGCGACACTGGTGGGAATGACCCGCCGCTTGCCCTGTGCCGTCTCTTCGAGTGTAGCGGGATGTGGCGAGAGTCTGCCCCAGCCGACGGCTCCGGTCAGGCAAAGCTGATCGAGAATTTTGCCCTCGTAGTCGGAAATTCGCCGCGCCAGAATCTGCCCCTCCCAGGCATTGGCGGGTACTTCAAAACCCTGCATTTGGCGTAGGATTTCGAGCGTGCCTCGTTCTCCCAAGACTCCAGTCCCGGGGGCAACATGCTGCCAACGCAAGAGCCAGCGCATGAACTGGGCGGCCGTCACCGGCTCGACTTGCTTGCGCAAGGTTCCGAGGGTTAAGCGGTGGATGCGCGCGAGCAGACGGCGCTCGCACCATTCGATTTGGGAATTGGCAGCGTCGGTAAACTTACCGCGCAGAATGCTGCCCGTTGATTCGAGACGAAGCAAGGCTTCATCGATTTCCGACGTAGGTAGGTGCAAGGTCGCGCCGAGCTGGTGCGCGGTGATTGGCCCAAGATGCCTCATCCAACCCGCCAGGGCGGTGAGCAGAGCATCAGCGTGGCAAGGCACGGAGCGCTCGATGTCGGCAGGTGCCGGTTCGAAGTATGCGCCGGGAAATAAGGCGGCGAAAGTTTTGGCTCGTTCCGCCGCCACCCAGTAGCGATCTGCGCCCTGTGAGTTTCCTAGGCTGTCGGAGGGGCAAGGCGCAATGCCGGCCATGACGTGCCCAACAGCAGCTCGTCGGCTACGAAGAAGAGCTTCAAAATGTGCTTGCCAGATCGCGGGAGAAGCCGTACCCGATCGGATGTGGCAGCCTTCGGGAAAGGCAACCAGGCTGACGAGCACATCGTGTAGCTCGTCGGCGTCGCGGATATCAGGCCAGGCTTCGTCACGGACCTGGGCCATGGCCGCAGCGTCAAGCTTGCCAACCTCTTGCAGCACCGATTCAGGCAGGATGCGCCTCATCTGCACGGCGCGCGCGCGCCTCTCCTCGAGGGGCGCGTCATCGAGATAGGCGTAGGGATTGGCGTTCAGGATTTCGTGACAAAATGGCGACGGGACCGGAGTGTCGACGGCCAGGGTGCGAATGCGGCCATCAGAAATTTTGGTAAGAACGTCTTTGAAGCCTTCAAGGTCCATGGCTTCCGTGAGCACGTCCTTCATGACTTCGATCACCAGCGGATGGTTGGGAATCCGGATGTCCCCCGCAATGTTCTCCTGGCAGGCGGCCACGTCGGGGAAGACCGAAGCCAGTAGGTCGTCCGAGCGCATGCGCTGAATTTGCGGGGGGACCTTTCGTCCCCCTTGGAAGCGCAAGAGCGCGAGGCTGCGCGCCGTATCCCAGCGCCAGCGGGTGGTAAAAATCGGCGATGCCAAAGCGGCCTGTTCGAGAACCGGCTGCACGGTCTCCGCCTGCAGAAAGTGAAATACTTCGGACAAAGGAAAGCTGTGCTGCTCAGCCAAGGCGATCTCCAGGCCGTTGTCGGTGGCGGCCGCTTGCAATTCGAAATTGAAGCTGCGACAAAATCGCTTGCGCAGCGCCAATCCCCATGCTTTGTTGATGCGCCCCCCGAAAGGGGCGTGGATGACAAGCTGCATTCCGCCGCCCTCGTCGAAAAAGCGCTCGGCAATCACCAGTTCCTGGGTGGGCACGCCACCGAGCACCGCCCGGCCCGCAACGACGTACTCGACGATCTGTTCGGCCGCCCCGTCGTCCAGCCCGCATTCCTGCTTCAACCAGGCAATCGTCTCGGCCACTAAGGGCTGAGTGGGCGAAATGCCGACCGGGGAGATATGCGGCAGGCGATCGCTAATCTCCTTGCGCAGTTGCGCCACCTGAGAGGAAAGTTCATGCGTGCGGGCAGGCGCTTCGCCCAGCCAGAAAGGAACTCCGGGCGGCGCGCCGTGAGCATCCTCGACGATCACGCGACCGCTGCGACCCTCGACGCGGCGGATGCGCCAGGATGTGTTTCCCAACAGCACGACGTCGCCCGCCAGACTCTCGACCGCGAAATCCTCATCCAGAGTGCCCACCACCATGCCTTCGGGCTCAGCGACAACCGTGTAAAGTGCCGTTTCCGGGATGGCGCCGCCACTGGTGATCGCCGCCAGGCGGGCGCCGCGGCGGGCGCGAACCCGGCCATTGACCTGGTCAAAATGCAGATAGGCGCCATAGCGACCCCGCCGGGCGGAAATCCCATCCGACAGCATGTGAATCAACTGGTCAAAGAGTTCACGTGAAAGCCCGCGATACGGGTAAGCACGCTCCACCAGGCGGAAAAGATCCTCAGCACGCCAGCCCTCCTCGTCAGATGCGCAAAGGGCAACGATTTGCTGAGAAAGCACGTCCAGAGGCGATTCGGGAATCAGCAAGCGATCCAGCTCGCCGCGGCGGATACTGCGCACCAGGGCGGCGGTTTCGACCAGCTCATCCCGTGTCATGGCGAAGATTCGGCCTTTGGGTATCGCGCCTCGCCAGTGACCGGAGCGGCCCACCCGCTGCAAAGCCACGGAAATCACCCGTGTGGAACCGATCTGGCAAACCAGATCGACAGTTCCGATATCGATACCCAATTCGAGCGAGGCGGTTGCAACCAGCACTTGGATTTCGCCGTTTTTCAGCTTCTTTTCCGCGGCCAGCCGCAACTTCCGCGCAAGGCTGCCGTGATGTGCGGCTACCGCTTCTTCACCCAGTCGTTCACCCAAATGATGCGCCACCCGTTCAGCCAATCGGCGGGTGTTAACGAACACCAAGGTTGAGCGATGTTGCCGCACCAGTTCCGAAATGCGGTCGTAAATTTCGTCCCACATCTCGTTGCTGGCGACCGGGCCAAGCTCGCTCGAAGGAATTTCAATCCCCAGATCGAGCTGGCGCTTGTGACCGATGTTGATGATGACCGGATCCGGGCGTCCCGCTCCGCTCAGAAAGTGCGCAACTTCCTCAATGGGTTTCTGTGTAGCCGAAAGCCCGATGCGCACCGGTGGTCGATGGGTGAGCGCTTCCAATCGCTCGAGCGAAAGCGAAAGGTGCGCGCCGCGCTTGTCGTCGGCCACGGCGTGAATTTCGTCCACAATTACGGTTTCAACGTCGCGCAGAATCGCCCGGCTCTTCTCCGCGGTCAGCAGAATATAGAGCGACTCGGGTGTCGTAACCAGAATGTGCGGTGGCTGCCTGAGCATGGCCCGGCGCTCGTGCATAAGCGTGTCGCCGGTGCGAACCGCGGTGCGAATGGGAGGCATGAGCAGCCCACGTGCGCCGGCCAGCTCGAAGATCTCCCCCAGAGGCACTTCCAAATTTTTCTGAATGTCATTACCGAGCGCCTTCAGGGGCGAGACGTAGAGAACCTCGGTTCGATCCTGGAGCTCGCCGGCAAGGGCTTTGTGAATTAGCCGGTCAATCGCACCTAGAAAAGCGGCCAGCGTCTTACCCGAGCCCGTAGGAGCCGAAATCAAGGTGCTGCGGCCGGCCAGAATATGCGGCCAACCCTGCTCCTGGGGTTCAGTTGGGGTTTTAAAACGGCGTACAAACCACTCCTGCACAAGCGAGTGAGCCCAGGCGAGCGCGGGCGGGATTTCCGGCGGCGGCAGGGAGGACATACATATCATTCTACTCAGATTTCTGTGTTTCGCAAATTGTTCGCCCATGACCCGGGCCGCGCCCGGCAAGCGTGAGTGCTAGAATTCGCCATGGCCAAAGAGCGCGCACAAAAAATCAAGCTTCTCCTGTTCGATGTCGACGGCGTACTTACGGACGGCAAAATCTGGATCTTCCCCGCTCCTGCCGCGACCGAGCAAACCACCCTGGAGCATGCGGCCGGTGAGCGCGGAAGAGGCGGCTTTGGCTTGGCCAGCAGGGAGTATATCGAGGGCAAGGGCTTTAATGCCCACGATGGAACCGCCATCTCTCTGGGGCGACTGGCGGATATCAAGATGGGGCTGATCACCAAGAGAATTTCAGAAACCGTGGCGCTTAGGGCGCGTGATTTACGGCTCGATCATGTCTACCAAGGTATTCAGGACAAGCTCACCGCTTTTGAAGAAATCCTCAACAAGGAACAGTTGCGACCCGAGCAAGCCGCATATGTCGGCGATGATGTCATTGACCTGCCAGTGATGCGCAATTGTGGTCTAGCCATTGCCGTGCCGAACGGCCGGGAAGAGGTCAAACATGAAGCCCACTTCATTACCCAACACACCGGGGGCGATGGTGCGCTGCGCGACGCAGTTGAATATATCCTGAAGGCGCAGGGCCAGTGGGAACGGGTGATGGAAGCCTACATCTCTGAGCGAAGCCCGAACAAGAGCACCAGTCCCCCGTGACCCCGGAGGGAAGATCTTGCCGCGCCGCCGAAGGTAAGGTGCGAAAATACCCCCCGCATTGCCTTGCTTGGGGCGTGCTCGGGTCGGCAACCGGGGGGTATCGTTTCTCCTTACTCACCCTGTGCTTTCAGGAGTAGTTACCGGATTTAACCCCTAGACAGCAAAAAAGTCGTGGTTGCCCGAAATTTTGTTGGTCTTGCCGGGCAAAGGCTATTACGGCCATACGCTGCTACTCCGGAATGGCGGGCGGCTTTGTGGCCATCAGCTCGGCAAATCGCGGGTCTTTCCGCAAGACCGAGAACTCGGCATCTTTGTAAACCATATTGATGTCTTTGTAGCCCTGCTCCATCGCCTTGCGCAGACACTGCAAAGAATCATCCGTCCGCCCCATCTTCGCGTAAAGCCTGGCCATTACATATTCGTATCGGGCCCGGTCCTGAGGTGAGGGCAGTTGCGCCGCGACCCCCGTTCTCGACGTTCGTTCGAAAATGGCGGGATCAAGTTCAAGTGCCCGGGCATAAGAAGCGGTGGCTTTCTCGTAGTCTTTTTTCGAGAACAATGCCGCCCCCAAGTTGCTGTAATAAGACGCCATGTCAGGGCGGATGGCGATCGCTTTGTTGTAATACTTGATTGCCTTGCCGTATTTTTTCGTCTCGTAATAAACGACCCCCAGATTATTAAGCGCGTCGGCTTGACTCCCGTCGAGTTTGATCGCCCGTTCAAAGTCGCGCTTGGCATCTCCGAGGTGGTAGGTCTGCAGCTCCACGATGCCCATTTTGTTGTAGATCTGAGGACTCGGCTGTTTCAATAGTGCGACACGAAAGTAATCCATTGATTCCAGATAAGCCTTCCGGGCGCGCAGTTCGTCAGCCGTTGTCTCCAGCTGCTCTGCCGTAGCGTCGGCTGGAGGTGGCCCGATGGTGCGCATTGGGGGAGCGATCTGCACCTGATCCTGACGTGACTGCGCGCTGGCCGGGGACTGCAACAAACCGAGGGGAAGGATAAGCCCGAGCAGACTTACCATGGCGTGTCGCATGAGCGTCACCTCCATAGCCAGGGCGGCAAGGCGGGCGACTCCCGCTAGTGCGTTGGGCCGTCAGTCTGGCTGCTCGGCTGGTTGGACGACTTAGGAGACTTGTCCTCTTTAAAGATACCCGCAATCTTGCCGAATATTCCTTTTTTCTTTTCCCGGGGATTGTTGGCCTCTGCCCCCGCAGCACCCGCCTGAAACGGGGCCGGCGGCATGGGTTTGTCGCCGCCAAAGCCGAAGATTCGAGAGAAGAATCCTTTTACGCCATTCGCCTGGTCACAGGTATCATGCGGTTCGGTGCCAGCCACGAACGCCGCAGTATAAGTCTCCGGGCAGGCGGGAGTGGCCAGCCGGTTGGTCGATTTATCGAGCTGCACGTCAACCACTCCTGTTGGTTGCGAAAAAGCTTTCATGTCGGAATACTGCGGCAGTTTGATCGCTTTCTTCATAAACTCGGTCCAGATGGGGGCTGCCGTTTGCGCGCCGCTCAATCGCAAGTCGCTGTAATCGTCAAATCCCACCCACACGATGGCCAGCAGGTTGCTGCTGTAGCCGGCGAACCAGCCGTCATGCGAGGTGCCGGTCTTGCCGGCCGCTGGCGCCACGAATCCGCGGCCCCGAACCGCGGAAACGGCGAGGCCATTGTTCATCACCCCTTCCATCATGTCGGTCATAACGTAGGCAACTCGGGGATCGAGAACCTGTTTCTGATCGGTCGTAAAATTCTCGACGACATCCCCGTTGGCATTGCGAAGCGAGTTCACCAGAAGGGGCGAAAGGCGCAGGCCATTATTAGCAAAAACCGTGTAGGCGGCCGCCATATCGAGCGGCGTGGCCTCGTAGGCACCCAGGGCCATTGCCGGTGTCGGCCTGACTGAGGTTATTCCCGCAGCCTTTGCCAACTCAGCAACCTTGTCGTATCCCACTTCTTCCGCCAGCTTGACAGTGGCGTTGTTGAGCGACATGGCCAGCGCATAGCGCGCGGTCACTTCGCCGTGGTACTCCTCTTTGTAATTGCGAGGCTCATAAATCTGATCGCCATAGGCGAAGGTTGTGGGCTGATCCTCCACCGTCGAGGCGGGAGTGAACACCGCGGCCTGCCCGTCGGCAGTGGTTACTGGATTAAGCGCCGTGTTCATGGCCGCCGCATACACGAATGGCTTAAAGATCGAGCCCGTAGGTCTTTTGGCGATCGCATGGTTCAGCTGGCTCCACCCGTAGTTGCGTCCTCCCACGAGCGCCAACACTCGTCCGCTGTGGGGGTCGATGGCCACCAAGGCGACCTGCGCATCCGGCCCAGGTCGGATTTCAGTCTCGTATTTCGCCTTTTTACCGGTACCGATCTTATGGCGACGCGTTCTTAGCTTCTTGACCTCCTCATCCACCAGCTTGATCCCGCTCTCGACCGACTGCGCCGCCGCCTGTTGTAGATCGGGATCGAGCGTGGTGTAAATGCGGTACGACTGCTCGTTCAACTCACGCTCGCTGAATTTGCTGGCCAGAGTGTCGCGCAACAGATCCACAAAGTAGGGAGCGTCGCTCGCTTCTACATTGGGAGCTGCCAGCTTCAAGGCAGTCGCCTTAGCCTTTGTTGCCTGCTCTCCCGTGATGGCATGCGTTTCCACCATGCTGTCGAGCACGATGTTGCGGCGGTCTAGGGACCTTTCCGGATGACGGTAGGGCGACAGATAGCTCGGAGCCTGGATCAATCCTGCCAGCAATGCCGCTTCCGGCAGAGTAACGTCTTTGAGATCCTTGTTGAAGTAGGCGCGAGCCGCTTCGCCAAGTCCGCTGATAGTAAACGAGCCCCGCTGGCCCAAATCGACGCGGTTGGCGTAAAACTCGAAAATCTGTTCCTTAGTGAACTTGCGCTCCAACTCGATCGCGATCAGCATCTCGATCAGCTTGCGCTTTACCGTCTTCTGGGGAGTCAGAAAAAAGGCACGCGACAGCTGCATGGTGATCGTCGATCCGCCCTGCTCATGTTTCTGGTGGGTCAGATCCACCCAGGTGGCTTCGGCCAGCCTAACGAAATTCACTCCCCTGTGCTGAAAAAAACGGCGGTCCTCAATCGAGATAACCGCGTCCACCATGACTTTGGGAATGTCTTTATATTTGACTAGTTGCCGTTTCGATCTCTGTTCGGCGTCAAACAAGGAAGTCACCAGCTCCGGCTCGAGTTCATAGGCCCCGAGCTCGCCGGATTTCCCCGTAATGCTGTCAACTGTGCCCTTGCTGAACTGAATAGTTGCCGAATCCGGGCTGTGATACGACTCGGGCCCAGGTGTAATCTCGATTTCGTCCTTTTCGAGACGATAGCTGCCCAAAGCAGATTCCGATCTCTCGCTCGAGTATCCGGCCTGGCGCAGCCAGGCGGCGATCTGTTTGGCGGTGAATTTCTCGCCAAGCTTTACTGTCTTCGGCTCGGCATAGATAAGCGCCGAGGTGCTGAAAACCGGACCTCGGAACCGCTTCTCGATGATACGGTCGTACTTGACGTAAAAGTAGGAGAAGAACCCAAACACCAAGAGGGACAGCGTAATGAAGGCCAATAATGCGGCGCGCACGATGGGATCCGGTGGCTCGAACCCGCCGCCGCGGCTCGGAGCATTCTGCCCTCTCGGAATCCTGAGTCGAATGGCCACAGGTTTGAACGGAGTCTCTATCGTTCAGACGAAGGGATACACCTAAGGGTTTTCTCAGATGAGCATGCCAACTCTCACCTGTTTTGTAACTGCGCGAGCGCCCATTCGGCCGCCTGGCTCCAAACTCATTCTAAATCACTCGTCGGCGCTCAGTAGATACCTTTGTTCTTGCTGGCTGCATGAAAGTTAAGGTCCAGAGGGTAACCAGGCAAGTCAACATGGACAGTGTAGTTTGCCTCGATAGCTAAAGTTCCAGTACCCATGCCGCCCGCGCGAGTGACCTTGATCTGCTCGGGTTTGACGGGAATATCCATTTCCTTAGCTGCCTTGTAGGCCATATCGCGGATTTCGTCTTCGGACTTATTACTGTAGGTGGCTGCGAGCGCCTGATTGTTGAGGGCGTCCTGAAACTGATAGTTGTTCATGTATGGCGGGAGTACCTGGACGCCGACGATGATCATCGCGACAATCACCCCGATTCCCAGCAGCAGCTTAACAATGGCCATGGTACCTTCACCGCTCCGGCGCGCAACTCAACCTGATCGCCCGGGCCGCAGCAGTTCTCGCATGTACTCTCCGATTGCGGTGATCCTAGCATCGCGAGTTTCCCGTGTCGAGCGATCCACGACTTCAATAGTGCCTTCAGTAACCTTCTTTCCCACGGTGACACGATAGGGTATACCCACCAGGTCGGCATCTTTAAATTTCACACCCGGACGCTCATCTCTGTCGTCCAAAATGACGTCGAGTCCCGCGGCCTCGAGTTCGTCACCCAAACGAATGGCGGTGGCCATGGCCACCTCGTCACGCACACTGATCGGGGTGACGATTACCCCGAAGGGAGCTATTTCGGAACAAAGCCAGAAGCCGTCCTCGTCGTGATTTTGCTCGACAGCAGCAGCCAAGAGGCGCTCCATGCGCAGGGTATAGGTACCCATGCGGGGGACAAGCTCTTTGCCCTCTCGACCTAAAACTTGAACCCCCGTCGCCTCCGAGCACCGCGTGCCGTGCTTCAAGATCTTTCCGATCGGAAACGCATTCTCTAGCTGTAGCCTGTGGCCGCACCTTTGACATTCCTCACCCGCACCAACCGCACGGAGATCGGCATATGTGGTCGGCTGGAAGCTTTTTCCCGGCGTGATGTTCCTCACATGGTAATCTTCTCGGTTTGCGCCGCAGATCAGATTCGTTCTTCCTTCGAGCGCCCGATCCACCAGAACGATCACGCCCGAACCGAACGCGCCGGCGTCAGTTGCGGCGATGTTTAAGCCCATCGGCCCCAGAAATCCAGCCGGCGCGCCGAATACCTCTAAGATCTCTTCCGGCTCCATAGGACGTAGCGGCCTGCCACCAATCGCTGCCGATAGCTTGGCCTCATTCAGTTGTTGGTCCCCGCGGATAAAAGCAATCACCGGCGTCTGGCCCGATGCAGTTGATTGTGAAGCTTTTTCCTGCGCGACGTAGGCAACTGTCTTCATCAGGTTCTTGGGCGAGACATTCAGGAATGTCGCCAAGTCCATAATTGTCTTTACACCTGGCGTGTGGACGAGGAGTGGCTCCCCGTCCTCCTCGGGGGAAAGGTCCTCGGTCGGACCGATATTGGATCTGGCTGTTTCGAGGTTGGCAGCATAGCCGCATGCTTGGCACCTGGCGATCAAATCTTCCGCTGCGCTGGTTAACACCACGAACTGATGTGCTGCTGAGCCGCCGCGCTCGCCAGGGTGCGCTTCCACCACCCCGTATCTCAACCCACAGCGATTAAAGATTCGGCAGTATGCGTCATGGTGTCTTCGGTAGGAACGATCCAGCCCGGCCGTATCCACGTCGAAAGAGTGGGAGTCCATCATCATGAACTCGCGGAGGCGCAGCAGCCCGGCACCGGAGCGTTGCTCGTCCCGGAACTTGGTTTGAATCTCAAACCAGACTTGCGGCAGCTGCTTGTAGCTCCGCAACTCCTTGCGCGCAATTTCGGTGGCCACTTCTTCGGCGGTCATGGCGAGACACAGACGCGCGCCACTACGATCCGCCAGCTGGAAAAGATCGTCGAGGGCCGACCAGCACGCCGTCTTCGGCCAAAGTTCGCGCCGATTGAGAGCAGGCAGGTACAATTCCTGTTGTCCATTTCTTCACGCACGATTTGGCTAATCTTGTTCATCGAGCGCTGTCCCAGAAACAGATAGGAGTAAATTCCTGCGGCTAGAGGGCGGACATAGCCGGCTCGCCCCAGAAGCCTGTGGCTAGGTCTGTCGGCGTCAGCCGGCGCCTGACGCAGAGTAGGAATGAACAGATCGGTCCAGCGATGCATGGGTCAGAGTGGTCAGGGTCAGTCTACTGGACGTGCTGATATCAGCACCCCCCTGCAGGTAAAAGCACGCGATATGCGCAGCTGGTCTTGCCTAGCAGCGGCGGCACCCGCCTAGTGGGGACGCCGGCAGAGCCGTTCCCGCGATGCTGCGCCATTGCTATGACGCCAGGCGCTGAATGGGAACACTCGTTCAGACCATTTCCGTTCCCCACAAATCGTGCAGGTGAACAATCCCTTCTACTTCCAGCTGCCGGTTGACCACAATCAAAGACGTAATCTTCTTTTCTTCCAGCATGGCCAGGGCGGAGGTTGCGAATTCTTGTCGGCCGATCGTCTTGGGGTTCCGCGTCATGCATTCGGCCGCGGTAAGGTCGAGAACGTCTTTGCCTCGCGATTCGAGCAGACGCCGCAGATCGCCGTCGCTGATTACTCCCACCAGCTTGTGGCCATCGGTGACGGTTGTCACACCCAGCTTCTTGCGCGACATCTCGTAAATAACATCGGGCATGCGGGTTTCAGGCGCGACTCGCGGCACGGCAGCGCCTGAATGCATGAGGTTTTCGACCCGCGCCAGACGTTTGCCCAATTTGCCGCCAGGATGCAGATTTGCGAAGTCTTCTTCTTTGAAGCCGCGCTTCTCGGAAAGCGCTACGGCCAAGGCGTCCCCCAAGGCCAGCATGGTCGTGGTCGAAGCCGTCGGCGCCAGTCCCAGATTGCATGCTTCTTTATCGACCGAGCAGTCGAGCGCCACATCGGCTGCGGTGGCCAGGGTGGAAACTTGGTAGTTTGCCTTCGCATAAAGCCGATCGCAGGTCATGCTGATCAGCATTATCTGTAGGCGCTTGAGAGTTACGAGCAGGCTCAGAATTTCTTCTGTCTCACCGCTCGATGACAGCGCGATCACAACGTCTCCCGCTACCACCATCCCTAAATCGCCATGTACGGCTTCGGCGGGGTGCAGGAATATGGCCGGCGTTCCGGTGGAACTCAGGGTGGCTGCGATCTTGCGCGCAATAATGCCACTCTTACCCATTCCGCTGACCACCACCCGCCCCCGGCAGGCAAACAGCAGATTTACCGCGCGGTCGAAGGCCTGCGACATCGGTCCGGCGATGCGATCGGCTAGCGCTCGTAGCGCTCCGGCCTCAATGCGCACGACGTTTTCTCCTACCCGGTTCATGGAAAAAGGATGGTAACAAATCGGAGGGCAACAAATGAATGGAAGAGCCGAACCCAGGTCGGTCAACAGGTTACGGGTTAAAAATGATCAGGCCGGCAGCGCGTGGGCACTCGTTCCAGGCTGCGGGCCTGGATGGCTCGATCCCAAGGACCCGCTTGCCAGTTGTCTTTCTTCTCACTTTGCCGAATCCATCCGGGTAGTTCGATCAGTAAATTGCGTCCGAGGCCCTCAAGGTAAGGCTCATAGAGGGAGCGCAAATGACGAAGCTGTTCCCTTCCCTCTACGCCCTTCTGACAATGCAACCCACTAGCGTCCAGGATGCTTTGCAAATGGGCAAGGTCGGGTGGGGGAAGGCGATCGTTCGCGTGGGGGTCATAGCGGGCATTTACGACTTGCGCCAGATCAACCGCGGCATGTCGCGCCATGGCGAAGGTGAGCTGAGCCTGCTCCCGGTGGATTCCGTCAATGCCGGCCATGACCAAGGCGGTAACGTCGAGCATTAAGGTGAGCGCACCCAGCCAGGACTGATTGCTGTGCTGAGAGCGGAAAAAACTCAGCACAGGATAGGAAAGATGGGTTTCCAGCACTTCCGCCGCCCAGCGTTCCCAGTCGCGAAATATTTGATCCAAAGTCGACTGATCGGGACAGCAACCTAGGCGCTTCAGCAGTTCGGTTGCCGTGGGGGGCGAGCCGGCGCGCGAGTCCAGCAACGAGATTTCGTGTTCCCGGGCGGAGAAGGAGGAATACACCACCGGCAAATAACCGATGACAATGGCCAGGAAGCCAAATCCCATCCCCGCTTCTATAACGGCAAGCGAGCGCGCCCAGGCAGACATGGGCAGGATGTCACCGTAGCCGAGAGTAAAAAAGGTTTCGCCGCTGTGATACAGCAAGCCGCCGAAGGTGACTGGCTGGTTATTCAGGGCAACGTGTTCCCCTCCGCCGTACTGCAGCAAGGCAAAGCCCAGGATTAAGCCCGCCGCCCAAAACATAAGCAACACGATGAGCGATAGTGGCCCAAAGTAGCTGAGGAAAGCTTCACGCCGGTGCACCGAGCCGAAATGGCGAGCCAGTCGTGCCCACGGTGTCCAGGTATTGCGATAAAACCACGAGGTCAGGCGAAAGGAGCGCTGAACGCGCCGAGGGAGCACGACGGTTTCGAACGAGTCCAGCAACACCGTCGCGATGATCACCAGACCGAGAACGACAGCGATCACCCGCACGCTATTTTCCTGCCCCATCAGATAAGGCGGGATACTATCAGATTCCCAGAAAGCGATGCATCATTGCGGTGCAACTAAACCGCCCGGGCCGCGTCTCGGATACCTTTCTGGATAGCCAGCAGTTCCTTGAGTAGGCTGCGCAGCTTGGTGGACTCGAGAGCATTGCTGCCGTCGGACTTGGCCTGCCGGGGATTGTCATGGACCTCTACGAAGATGCCGTCGACCCCGGCGGCAACCGCGGCTCGCGCCAGCACCGGGATGAATTCCGGCTGTCCCCCGCTCCTCGCCGTGCCGTCGCGCTCCCCTCTAGAAGCTGATGGCAGCTGCACGGAATGGGTGGCGTCAAAAACCACGGGAGCAAATTCGCGCATGATGGCAAGGGAACGCATATCCACAACCAGATTGTTATAGCCGAAGCTTGCGCCACGCTCGGTGACGAAGACCCGGCAATTTCCGCTCTCCCGGCATTTCTCGACAGCGTGGCACATGTCCCATGGCGCCAGGAATTGTCCTTTCTTAAGGTTGACCGCGCGCCCGGCTCGAGCGGCAGCCACGATCAGATCGGTCTGTCGGCAAAGGAATGCCGGAACCTGCAACACATCGGCGACTTCGGCGACGCGGGGAACGTCCGCCGTCTCGTGGACATCGGTCAGCACCGGCACGCCAACTTCTTGTTTCACCTTCTTGAGGACTCGCATACCCTCCCCCAATCCAGGGCCGCGATAGCTCTTGATCGAAGTCCGGTTGGCTTTATCGTAAGAGGCCTTGAAGATAAAGGGGAAGCCAAGGGAGCGCGTTACGCCCTTGATGATCTCTGCCATGCGAATGGCATGCGCTTCACTCTCGATGACGCATGGGCCGGCGATAAGGAATAGGTTCCCTCCGCCAATCACCGCATTGCCGAGTTGAAAGCCTTCACCCACGACAACAATTCTTACTGCCCAGGTCGCCAGCTAACGACAGGAAAACGCCCTGCCTCATGGGGTTTGCTTCCGGTACTGCTTCGACTCTTAACGCCTGGCAAGCTTCTCTGGGCGCAGAAACATCTCCACTTCTTCGGCGTGCCTTCTGGCTTTACGCTGCTGCCGGTATTCGTAGCAGGCAGCAATAAATGAACGAAACAAGGGGTGCGGCTCGAGCGGCTTCGATTTGAATTCCGGGTGAAACTGGCAGCCGATGAAAAACGGGTGCTCGCTGATTTCTATCATCTCAACGTAGGTGCCATCCGGGGTTGCGCCGGAAATGCGTAGCCCGCCTGCCGTCACAACGCCTTCATATTCGCGATTGAACTCGTAGCGGTGGCGGTGGCGTTCGCTGATCTCCAACTGGCCATAAACCCTGTGGGCCAGAGTTCCGGGCTCGATCTTGCAGGTCCAAGCGCCCAAACGCATGGTCCCGCCCAGCTCTTCTACGCCGCGCAATTCACGCAGCTTGTAAATGACCCGGTGCGGGGTGGCGGGATCGAATTCGCTCGAGTTGGCCTGCGCCAGGCCACAGACGTTGCGCGCATACTCAATCGATGCCGTCTGCATACCGAGACAGATGCCAAAAAAGGGAACGTTTTTCTCGCGTGCATAGCGGATGGCCTGAAGCATGCCTTCGATGCCGCGTTTGCCAAATCCCCCAGGAACTAGAATGCCGTCATACTCCTCAAGCTGCGCCTCGCGGCTGGCTTCGTCAGCTTCGAGTCCCTCGGCCTCAATCCAGTTCAGCTGAAGCTTTAAGTTGTGCGCCACGGCGCCGTGGACCAGGGCTTCCTTCAGCGACTTGTAGGAATCTTCATATTCGACGTACTTGCCGACGATGCCGATGTTCACCTCGTCCTTTGGGTTATAGACCCGGCGAACCAGTTCCTCCCACTGCTGCAAGTCGCGCTCCTTTGCCGCCAGATGGAGGTATCTCAGGGCAAGCGCGTCGACTCCCTCGTGGGCAAAGACCAGAGGCACCTCGTAAATAGAAGCGACATCTTTCGCCGTGATCACGGCCTCCTCTTCCACATTGCAAAAGAGCGCAATCTTCGACTTAATCTCTTTCGAGAGAAAGCGATCGGTACGGCAAAGCAAAATATCAGGCTGAATTCCAATGCTGAGCAATTCTTTAACTGAGTGCTGAGTCGGCTTGGTCTTCAACTCCTGGGCGGCAGCGATGAAGGGCACGAGCGTGACGTGCACAAACAGCGTGTTCTCGCGACCCACCTCCTGGCGCATCTGGCGGATGGCCTCCATGAAGGGCAGCGACTCGATGTCGCCCACCGTCCCCCCAATTTCGACAATGGCAACATCCACGTCCTGTCCAACTTTTTTCATGGCCGCCTTGATTTCGTTGGTTACGTGGGGGATCACCTGCACGGTCTTACCCAAGTAATCGCCGCGCCGCTCCTTGGCGATGATCTGCTCGTAAATACGGCCCGTTGTCCAGTTGTTGTCCCGGCTCAACCGGGCATGGGTAAAACGCTCGTAGTGCCCAAGATCGAGGTCGGTTTCCGAGCCATCGTCGGTCACAAAGACCTCGCCATGCTGGAATGGCGACATGGTGCCGGGATCAACATTTAAATAGGGGTCAAACTTCATGAGGTTGACTTTCAAGCTGCGGCTCTCCAGCAGGCACCCGATCGAGGCCGCCGCCAACCCCTTTCCCAGTGAAGACACTACGCCTCCCGTCACGAAAATGTACTTAGCCGACATCGCGCCCTCGCTTTAAATTGTCTTCTGGAATCGTGCAGGCTGGAGTGCACAATCAATTATACAGAACAGGGTTCTCGAAACCAACGGGCAGAAGCCAAGCCGGGCGGCTGTGGTCGAATCCGACGCTTGCTGGTGGCCAGCGGGCATGCGCTTGCCCAGCTTGCGCTCGCCCGATAGCAAACAAATTTTTTCATTGACGGCTACACCCTTCTCGCGGCGATGGGGAAGCTAGAATAACCCTCATGTCTGAGGGGCCCCTGTGGTGCGGCGATGACCCCGAAAGCCGGCTCGCCGAATTGACCGCCGATAGTTCCAGTGCTGCCAAAGAGCAGCCTCTCCGCCGCGATGTCCGCTGCCTGGGGATGCTGCTGGGTCGAGTTCTGGTCGAGCTGGAAGGACAGGAGTTCTTCGATAGGGTGGAGCGGCTGCGCCGCTTGCTGATCCAGCATCGCGAACAGCTTCAGTCCGGGGCCCGCCCCGAACCAGCGCTCTTGCTCGAGGCGCGTCATCTGATCGCACGACTTAGCGTCGATCAGGTATACAAGATCACCAAGGCCTTCGCCATTTATTTCGAACTGACCAACCTTGCTGAGACCAATCACCGCAAGCGCCGCCGCCGAGCTGCCCGCTTACGCGTCGATCAAAAACCTGCCGCCGGCTCCTTTCGCGGAACGCTGATGCGTCTGCAAGCCGCAGGAAGATCGAAACAAGACATATGCGCCGTACTCGATAAAATAGCGGTGACCCCCGTCTTCACTGCGCATCCCACCGAGGTCGCCCGCCATACCGTATTGTATAAACGCCGCCGTATTGCAGTCGCCCTCGAGCGCCTCGATCAGGTCCCGCTGGCGCACAGCGAAGCTCTTGATCAGGAAACGGAGATTCTGGCGGAGATTACCGCTCTGTGGCAGACCGATGAAGTTCGGCTCAAGAAGCCCACCGTGAGCAACGAAATCTACATGGGGCTCGATTTTTTCCCCATGGTGTTGTTCGATACTGTACCTCGGCTCTATGAGGAACTGGACGAGTCATTAGCCGACATCTATGGCCTTCCGCACTGCCTTCGGCGCTTGCCCAAGCTATTGAGCTTCGGCTCCTGGATTGGCGGCGATCGTGACGGCAATCCGTACGTGCTCGCCGGCAACACCGAAGAGGCGCTCCGAATGGCACGGCAGCACATCATCGATCACTACCTGGACCAGATCGATACGCTCGCCGGCCATCTCAGCGTCTCGTTGCGCAGAGTTCCGGTTTCTCTCGCCTTAACCGACCGCTTGCGCCATTACCAGGCCAAGCTGGGCCAGCAGTATTCCCGCTGGAAGCTCGTGTCCGAGGCGGAAAGCTATCGTTGCTTTCTGGACTACGTGAGTGCACGGTTGCGCTACAGCCGGGAGAATGCCTCGCAAGTGCATGCCTATCGGGAGGCTCCTGAGCTCGAACAGGATCTTGGGCTGGTGCGCGACAGTTTGGCGGAAAACGGCGGACGCAGGCTGGCCGAGAGGTGGCTCGATCCCCTGCTGACAAAAGTTCGCACATTTGGCTTACATCTACACACGCTCGATATCCGCCAGCATGCAACCGTTCATGCCCATGCCCTCGACGAGCTCGGGTCGGCGCTGGCGGAAAGTCGCCTGCCGGCGGCGCTCTCGGCGGCAACCGTGGAGTTGCTGCAGACGCTGCGCACCATCGCTCGGCTCAAAAAGACCTACCCGGCGGAAGCGATTCGCTATTTCGTGATCAGCAACACGCGGTCGCAACAAGACATCTTCACCCTGGTACGGCTGGCGTCGATTTCAGGCGTCCAGGTTCAAGCAAGTGCAAATGACCCAGGACTGATGCCGGTTCCGCTGTTTGAAACCATTGACGCGCTCAGCGGCGCCGCCCGGATTATGGAGCAAGTCTGGTCTGCGCCTGAGTTCCAACCGCTGCTCAATTCCTGGGGCCGCTCGCACGAGGTGATGCTCGGCTACTCAGACTCCAACAAGATGGTGGCATGCTGACGAGCACCTGGGAACTCTACCGAGCACAACAGCAACTCTACCGAGTTGCTCGCGCCTGCGGCGTCGAATTGCGGCTGTTTCATGGTCGTGGAGGAACCGTGGGGCGAGGTGGCGGCCCGACCCATGGCGCTATCCTAGCGCAGCCGCCCGGCGATTTCGACGGACAGATTCGTATTACCGAGCAGGGCGAGGTCCTCAATTGGAAATACTCCGATCCGGTGCTGGCCGAGTGGAACCTGGAGTTGATGATCTCGGCCAGCCTCGAAGCCATGCTCCCGGTCGATCCCTCCGCTCAGCGCTTCGATCCGCAATGGGAGTCGGCCATGGAGGCCATGTCCCGGGATGCTTTCGCCTTCTATCGTCAACACATCGCGGAAAACCCCGATATCATCGAGTACTTCGAGCAGGCCACGCCGGTCCATGAGCTCGAGCATGCGCGCATTGGTTCGCGTCCTGTGCGCCGGGCGGCAAGCCGCACCCTCGAAGATCTTCGTGCCATACCCTGGGTCTTCGGCTGGATGCAGTCTCGCCACGCCGTGCCCGCGTGGTTTGCCGTAGGTCATGCACTCGAGCGGTTTCGCTCGGCGGCGCCGGAACGGTGCCACCTGCTTGAGGAGATGATGTGTGGTTTTCCTCTCTTTTCCCAAATGATTCGCAACGTGGAGATCGCGATGGCCAAGGCCGATCTCAGCATCGCCGCACTCTATGCCGAGATGGTGGACAATGTGGCGCTTCGCCAACGTGTCTTCGGAACCTTGGAGGAAGAGTTCTTGCGCACCAAGGCCCAAATTCTGCGCTTAACCGGACAAAAGGAGCTGTTGGAGAGCAATCCGGTGCTCTATCGATCGGTTCGTTTGCGCAATCCCTATGTCGATCCCATGAGCCTCATTCAGGTCGATCTCGTGCAGCGCAAACGTGCTGGGGCTTGCCAGGACGCACTCGACTACGCGATAGCCGCGACCATCAACGGCATCGCTGCAGGTCTGCACAATACCGGCTGAGAAGATTTCGTGGCAGAAGCGGGGAAATTCTCGCATCCGGCGTTCGGTCGACGGCTTGGCTTGTGGTCTATCGGGAGACTCTGCGCCGGCAACGAGTGCCCCGGGTGCGGGAGATGGCGCTCGAACTGTCGCTCCCGATCCCCCAAGTACGAGCCAGCCTCGCGCGCCTGTGCGCGAGCCATGCCTTCATGCGGCAGACAGACGGCGAGCTTTGGCGGCAGCGCCTTTTTCGCCGTCCCCACCGCATTTTCCGGCGCGCATCGCCAAGCGCTGCTGGTACAGCAAGTGTGTATCTGGGTTGCCTATCGCCGATTGCAATCCGCACACTCCTGAACCTCGGCATTCCCGCCATGTTAGGTCAGAATGCCCCGCTTGATGCCGCCGGCGGTTGCTGTAATTACCGGATGCCGATCCGCTGGCAAAGCGGTAAGCTGCGGTTGAGGCGTGGTGTACTTCACGTGGCAGTTCCGGCCAGGGACTGGTACAAAGATGTGGTGTTTACCTGAAGGACAATGCTTCTGTTCCGGTCGGAACAGCATGTGAATCGCTGGTTTGCGCGATGGAAACCCCACGCGGCCGCAGTGTTCCTGCCCGCAGGTTGGGAATTGGGCGAAGCCTGGTACGCTGATCGCCTCAAACTCGATTGCCGCGCCAAGACGGGGGGAAGCCAAAAGCGCTTCGCGAAGTTCGGCTTGCGAGGAGAGTTTTCGAAGCTAGCTTAAGTGCATCTAAGAAAATGGGCGGGAAGGTCTGGCGCCGGTCTACCCAGCCTGGTGCGGGCGAGCCGCCATGCCGCATGATGAGTTATCGGTTTAGACGGCTATTCTTCTGGTTGGCAGCAATTGCCACCCTGCTCTTGTGTCCAGCGCTTTTTGCCCAGCAACTTTCCAAGCGTCTTATTCTAAAAGATGGTTCTTACCAGCCGGCGGTGAAATGGGAAGTCCACGGCGATCGCGTGCACTATCTCAGCGCGGAACGCAATGAATGGGAGGACGTGCCTACGGCGTTGGTGGATTGGGATGCAACTAAGAAATACGAGGCTGAGTTGTTGGCCGGGCAGCGCTCGCCCGCGGCGGCTGAAATTGACCAGGAAATCGAGGCGGAACGCAAGGCGGAAGAAGCCAAAAGTCCGATCATCGTCCCTGGTCTACGCTTGCCCGAGGATGGGGGCGTGCTCTTACTCGACAACTTCGAAGGTCACCCGCAGTTAGACGAAATCCAGCAGACGGGCGGGGAGATCAACAAGAACACCAAACGCAATATTCTGCGCGCCACAGTCAACCCCATAGCCAGCACAAAACAGAATATCGAGCTAACCGGCGCGCACGCCAAAGTCCAATCGCACACAGGTCAGCCGACGTTCTATATCAGTATCGATGAAGGCGGCGATATTTCGCCCGACCAGCCGCAGAAGACGGCAGCCGCTGAAAAGCCCTTCGATCCCGGGCGTTTTCGCATAGTACGCATGGAGGTCAGGGGCGACAAGCGCATCGCCGGTAACATCAAGATCTCCATGGTCGGGAAAGTCAGGCAGCAAGAGAACCTAATTCCCGCCCATTCCGAGCTGATGCCAGGTGGCAGCTGGATCAGACTGACTTCCGCAGCGCCGCTTAGCTCGGGCGAGTACGCCATTGCCGAGATGCTTGCTGATCAGGGTATGAATCTTTATGTGTGGGATTTCGGCGTCAACCCCGGCGCGCCAGGCAATGCCGGCGCCCAAAAGCCAGATCCGCGCCTCATCGACCAGGAGGCACACAAGCCTGAAGAGCCCGAAAAACCTTAGTCTCCGCCGGATGCCCTGTCGGCTGTGATTCATGGCGCGCAGCGCGCGCACAAAATTGAGCACCGCTCGACCGGCGCTTGGAAGAGGCTCTTGGGGCCAAGAGCCCTTCCGCCGTAACGAACGACTGGCTTGCGACCAAGCCGATAAATTGATTGTCCGGTCAGATCGGGCGCATCGTCAGGCGCCCCCGGCCCGGGAAACGGACGGTGTGGCTAACGCGTGCCTGCTCGCGGGCATGAAGGTCGCCAGGCTAACAGAGCGGAGGCCGTTAGGCGCCAAGCTCACTGCTCGGCGGCGATCACGCCGCGTTGGGCTACGCCAATATTGTCGCGCGTCGTGTTTTTGACCAGGTACATCATCTCATCCGCCTGGCGGATAATGTCGTGCGGGGTTTTGGCATCATGGGGATAGGTAGCCAGGCCGATACTGGCTTTCACCGTAAGGTTCAGTCCCTCTTCACTGCAAAAGGGAGTGGTGCGCAGGTTATCGCGCAGGCGCTTGGCGACGTTCAGGGCGGCATCCTTGCTGGTCTGCGGCAGCAGAATCACGAATTCATCCCCGCCATAGCGGAAGGCATAGTCGATCAAGCGCAGCTGCGCTTTAATAAGGTAACCGATTTCCGCCAGTAACTTGCTGCCAATCAGATGACCATAGGTGTCGTTCACCTGCTTAAAGTGGTCCAGATCGATGAATAAAACCGTGAATTCATATGCAAAACGCGCCGAGCGATAGACCTCCGTTTCTAGCGTCTTATAGAGATGTCGGGCATTGTAGAGGCCGGTAACGTCGTCGGTGATGGTCAGTTCCTGGATCTTCTCGACGGCACGCGCATTTTCGATGGCAATGGCGGCGTAGTCGCACAACGATTGCAGGAAGAAAATCTCCTCGTCGCGGAAACCGTCCATATAAACATTGACCAGTTGAATCACCCCCAAAATACGATGCTTGGATCGTAGGGGCACGCAGATAATGGACCGGGTTTCCCATTCGGTCATCACGTCGATGCGCTTGGCGAAGCGGGGATCGCTCCTGACATCGGGCACGATGAGCCGTTCCCCGTGTTTCGCTACCCATCCGGCAATGCCTTCCCCGACCTTCAACCGTGCGTTCTTCAGCGTGTCAGCCGCATCGCCGACGGCGATCGCAAAATACAGCTCATTGCGCTGCTCGTCGACCATGAGCAGCGACCAGGTATCCGGGCGGAAGTATTCCGCCATCTTTTCCATGATGGTCTGCAGGATTGAATCTAGATCGAGCGAGGAGGTCAGGGCCTTGGCCACGTCATGGAAGATCGTGACTTCTTGGACTTGCCGTTTGCCGGCCTTGGCGGCCTCAGTCATCGCAACCTCGCAGGAAGCAAAATAATGGGCTGATTATAGGCGGCGCTTCTCCCCAGGGGCAATAAAGCTTTAATAAGTAGCGAACCCATTGAGCCACGTCCGACAAAGACATACCAGGTTACGAGGGTGCCGCCCCCCGCCGAATTTTTGCCTCCGCCGCCATTGCCTTCGCCTATCATAGGGGAGGAGGCGGACCGGCTGCCTCTCTCGTTGCAGGAGCTAAGCGTGGCATCGTTCGGTGAAGGCCTGAAGCGCGAGCGGGAGAAGAAGAAGATAACCCTCGACCAGGTCTCGTTGTCTACTAAGATCAGCGTGCGCATGCTGCGCGCGCTCGAGGCAGATGAATTCGACCAACTTCCCGGCGGGATCTTTAATAAGGGATTCGTGCGCGCCTACGCTCGCTACCTCGGGCTCGATGAGGAACAGACCGTGGCCGGCTATGTCGGCGCCAGTAATCCCGTTGCGACTCCTCCACCAGAAGACCTGGAGCTTCGCGCCATGGCGGAGCAGAAGGATAAAGAGCGCCAACGACAGGCTCACCTGACCAGGGACTTCCCCTGGGGCTCGCTGGCCACGCTGCTCCTTCTCGTCGCGGTGGGCCTTTCCATTTGGGGCGTGCGCTCCGGGCGTACCTCCCCAACCACAAAAGCGGCGGCAAGCCAAGCCCCCGTTTCTGGGCAAGATCAAAGTGCGAAACCGGTTGCATCCTCGTCGCCCCTGGAGCGGTCTCGACCTGGGGCAGAGAATGCCAGTCCCGCCGACAAGGAGGTCTCGCCTGGCATCACACCCGTCGCCTCCGAGGAGGCGAGATTGGCGCCTTCAGCAGAAACAGGCGGAAGCTTCACCGTTCTTGTCACAGCCGAAACCAATTCTTGGCTTTCAATCACCGCCGATGGAAAACCCATTTTCAGCGGTACCCTGATTGCTCCAGGCGAGCAGCTTGTCCGCGCCCGTGACGCGATTGTGATCCGAGCCGA
>JAFATF010000715.1 GCA_019244045.1 Acidobacteriota bacterium
ACCTTTGATAGAAGTTCGTACGCGTCGAATTCTGAAAGTCCGTAGTCGTTGTGGATCCACCCCACCAACTCCGTAAACGCGATTCGCAGAGAGTCGTCCAGCGGCCGGTAAGCGCCCACGGTCATGATCGCGTGGTCATTTTCAAAGCGTGGCCAATTAATCCTCTGCCCCTTGATCAAGTCTACCTGTAGGCGCGCACGCAGAGGAACCTCGATTGCCGTTCCCGCCACTTCCCCATCACCCATGCCCGCGTGGCCATCTCCCATGTATAGTAAGGCCCCCGCAACATTCACTGGTAGATAGAGCGTGTTACCTACGCTGACCTCGGGAGCATCCATGTTGCCACCGAACTCTGCTGGAACAATCGAGCTTCGCGCCTCACCGTTAGCCGGCGCCACACCAATGCAGCCGAAGAACGGGTGCAAAGGAATCTTTACCGAAAACTCCGAATCCAGCGCTTGGAAGGTTGCGGTGTTACCGGCGTGGTCGATCGGATAGAACCAGATCTTTTCTGGAAGGGGCGCATGCAGCATAGGTGTGTAGCTGGTCTCATTAAGGGCGCCAAATCCGGGTGCAAACGCGCCGACACCCGTGTCACCGTCCACTTGCAAATCCAGAATCTTCACCGCAAGCGTGTCGCCGGGCGCGGCTCCTTCGACGTAAAACGGACCCGTGAGAGGATTGTCGCCCTTCACCATGCTGAGGGTGTCTCCGGGCTTTTTAATCGCGTTCCCGAAGGCATCGACCGTGTTCGTGTCAAGAACATCGCCAGGCTTCAGCCTGGCAACCGGCGGGGCGACTCCGTAAATGTACTTCACATCATTTACGGTCGCATGGTACTTCACGACGTTCTGGGCCGCCGCAACCGCTCCCGACCCCACGACTGCAGATAAAATCAGAGTGGTCCTCAGGTGCATGAATGCCTCTTCCATAACCGCAAATGGCGACAAGTCGAGGAGCTGCGTCACTCTCGCCCGCCTTCGACCGGTTGCCTACAGACGCGGCTTGCCGCGTCTGATGCCATTCAAAACGAATACTTCACAGAAAACTGGATCAGCCTCGGCGTACCGATGGTTGAGGTTATCGGAGCAGAACCGGAGCCGGAAGTGGGACCCACAGCCGGCGCAGCCGGATTCGCGAATGATGGATGGTTAAGGATATTAAAGAAATCCGCCAGGAACCGCAGATTTTGCCCCTCAGTAAGCTTAAATATCTTGCCTAAGCTGAAGTCCACGTTCTTTTGTGATGGTCCGATGAGGCAGTTGCGCGAAGTGTTCCCATAAAGGGTCGCGTCGCTAAGTCCACCAGTAGAAAGCCTGGCAAACGGGTCCGGCTGATAAGCTGCTCGATTTATCCAGTTCGCTAAGCGCGCGCTCTTACTGCCTGAGCTGAGGGCATTGCCGCAACTGAAGCCTGGCGTAAAGGTCGCACTAGCTGACGGGCTGGCCAGTTGGTAAGCACTTCCTCCGGCTGGATCGAAGACGGTAAAGGGCGAACCCGATTGCAAGATGATCACGGGGCTGGCTTGCCATCCCCCGAAAGCACCCTTCACAAGGCGGCTTGACGTGCTGAGAGACGGGAATTGATATACGGCGCTTGTGACCCAACGCTGGCGTTTGGCAAAGTCGGAGAGACCGCGAGAGGCGCGAGGATTGATCTGATCATTGATGCGAGCCACAAATGCCACCGAAGCATTGGAAACATCATCAATTGAGTTGGCGAAGGTGTAGGCACTCTGGAGGTAGAGTCCTTGGCCGAAGCGGTGCCCCAGCGTGACCTGCAGCGCGTTGTAATGTGAGTCGGAGTTAGGGGCGAAGGTCTCGTATAATCCCGGCCCGATTCCGAGGAAGGGCGCTCTGGCAGAGGCGTTTTCCACCGTGGAATCAACAATACGGCAGAAGCCAAGACCTCCGGAGCACGCGAACGGAAGCATAACCGGATTCTGCGGCGTGGCCAGTCTGGCCTGATTGGGATCATAGTCTGAGCGCAGACGAGAGCCTTTGGTGCCCACATAGCCGACCTCCGCGTACCAATTCCGGCCGAGCTGACGCTGAATGCTGAAGTTCCACTGCTGCGTCGTTCCGGCCACCCAATGCAAGGGGACACTAAGCGCGAAAATGCTGGGCACATTTCCGGAGAACGAGGCGCCGCACTGTTGCGACAGGCCTGGAGCGCCATTTCCCAGCGTGCAGCTAGCAGGGAAGCTCCTGAAGAACGAAGGCACCGGCACGTAGGGCTGGGTTGGTGGAGCACCCATAGGGGGGACTCCCGGGAATCCAATGGCTGGGTTAGGTTGAAATAAATTGGCAAGGCCACCGGGGCCCGGCGGTCCTGGAAAAAGAAGCGGGAAATAAGGAGGCGAGAAGCCGAGATTGTCCACCGCGCCCAGATCTTCACGCACACTATATATTCCGTAGCCGGCGCGAATCGTAGTGGTGTGGTGGCCGCCCACATCATAGGCAAAGCCGATGCGAGGCTCCCAAACCGTGGCGTATTCATTGTTTAGACCAGCCTGGTTCAGAGTTCCGTTCAGTCCGGGAAGGCGGTATTGATTCGCGCACTTCGGGTATACAAAGGGCTGTCCGGTGGTGTTCGCAAGTTCAGGATTCGTGTTCCCGGTGCGGCATAGCGTATCGTAAGGGGCACCGACAAATTCATTGCGAAAACCCAGATTCAGAGTGAGGTCCTTGCGGATGCGATAATCATCCTGGACGAACCAGGCGTAGCCGGGAACGCGATAGTCGTGAGTACCGAGACCGCCGCCACCATTGGCGAGCGAGGGGTCACCTCCCAGGAAGCTCAGGAAATCATTGCCGAATTCTGGCACCGGGGGCGCGAAAAATACGAGGCCATTGTTCGCGACGGGTAGACTTCGCCGTAGGGTGACACGATCGATCTCCCCGCCAAAGCGCAATTGGTGTGGTCCGTGACTCCAGCTCAGCGTATCCAGCCAGACGAAGTTGTCCGACAAAGCGTACTGCAGTTGTGTGGGATAAGGTCCAAAAGCCCAGGTCCCAAACTGCAGTCTATACATATTGGGATCCTGGTTAGCCGTGGGCAAGTTAATGCCAATGTCTGCCCCCGTGATAGGGGCTTTGTTATCCAGTTTGTCGCTAATGACGTTAATCCCAAAGCGGAATTCATTGACTAGGGTATTGCTGATAAGATGCGTTTCGGTGATGCTGCCGAAGCGGCTGTGTAGAGGAATATTTAATGGAAAATTCAGGTTATTGACTCCGGGCAGTCCCCCCGTCTGTATTCCGTAGGAATCAGCCCCGAAAGGCTGGAAAGTAGCAGAATTCGACCAGAAGAAGCGCTCTGCAAGGTGGTCCTTGCCTGCACGAAAATCACGGTCCCAATTCGCGGTGAACTGATCGTCGGTGAACTTACCCGGATCGGTCAAAACCAGCGGTCCATAATTTAGCGTGCCATTAGTAAATCCTGGAGTTCCCGCCACCGTGGGAAAGAGCCATCCTCCACCGCCAAATTGATTACCCTTTTCATTAAGCAACGCCAGCGCGACCGGATCAATACTAGTCATCCCTGGCGGAAGACCATTGGGAAAAAATGTACGTATCAAGTTTGCCGCCGTGCGGTCTGTCGGAAGCACCGGGATGCTCGTATTGATATACGTCCCGGGAGAAGCGCCACTGCGTTGCCGCGTGCCCTGGTAATTCACGTAGAAATAGCCCAATTTAGCTTGAGGCCCGATTGGTCCGCCCAGGTCACCACCAAAAATGTTCTGCTTGATTATCACTTTGCCCAAGAAATAGTCGTGCGCGTCCAAAGAAGTGTTGCGGAAATACTCCCACACATCGCCGTGGATTTTGCCAGTTCCACTTCTCAGGGTTGCGTTGATATTCCCGCCGCCGTTGCGGCCCTGGCTGGCGTCGTAGAGGCTGGTGGAAACTTTGAATTCCTGGATGGCATCGGGATTCGGCAAGGGCGTGTACGTCAACTCCCCGAACGCGTAGTCGGCGGCGGAGATGCCATCAATCAAATAATTGTTATTATCTTCTCGTCCGCCGTTGACATGGATAAACACCTGACCACGGCCGAGTTGGGAAGCGTTGTTCAAATCCGAAGCAGCACCCGCGGAGAGCGTCAGGATCTGCTGAAAGTTCCGTGTGGCCAAGGGAAGATTATTAATCGTCGCATAACCCAGCGATTCGCCGGTGGTTGGATTCACCGTGTTGACCGTTGCTACCTCTGCATTGACCTCCACTTGTTGCTGCACGGAGTTGACCGCGAGCACCGCAGTCATGCGTGTAGTTTCCGTGATCCGCACCTCAACATCAGGGAACTTGGTTGTGGCAAAACCAGTCGCACTCACCTCCACCGAATATGCACCCACCTGCAGAAGGGTGGCGGAAAACAGCCCCGACGAGTCGCTGGTTAATTGCCGCACGAATTGGCCGGTGCCGGCACTGACGATGTTCACCTGCGCCCCGGCAATCACCGCGCCCGATTTATCCTGCACCGTACCGACGATGGCACCTGTAGCACCGCCCTGTGCCAAGCTCTCGCTTGCGAAACATACCAGGCAGACGCTCAGAGCAGCTAACCTCTTGATTGATGACATAATCGCCTCCAACCCGCTTTAAGCGTGGGGGAATTATACCCGTGCCGGTATATCCATCCAAACGGATATAGCAGCGCCTGGCGAATCTGATTTTCCGGTGAGCCCAATCGCGGCCCGCTTGTCACAACAAAACAGACACTACGGGAAAGGTCGCACCTTAACCACGGTGCGTCACGGTCGTGTGAATTCTTGGATGACTTAGAGGAAAGCAATCTGAGCCGTGCCCATCACATTGCTGGGCAATCAGTGAGCGACAAGCTCAGACCGCAAGCAGCAGGTCAGTTCGCCGGAGTCGACCGTGGATCACCTATCAACTTAGACCCAAAACGCTTAATTTCAGCGAGGTTCTTGACTCGCCGCAAAGGGCGGACCTTGAAGGCAATTTCGTGAAGGGGATGTCCGATCCCTACCTGCTGGAGCATCCCAGGTACCTCAAGAGTCGTTCTTGAGCAACGGGTACACATTCACCGTGAGAACCCGCTTCTTTGAAGTAAGGTCAAATACTGCCACCTGCAGTCCGGTGAGGCGGACTTTAGGTTGGGTTAGAAGGTGCTTTTTTCATCTTCACCGCAAACACGGACCGTGCGACGAACTGTCCCGCGGATGCAACGGCGGTCTTGTCAGGAATTCGACCTCGCAGGGCGCGCATTGAGCGTTTGCGGAGTGGATTGAAGAATGTTTCGGCTGGCTGAAGACGATTGCGCCGCTGCGGACAGTTCGGCATCGCGGGGTCGCAAAGTGAACTGGATCTTTACCCCGCCGTGCGCATGCGAAACCTGGCCGCTGCAGTTCCTAGTGGTTAAGCTGGGTGCGGAGGTGTGTCTCCCGATGCATCGAATTAGCGCCCAGGTCGCAAAAACATCGGAATTAAGCCCTTCCGTCTTAAGCAGTAATGAAGACAGAAAGAGAACTGCGCTGCCAGTCAGTTCTTGCCAGCCTGCTAGGGATTAACTCCGCGTAGTCGGTCAGTCCTGAGATGGCGACTTTGCCTGCCTTGCACGGCCGGAATAAGCAGCCGGGTTCGCTCTGAAAGATTCCCCGGTGCGGGGTTACACTCATTTTCTTAGTCCGCGCCTGTCAGTTTGAGCATGTAAGAAGCTCCATGTAAGAAGTTGACCAGCCACTCAATTCGGCATAACATGCCCACTCGGGAAAGGCTCTGGGCGCGGTAGAAGCGCTTTCCCCTCGGCTCAGAGCGCCACATTCACCAGCTCTCAGATCGCTATGGCGACTCGCAGACCTGCGATTGCGGTTCCAGTATCGGAACTCGCAGCTACTCTGTTATCTCAGCAGGAAACCGCGCCGCGCGCCCAGGTGATCGCCGATCAAGTCGTTCAGCTGCTGACAGACACTGCTGTTGTAGTTTATGTGCTGGAGAACCAGGAGAATTCCAGCTGGTGCCCGAGGGCGGTCGCCGGGAACATAACTTTTCCAGAATCCGTCGATATCCAGTCCGGGACTCTGGCTACTGTCGCAGAGCGCAGGAGCGTTCTTATTTTCGAGGGTGATGAACTCGAACGTGAAGACTACTCCCATCTCGATATTCGGCATGCGGTAAATTCTCTAATTTACCTTCCCCTGCTCGACGGCGAGACCCTGATCGGCGTTATTGAAGTAGTCAGCTATGAGCAACCATTCCCGGAATCCGCGCTCGTGGCGCTGGAAGAAATTGCCCAACTTGCCTCCCCCGCGGTTGCTTCCGCTCTGTCCTATGAGAGCGAACGCAATGTCAGCCTGCATTCCATCAGCCGCGTCACCCAGATGTATGACTTGGAGAAGGTGTTCAACTCCACACTCGAGATGAATGAACTTCTGGAAACCATAGCCAAGAAATTCGAGGAGGTGATGGGTGTTCAGGGTGTCAATCTGTGGATGGTGACTGGCGAGGTTCTGGAATTGGTGAACTGTGCGGGGTCCGATCCTACAGTTCGGCAGGGAATGATTCAAAAAGCTGGAGAAGGGATTGCCGGTGATATTTCTGATTCGGGCGAGGTCGTGCTCATCGAAAATCCTGAAGACGATCGTCTCCAGAAGCGCAACGTCGGTCACCAAAACGAAGCGGTGTTTTCTCTTCTCGCCGCACCGCTCATGGAACATGAAAACCTGGTTGGAGTGGTGGAGGCTGTCAATCGGATGGATGGACTGCCATTCGACGAGGATGACCAATTCCTGCTGACGAATATTTGCGAGACCGCCAGCAACGCCTTGCATAATGCCAGCCTGCTGCAAGCTGAGCGCAAGGTTGAGATTCTGGAGACGCTGGTCAAAGTCAGTGGAGAGATCACTTCCACGCTCGATCTCGATCGGGTGCTGGATGCGATCGTGAACGGGCCTGGCAGCGTTATACCTTACGAGCGCGCTGCCATCGCGTTGGATCAGCGCGGCCGCATGGTGATTAAAGCCGTAACCGGCATGCTCAAAATTAATCCACAAGATCCTGACGTCGAGCGATTGCAGGACTTGCTCGAGTGGACATCAGTATCCAGCGAACCGATTTTCGTGATCCAGCGCGCCGAAGAGGTTGAGCATGAGCGGGAGGAAACGCGAGCCAAGTTTGCCGCCTATTTTGCTGCAACCGGCATGCGCGCATTTTATGCACTGCCCCTCACCGATGATGATGGCCGCCTGGGTGTGTTTTCTCTGGAAAGCAGCGATCCCGACTTTCTGAACAGGGCCCACCTGGAGATGTTAAACGTCCTCGCGGGACAGGCGACTGTCGCGCTGCGAAACGCGTCAATGTACCGCGAAGTGCCGTTCATCGATGTGCTCGAGCCAATTCTGCAAAAAAAACGCAGGTTCATGGCCCTGGAGAAGCGTCGCAAGTTGGCAATCGTGGCAGGTGTGGCATTCGGGCTGATTTTTCTGGGTGCTTTCCCCCTGCCGTTGCGCGTCGATGGTCCCGCTCTGGTCGCACCCGCACACAGCGCATTGGTGCAGCCTGCCATTGCGGGCGTAATTCGTCAGATAAACGTGCGAGAAGGACAAGAGGTAAAGAGCGGTGCGGTCCTCGGACAGCTGGCCGATTGGCAGTATCGCTCCGAACTGGCCGCCGCTCAGGCGAAATATGAAACCGCAGTCGCCCAAATGGATCGCGCACTGGCTGCGAACGACGGCGCTCAGGCGGGAGTCGAGGGTGTACAAGCCGATTATTGGTCGTCGGAAGTCACACGCGCTAAACAGCGCCTCGAACAGACCGTACTACGCTCCCCAATCGTTGGTGTAGTAGCGACACCCCACATCGAAAATTCGCTTGGACGCAGTCTGAATCCTGGCGACACTTTCGCCGAAATCGTCGACAGTTCCCACGCCAGCATCGATGTGGCCATCGATGAGCGTGATGTTGCTCTGCTTAAGGCGGGAGAGGGTGCGTCCATCAAGCTCGAAACCTATCCAACCCGGACATTCCACGGTGAGGTGCAGGTTGTAAGCCCGAAAGGCACGCTTAAAGATGAAGAACGTTTTTTTTACGCGCGTGTGAAGGTTCCTAATAAGGATGCGCTGATTCGACCCGGCATGCAGGGACGCAGCAAGATTTTTTTCGGGTGGGCTCCCGCGGGAAGGGTGATCTTTCGTCGTCCCGCCATGTGGTTGTGGTCCAAAGTTTGGTCTTGGTTCGGCTGGTGAGTATTTCACGAGTAATGCGGAGTCAAATATGAGGCAAGGCCTTGTCATCGTTGTGCTGGTTTTTTCACTGCTGCTTGCTAGCGGGTGTAATAGTGCAAAGACACCGGTTGTGTCCGCGGCCGCTCCCGCTCGCCCAGAAGCTCCTGCCACGAGTGCCGCTGCATCGGAAGACAGCGGGTTCGTCGCCGTCGGTCCTGTGGTAGTTGAGAATCAATTGGACGTAGCAGCCCTACGCGAAGGAATAATCGCTGAAATTCATGCGCAGCCCGGGGATCACGTCCGGTCCGGCCAATTGTTGGCGAGGCTCGACGATCGACAGATCTCTGCGGATGTGGAAGCCGCCGCGGCGAGAGTGCGATCGATCGAAGCCAATCTGCAAAACTGGAAGGCGGAGACCAAGGTCTTGCAGGCCGATCTGGATCGCGCGAAGAAGCTGTGGGAAGCGACCGTGATTACGAAAGAAGTCCTGGAACACGCGCAATACAAAGAAAAGGCGGACGAGTACGAAATCCAGCGCGAATCCGAAAGCCTGAACAATGCGCGCCAGACACAAAAATCGCTCGAACTGGAAAAAGACAAAACCCGCATTACCGCCCCGTTCGCTGGAGTCGTCGCACGGCGCTATGTCAAGGTCGGTCAGAAGGTCGCAACGGGAGACCGGCTCTTCTGGGTTACCGCGATGGCCCCCCTCGAGGTAAGATTTACCCTGCCGGAACGGTTTCTTAGCAAGCTGCACAAAGACGAGCAAGTCGTCGTCAGCTCACCGGATATTCCGGCCCAGGTGAAGTATTCTGCCAAATTGACGCAAGTCAGCCCCGTCATTGATCCTTCCAGCGGGACCATTGAAATTCTCGCGCAGGTTGTTGGCCCGGCACCAGAACTCAGGCCTGGAATGCTGGTAAACATTAGCTTGCCAAATTTACAATGAATATCCTCGAAGCACTCGACGTTGCCTTGCCCGAGCTTCCGGCGCAGGCGGCCAAGCGCAGGTATCCGAGGATGGACCCACGGGTAATCGCGAAGCCCCATATCGAGCAGGACATACCTGTGGTCCTCGCCAAGATGCCCGGCGCCGACACCTTTATTCGGCTTTCTCCTGAGCAATGGACACTGCTGCAACTATTTGATGGCGAACGGTCATTTGAGCAGGTTGCCGAGGCGCTCGCCGGGAGCATGGCGGTCCCCTTCACTGCCGATGATGTGAAAGAGTTCAGCTCTTTCCTGCAGGAGAAGACAGATTTGTTCTATCGCACGCCGCTTGAGAAAAATACCACGCTCAAGCAGAAGCTCGGGGCCGAACGGCACAAAAGGAAGCGATTTGCCATCAGCGACGTCACCGATATTACCTTGCACAGATGGCCCCGCGCCGACGATTACTTGACAGCTCTCAAGCCATACGCCGAATTCGTTTACACGCGCTGGTTCACGCTCCTGACATTGTCTCTATTCGGCGTGATGATTTGGATGTGGACCGACAAGTTCGCCGACATCTGGCGAGACAGTTTCGAGTTCTACAACTTCACCGATATGACGGTGTGGGACCTGGTGGAGTTCTGGTTTCTTTTCGGTGTAATGGCCTTTTTTCACGAGTCCGCTCATGGCATGACTTGCAAACACTTCGGCGGCAACGTAGAGAAAATGGAGTTCCTTCTCATGTACTTTGAGCCCACATTTGTCTGCGACGTAACCCAAATCTGGATTGTGGGGGATCGCAGGGCACGCCTGGCGACCATTCTTGCCGGTATCTGGATGGACCTGATTCTGTGTTCGGTGGCTACCGCGGTCTGGTGGAGCACGCCGGTGGGGATGGGGATTCATAATTTTGCCTACAAAATCATCCTGGTTTCGGGTATCGGGGTGACCCTGCTCAACCTGAACCCGCTGATCAAGCTGGATGGCTACTACATCTTCTCCGAGCTTACCGGCGAGGTCGATCTGAAAGAGCGCACAACGGCGTACGTCTCAGGGTGGGTGCGAAAATATATTTTCGGACTGCCGGTTGAACTCGAGTACGTTTCTCACAAACGGCGGGTGTTCTACATCATCTATGCACTGCTTTCGGGTGTGTATAGCTATGCGCTGATTGCATTCGTGGTTGTGTTTGCCTATCACGTCCTGCGCGCCTATTCGCCGGATTGGGCGTGGGCTCCCTCGCTACTCATTGCACTTCTGCTCTTCAAGTCTCGGATTCGCATGCTGGGGAGATTTATGAAACTCGTTTATTTGGACAAAAAAGAGAGAGTTCGAGGCTGGTTTACGCCTGTGCGCGTTATAGCGGCAGGCATTCTGGTCATTGCTTTGCTTTTCGCTCCCGTCTGGCCGGATTTCGTCCAGGGCCGGTTTGTTTTGGAGCCCGGCAGGCGCGCCATGATCCGGGCCGAAGTTCCAGGGATGGTCGAACAGACCTCTGCGGCCGAAGGCCAGAGCGTGAAGGCGGGGGACCCGTTGGTCCGACTCCGAAATCTACAACTCCAGTCGGTGGCCGCGAAAGCTCATGCGGACTTGCAAGCTGCCACTGCTCGCAGCACTGAGGCCAGTATCCGCTATGCGGGACTGGGAACAGCCGAGCGAGAACGCCAACAGGCGCTCGCACAAGACCGAGCCTTCCACGAACAAATGAAGCGCTTGGAGCTAACCAGCCCAATCGCGGGCATCGTGGTCACGCCTCGACTGGACGACCTAGTGGGCCGCTACGTGCCGGCGGGAACCGAGGTGGCAGAGGTCACTGACACATCCACGCTAACAGCCCGAATCTACATCCCTGAATTCGATCTCGGTAAGGTGCGCGTGGGAGCCGCGGTCCGCCTGCAGCCTCAGTCGGAAATCGTGCCTTTATCCGCTTCCCTCGGTTCACTCGCGCCGGTTGCAACAGCGATAGATCCTGGACTAGCCGAGAAATCTCAATTTACCGGCTTGACCCCACCACAGTTCTACGTCGCATCGGTGAGGCTTCAGGGTGACCAATTGTGCGAAGGTATGACGGGTACCGCCAAAATCCTTGTACGCTACACCAGCCTGGCTGGTTTCATCTCGAGATTCGCCCGGAATCAGATAGAGCGTCGAATTTGGTAATTCTAAAATTAAGAAAATAAGACCAAGAGGGCCTGCCGAAGCAGGTCCTTGGTCT
>JAFATF010000019.1 GCA_019244045.1 Acidobacteriota bacterium
TCGAAGCTCTGCAGATTGGATTCGACGAAGCCTTCAACGTCAACCGAGAAACAATTGGTCATGCTCGTTCTGCCTATCGGCGGTCTATCTGTACCATTCATCGCCGTTTCCAATTGGGCACCGTTGTGGTTCCATGTCATGCTGTCCACGCACTTTCCGCAAGGCGCGGATAGCCGAGAAGGAACTTGGATCTGCTTACCGAGGTCGTTCGGCTTTACGGGTAAACCGGCTCACATCTCGCTTTTTAGGCAGGTGATTTGTTAAATATGCTCCCAGTGCTCCAACTTAGCCCTGGGCAACGCCGTCGAGCGCGCTGAATTCCTGGGGAATCGCCAGACTTGATTCGTATACGGACCGGATCGCCGCCGCTACGCGCGGCACACTGCAGATTTCCACCATCTCCCTACCGTTCGAGCGCCGCCTCTCAAGTAGCACCTCCGCCAAGGCATTGGCGAACTCCACCGGGTCACGCTTCACCACTTTTGATGGAATTACTCCGCTTAGTCGCTCCGATACATCTCCGACGTCGGTAGACACCACCGGTAAATTACAAGCCAGTGCTTCCTTGACGATATTCGGGGATCCCTCAAATACACTAGCCAGCGCCAGACAGTCGGAGGCGTTCAGGTAACACGGTACCACGTCAGGAGCAACGCTTCTGTCCAAGATCGCCAGTCGTATCGGCCCGACCTTCGCTTCCGCAAGACGAACGGCAGATTGCACGAACTTCAGACCCTTCCTCTCGGGAGCACGTCCCTCATCGAAGATCACCACCCGCTCATCCTTCTTCCAGCCGAGACTTGTGCGTGCTTGCTCGCTGGACTGAGGACAAAATACATTCATGTCAACACCGCTGGGAATTACAACCGCCCGACGTCGATGCCACCAGAGCCGTTCCCGCAAACGCCGGCTCACGCAAATGATTTGTTTCGCCTTCAGGCAGGAAGCTTGTGAAAGAAGCTGACCGAGACGGCTTCGCAAAAGGCTGACATCGGGATCGTCGCCAAGGTCATTTCCTCGGAAGGTAATGATCAGAGGAATGGCAGTGACCACAGCACAGAGAAACGAGGTAAGCGTTCCATAGTGCGCGTGGATCAAATGGGGATGAAACTGACGAATCTCGCGCCTCACCCTCGTCCAGTCTCTAGCTATTGCGATAGGAGAGGTCCGCGATCCGAGAAAAAACGTGCGAACGTTCACATCGACATTGGCAAGGGAAGCGATCTGGCGCCGGGCAAAGATGAAGGAGGATCCTTGACCGTTCCCGGGAACTACGGC
The DNA here is from genome assembly GCA_019244045.1 of Acidobacteriota bacterium. GTDB lineage: Bacteria > Acidobacteriota > Terriglobia > Terriglobales > Acidobacteriaceae > Gp1-AA122. Next base: position 1,279 of record JAFATF010000019.1, read on the forward strand.
CAAAACGCGCAGGCTCGCTGCCGGTGCGTGGGGAAGAAGGGCAGGCATCTTTCCCCTCGGACCAGCGAGCGCGAGGCGCTCAAACCAGGCGCGAATGCGCGAACGAAGTTGACCGGTGACAGAACTCATGAACTAGGTTAACTCAGCGATGGACCCCACTTCCGCAGCCAAAGCTCCAGCGATGCCAACATGAATATACGCTGATATGCCTGGTACCGGCTCAGCTCCCGTCGCTTGCGGGAGCCGCGAAATGCGGCAAACAATGCCTGGGTGCCGCCAGGAAGCAGCAACGACCGGCTCCGACTCGCGGGGGACATCAGCAGCTCGCTCAGAAATTCAATCATGCTCGGACCGGACCAGCGATCAAACGGTATATCAAAGCCGTGTTTAGGCCTGTTCACGATGGCTGGTGGAAGAGCATTTAACGCCAGCTTTCTAAGCAGGTGCTTTAGTGACCTCCTTCGCACCTTGAAACGGATTGGTAGCTGGGCGGCGAATTGCCACACCTCCGGATCCAAGTAGGGTGTGCGCACCTCCAGGCCGTGCGCTGAACTTGCGACATCCACCTTCCGCAAGTAATCGGCGTGTAGGCGGTGCCGAATTTCCATTTGCATAAGCTGGACCGCCGGATCGCACCCCTTTTCCGGAAGGCCTTCGGCCAGCCGGTACCAAGTAGGTCCCTCAGCCATAGCAGCCTCCACAAATTCGGGTCGGATAAGTGAGCCCAACTCACCTGCCCCAACGTAAGTCGAAAGTGCGCAAAGCATTTCCGGGCGTGGCAAGCGGGCGAACTCCGAGGCCTTCCGCCACTTCCGAGATGTCTCTGGAATCGTGGCGGAGAGCAGTTTGCTAAGTCCCTTTAGGAGAGCCGGCCCAGCCGGAATCCTTCCCAGCATGGCGATGTCCCGGGCGGCTTGATAGCGGGGATAGCCTCCGAACATTTCGTCTCCGCCATCGCCTGAGATCGCGACCTTATAATGGCGGGACATCTCACGACAAATCAGCCACGTCGGTATGTTGGAAGAATCGCCGAAGGGCTGGTCATACTGCTCCAGAACTCTCTTAGCCAGATCGGGGTCACCTTCCCCGCACGCAATCCGCAGTTCCCGATGATCGCTGCGACATTGTGCCGCAACCGCCCTAGCGTGTAGAGATTCATCGTAGCGGATATCGTCAAAACCGATGTTGAAGGTGGCAATCGTGAGACCCAACCGACGCGAAAGCAACCACACCAGGATAGAGGAGTCAATTCCTCCAGAAAGAAAAGCTGCCACTGGCACATCACTTTCCAGATGTGCCCGCACCGAGTCGGTAAGGCATGCTTCCAGAGCTTCGACGGGGTCAATTCCCGTCGACTGCTGAGGACTTAAGTTGCACCAATCGCAATAACCCCCCCTGCTCTCGCCAGATGCATTCAGGCGCAGCCATGACCCGGGGCACAGTTCCCGGATTGCGGAGAAACAGGTACGAGGGGCAAGGGGGTGGCCCAAGGTGAAAAAATCCAACAGGGCGGTGGCGTCCAGGTGGCGCTCGAGAAAAGGCGTTTTGAGCAGTGCCTTGGGCTCGGATGCGAATAAGACTAACCCGCTCCCGACGCCGACGTAGAGTGGCTTGATTCCGACTGGATCGCGCGCTAACAACAACGAGTGCTCTCTCTCATCAAACAATGCAAAAGCAAACATCCCGCGCAGCTTCCTAAGTCCGCCACTCGTACCCCAATGGTCCAGGACAGCAGGAATCACCTCGGTATCTGAGCGAGTCCGGAACCTGTAGCCGGCCTGCGTCAATTGGCAGCGTAACTCACGGTGGTTGTAGATCTCGCCGTTGAATACGATTCGATAGCGCCCATCAACCGAAGACATCGGCTGCGCGCCGCCGGCAAGATCAATAATGGCCAGGCGACGATGAGCGAGGCCCAGGCCGGGCCCTAGCCAGATGCTTTCCCCGTCCGGGCCCCGGTGGGCGAGCGCGGTATTCATGTTTTCCAAGACGGTTTTCGCTGCCTCAACCGGCAGCTCACCCCAGTATCCCGCGATTCCACACATATTTTTAGGGAACCATTGGCCAGGTAACGACGTCTTTTTGGGCCTGCGATCTGAAGGCCCCAGTGCTTATATCGATCCGTTGAAGTTGAAGATAAGAAGTGCCTGCGACTGGCTCGCGGTAAAGCTCCTGTAAATTGAAGGTCCAGGTGATAGGATCGCATTCCTGATAAGCAACATATTCCCGTTGCGATACTGCTTGAGGCTTATATGCGCGATATTGCTACCGCAACACCCAAACCTCAGGTGGAATGCCGAAAAAACCCTCAACGAAAACTCCGCGCTGGGGATCAAACTGCGGTTTTGCGCCTTGTTATTCAATCTCGGATAGCGAGATCGGCACCATTCGCTGCAAACACAGTTGCTGTCAACCCGGGCGTTGCCGGCAGCGTCATTACCAGGAGGCAGCATACGCTCCGATACTACAAATGCCTATACGCTGGTTACCGTTGAAGTCGTGCACCGGACAGCCCGTACTGATTCCGGCACTGATGGCCAGACTTCCGGGCTGCAGCTGGTAGTTCCCCGTTGCATTCCCAGTGTTGTCGACAAACAGCGGATCAGCGCTAACGGTGTCGATTAGTGTCTGGCCAGGAGCTAGTATGTTTTGTGGAGTCTCTGTTGTATTGTAATATATCAGGTTGTTGGAATAGAGGTTGTCACTGCCGAATGTGCCAGCATTAGCATGTAAGAAAATGTTGCCTCCGCCACCTTTCAATAGGGGGTTCCTTCCAAAATATATCTGATCCACAAAGTATAGGATGTTATTGGTGACTATGTTGTTATCGCACGTTCCGGCCAGCCAGCAGCTTATGTATATACCATCTCCTGGAATGTTCACCACGTCGTTGTTGCTCAAAATCTCATCGCTGGGAAAGTTGGGCTGTATTGCCTGTTCGCCGTTAAACTGAATACCGGCGCCTGCATCAATCGCCGCTACCACAATGTTATTGGTCACTGCAACCCCGTTCCCATCGCCGACGTAGATACCGTCCCAAAGTCAGCAGGTGTTGGACAACGGACCGAAGGAGTAGACGAAGTTGGAATCGATGATTGCATTATTCTGGGTAGCAAGAATAGCTGCCCCACCGTCGCAAGCGGCGACTGTTGTCCCAAAATCATGGAGTTTATTTCCCAAGGCTTGACCACCGGTACCACGATCCTGAAATTTGATCAGCGTGTCGGCGTTTGAATCGGTGATTTCAAAGCC
>JAFATF010000364.1 GCA_019244045.1 Acidobacteriota bacterium
ATACCGAGAAACCACAGCGTTGCGACGAACGCGACGCCAGCCAGGATCCATGCCCACGCCGGAATGATTTTGATTTCCGACGACGGTCTGCTTTGAGTCTCTTCTTTCGCTAGCATAAATCAGCCCATTTTCTCGTCACCATTGCCGTAACCCTTGTGGCTCTTCACGTGAGTGCCGCGAGCCAACAACACCACGCTTGCTACGAGTGCGGGCGCAAAAAAGAAAAACAGGAAACCTGCTTGCCAAACCGCAGTAGAGACTCCGGCCTGCTCTCCCATCCAGGCAAACAAGCGCCACAGGAGCGGCAGGGTCAGTGTTGCGGTGACCCCGACGCCCAGGCAAGCCATCCCCACCAGCCACATGCGCTCCCGGGTCTCACGAAGCCTGGTGGCATGGAATCGCACCCGCGACTGCGTAGCTCGCACCAAGCGGGCATCAGCAGCTATGGGAAGGGAGCGCAAAGCGCGAACCACCTGGGCCGCGCCTTCCGCATAATCACGACAGGCCGCGCACTCCGCGAGATGGTCCTGAAGCCAGATCTGCTGCGCATCCGAAACAGCATCACCCACAGCGATCAGCTCCCGCGCCTCTTCGTGTATGTCCCGCGTCATGCCTGTGCTCCTTTCAGCCGGGACATCAGCAGGTTCAATCCGCGGTACAGCCGCGACTTCACCGTGCCCAGCGGAGCTCCGGTCATCCTGGCAATCTCCTCCAAAGCCAACCCCTCCTGCAGACGCAAGATGACCGTCTCGCGATAGTCCGCCGGCATGCCGACCAAAACGGTACTGATGCGCTCGGCCTGCTCGTGCTGCGCCGCAACTTCCCAGGGTAGCGGCCGGGTGTCGGCGGGTTCCGCTGGGAAGTGCTCTTCGTCCTTCATCAGCCCATCCAGGCTGAGTGGACTTTTCTTCCGCAAATGATCGATGGTGAGATTTCTAGCCACCGCGTAGAGCCAGGTAACGAATTCATGTTTACCGTCGTACTGATGGCCGCGTTCCAGCACGCGAATCCATGTTTCCTGGAAGAGGTCCTCCGCCAGTTCACGATTTCCCGCGAGGTGTACCAGATAACGCAGCAGGCGGTGTTGATACTGCTCGATGAGACGGTCCAGCAACAGCGGATCGCGCCGGCGAAGACAGCGAGCAATTGCTCTGGCTTCGGACTCCATCTCGACCATGAGGAAATATGCGGCGGCGTTCACGCTACCGGATATACGGGTGAGAGCCTAAAAAAGATGCATGGATTCGGACGCACAAGGATCTGCCGCGACAGCTTGCATTATGGCAACCGCGAACGGGAACAGTTCGCGTGCGCTAATCATGTACGTCGGCGCATCTCCAACCAGAGCGCCTTTGTTGCTGGTGTTGGTGAGAAAGTTATCGACAATCTTTGCGAAAAACCGATCTGGCCAATGCGGATGAACTCCATCACCAGAAGTGTCGAACTCCTCCATGGCTCTCCATATCTTCAATCCGTCTTTCATCACCGGTACCTGATAACGCGCGACTCGCTTGCCTGGAATCTCGGCCACATGTTCAACGTAGTGAAGAAAAGTCACGGCATCATGGTCAGAACCGAGCAGGACGATCTTCCCGTCAAGCCCGAGAAATCGATCTAGCGGAGAATCCAACCCGAAGGCATAATTCCAGGGTTGCTTGGACAAGAGGTGCCCCGCCTGTTTGCCCCAAAAGACGAACCGGGCCACATGGCAATTCACCCGAGAGTCTGGATAGGTCCTGAGGAATTCGGCGAGTGTCCCATTGTCGCGAGCCGAACGTGCCGTGAGAGCGTCGAATGCAGGTAACTTTTCGCGGACCTCTCGCTCTTGATCCTCAGTCAAGTTCCCGCGTCCCACTTCGTCGTAATAGCGCGGGCAGCTCGCATACATCATTAGAGTGCCTTCCGAAGTGAGAACTGATTTTAGGGCGAGATGTATCTGGTCTGGCCCGCCAGCGATTTCTCCAACCGCACGGACCGAGGCGTGCAGCATGATGGTGTCGCCCGCGCTGATGCCCAGCTTGCAAAAGTCGTTTCCCAGTTCCTGTTTCGAGTACATAGCAAGTACCTTTGCGAGAAATCCGCGCCTTCGCGTCTTCTACGCGCTCAGGAACTCGTAGCTGTCCCAAAGCCAGATTGCCGCGAGTCTCTGTCCTGACCGCGAACAGCACCAGGTACAGTCCGGTTATCACGTCCGCGAGAGCTATGGGAGGAAAACAGATATAGAAGAATGGCGCGCCGTTCCGGGAATATCAAGTCAGCAAAATACAGGCAATTTCCCGCGAGGTGTACCGGATAGCGGAGAAGGCGGTGTTGATACTGCTCGATGAGACGGTCCAGCAACTGCGGCTCGCGCCGGCGAAGACCGCGAGCAATTGCTCTGGCTTCGGACTCCA
>JAFATF010000190.1 GCA_019244045.1 Acidobacteriota bacterium
AAATCACTGCCTACTGAGTTTGCGGGCGGTTCGTCTCGTCCGCCTGGCTTCGGCAGGCTCGTCGGCCTTGGGTTTTTAGGGGTGTGGATTTCGTCATTGCGAATCGGACCAAGGTCCACTAGCTTCCCCTTTCTTCTCGAACGGCACTCCTCCGAGGAGCGAGGACATCGTCATTCATTGCGCCACCTCGACGTCGGATTGCCGTCGCCGCAAGAGCCAAAGACCCGCCCCGGCTTTCCTGCCTGCGGGAGCGATTGGTTATCTTCGTCTTACCTGAAGGGTTCGATTATCCTGGACCGATCCTGAATGACACCTGAAATAAAGCGCCGAATCCAGTATCTTCTGCTGGTGGCAATCGTTTTGGCGACTTTCCGCAGCGGATATATTCTTTATCATCGGCATGCTTCCTCCCCGGCGGAGCACACGCCGGGCAAGCCCGCTTCCCCGCCGCTCGATGCCGACTACTACGTTATTCCCAAGAAACTTCATGCTTACGATCTGAAATCGGCGCGCGAGCTGACACGCCAACCGGTTTGGGTGAAGGAGGGATATCGCTACACCTTCTATTCCTACAATCCCGCAAACCGGAAGGTGGATTTCGAGCATGCAGCCGGTCAACTGCTGCCCCTCGAAAAGCTGGACATTCAGAACGTCGTTGCCGTTTCGACGCCGCAAGCGTTTCGCCAGCAGCTGCCTGGAGGAGCTGTCCTCGAAGGTGAAAAGCAGGTGATCGGGCTGTTTGGCTACAACGGGACGCATTATGCAGTTCCGATCGGAACAGAATTGGGTGGTGATTATCACATCTACGCCGATGAGATGTTTTTTATTCAAGATCCAAAGGAGCTGTACAAACACTGGCCTGCCGATGTATGGGACGCGGTGGATAAGCACCAGGTCAAACCGGGCATGAATGAGCTGCAAACCGATTTCGCCATCGGCATGGGCGTTCCGGAGCCATCGCATGAGGCCGACGTGAAAACCGTTAGCTATCCCAATGGGGGAAAACCAGTGCGGGTTACCTTTCGAAATGGCAAGGCGGTGGAGATCCAAAGGTCGAGCGGTTAGAAACAACTCGAAGCGCGCTTCTGCCAGCACGTGCCGAGTTTGATCCAGTAGGTGAATACGTCAGTCGCCCTGATGCGTGCCACCGGCGCTCCTAAGGAGCTGATTCGGGCGTTTCGGACTTTCACCGTTCCGGATCCTGCAAATTCGAGCACTCGGGTCGACCCCCAAACACCTGCTTGTTAGGCTATTGCGAGGCTTGCTTCTATTGCCTATCAGCATCGCCTTTATTTGATTCGGGGGGATTCTTCGGTTGCGGGCTTGCCTCCTTCGGCGTGTATGACTCCGTCAGCGGAGGCGAAAAAGGCGCGATGCTCAGCATCGAACTGTTTCGGAACCATGGATAAACTGTATGCTTCACCTTTATTCTTGCTATGGAACTCGACGCCGTAATCGCCGCGATCGGTAGTTCGGGCCATGCGTTTGGTAAAGGAGCCGGTGCCTGCCAATTCGGCTAGTGACGGGGCGTAATGCTGGTGCCGTCTTTTGTAGAGATTCTGAGCTCGAATTACTACCCGCATGTAAGCCAATGCCAGGGCCTCGGCATCAGAGTGCGCCGGGTCCCCGGGGAACTTCGGCCGGTAAGTATCTGGCGATGACGCGGGCGGCTGGGGCGCAGATCCCGCAGTGGCAGGCTGCTGGGCTGTCGCCGTGGCCCAGATGCCGTTAGTAACAACCAATAGAATGATCAGGGCTTTCGGTGACGCAATATTGAGTTTCATCGATTTACGCTCCTGTTGCAGGGTAAAGCCTTGATTACTGCCGTAATCTTTGCGGCATTACCGCTCTTTGCATCCAGCATGGTTACAGTTATCCTAACGGCAGATTGGCCGAATAGGAAACTTATGAAACCTGCTGTCGCCAGAAAACCTCTGATTCGCATTGCGGTGGTGGAAAGCGATCCTTTGCGCTTTGTGGGCTTTCGCGCATTGTTTGATACGGAGTCAGATTTCGAACTAAACTCTTCGACTTTGCAGGAGATCACCGCGGAGCGGAACATTGATCTTGTTCTGCTCGGCAGCCGCGGCGGACAGAACCTGTTTGATCAAATGGCGAGTCTCAAGGCTGCCCGGCCAGATCTGAAGATTATTGTGACTGGGGCCGGCATGGACGAGGAGACGATCTTGAAGGCCATTGCATCCGGCGCGAAAGGCTATGTGGATGAGGCGGCACCGGCTTCCGAATTTGTGCAGGCGATTCGCATTGTCAACCAAGGCTCGGTTTGGGCACCGCGCCGCGTGCTCTCCATGTTCATTGAACGCGTGACCTCGTCGCCGGGGCGAATCTTTCCGGCGGGCCGCGTGACTTTTACCGACCGCGAGAAGGAAGTGCTCGAGATGCTGGTGGCGGGGCGCTCCAACAAAGAGATTGGGGCTGCGCTCGGTATTGAAGAGCGCACGGTCAAAGCGCACGTCGCCAAGTTGATGCGGAAAGTAGGAGTGCAGAACCGAATTGCCTTGTCAGTGCACGCCATCACTCATTCCCTAGTCACAGCCAAATAGCTTTAGTACGGCCGAAGATGGAAGCCGCGGGAAAACCAGCCTGCGGCTTTTGTCGTATCAGTCCCGCAAAAGCCCCCTTTCTTGAGCCCAGCTGTTGTAAGTGGCTGATGCTCGGAGAGTTAACGAAGTTACCTAAGGACCACGACCTCGGTAATCTTGCCCATCGAGCGCGACTACCGCATACTGCGCTCACCTACCACAGAACCTGGGAGACGGGGTTGGGATCGGAGATTAGGGTCACCGGTTTCAGCCCCGATTTTATCTTCTCTACCAGGCTTTCAGATCAGTGATTCAGAACTGCTCGAAACGCAGCTGCCCGCTCCCCCTAAGAGGGATGTGTCTCGCGATCTTCGGTTAAGAACCTTTGCGGCCGCGGGCAATCGCTTCGCGGGCTTCACGGTCGGCCGTACGGCGACGCTCGGTCTCGCGCTTGTCCCAGAGTTGCTTACCTTTCGCCAGTGCCAATTCGAGTTTGACGCGGCCATTTTTGAAATACATGCGGGTGGGAATGAGGGTAAGCCCCCGTTGCTGGGTTTTTCCCATCAGCCTGCGAAGTTCTTCTTTGTGGACCAGTAGCTTGCGTGTGCGCAAGGGGGCATGGTTGAAGATGTTGCCATGCTCGTAAAGGCCGATGTGACAGTTGATAAGCCACAGTTCGCTATCCTTTACGAGCCCGTAGGCGTCTCTCAGGTTGACGCGGCCGGCGCGGACCGATTTGACCTCCGTTCCGGTTAGAACAATGCCGGTTTCAAATTTTTCCAGCAAGAAGTAGTTATGAGACGCGATCCTATTGACAGCGGCATCTCTCTGCCCCGTGGCAGTCGGTTCGCGGCGCGGATTTTTCTCCTGACCAGCACGGGTCGGATGTGCTATCTGGCGAGCCATGGATACGGCCTTTAACCTATCGCAGAACGGATGAAGGCGTCGAGAGCCGCCCGCCAAGACAGCTGAACGGCAGCACCAAAGGCGCAGACCTTTCGGGATCAACACGTGGACCAAAGAGTGTAAATACCGTGGCTACAAGCACTTCGGCTGGCTAGAGGCGATGCTATAATCGCCGCAAACCATATTCAGCACAGCGGTTTTTTTACCTGTTCAGCCGTGTGGCCGTCCTGAACAAGACTGTCTGCGAAGGAAATTCTGATGAAGAAAACCCTGATCCGCACGGCGGCAGCTGTGGCCCTGCTGATCTTTCTGGTGGCCCTGCCCGCGGCAGCCGACAAGGCCAAATCATTGTTCAACCAGGCTAAAGATGCCGAGGCGCGGCAGAACTACGAAGCCGCCTACGACTTGTACAAGCAAGCGTATGATCTCAAGCCCAAGGATCTTGCCTATCGCGCTGCCTACGAAAGGTTGCGCTTTTTAGCTGCCGCTTCGATGGTGCACAAGGGGCAGCTTCTGCGTGACGCCGGCAAATTGGACGAGGCCCTGGCAGAGTTCAAGAAGGCGGCCGAAACAGATCCGTCGAGCTTCATCGCGCAGCAGGAGATCCGCCGCACTCAGAAGATGATCGATGAGGCCGCAGGTGCGCAGCCGCAAACTCAAAAGCGCCCGCCCGGTCAGCTGGATCGCATGCTGGCGGCCGCCGGGGGACCGGTGGAGCTGGCGCCTATCTCTACTGTCCCCATTACCTTGAAGCTGACCGAAGATACCAAAGTGATTTATGAGACCGTGGGCAAGCTGGCAGGCATCAATGTTTTATTCGATCCCGACTATACCTCACGACGAATTCGCATCGAACTAAATGGAGTCACGCTCGACCAGGCCTTGGAAATCGTCGCCCTGCAGTCGAAAACCTTCTGGAGGCCGGTTACGCCCAACACCATTTTTGTTGCCTCCGATACTCCCGTCAAGCGTAAAGAAGTTGAGCAGAGCGTTATCAAGACGTTTTATCTTTCTAATGTTTCTACTCCGCAGGAGTTGCAGGATATGGTCAATGCCATGCGCCAGATTCTGGAGATCGCGCGCATCCAGCAGCTGCCTACACAGAATGCCATTGTTATCCGGGGCACGCCGGATCAAATTGCTCTGGCTCAGAAATTGATTGGGGATCTTGATAAGAGCAAGTCAGAAGTCATTGTCGATGTGGCCATCATGCAGATCAGCCGTGACCGGGCACATACCTACGGAATTAATCCCCCAACCAGCGCCACGGTGCAGCTGCAACCGAACATCAACACGACCAACAATACCAACACGACTAATTCGAACACTCAGACCAATCAGAATGGAACCAGCAATACGAGCACCGCTGGTTCGAATGGATCGATCAATTTGAATGCGCTATCCAGCCTGAACGCCACCGACTTTCAGGTAACCATACCAGCGGCAACGGCAACGTTGCTGTTCAGCGACAGCAATACCAAGCTGATTCAGAACCCGCAAATCCGTGCCATCGATGGGCAGAAAGCCACCCTTAAGATCGGTGAGCGCGTTCCGGTGGCCACAGGGTCGTTTCAGCCAGGCATCGGCGGGGTTGGCATCAACCCTCTGGTCAATACGCAGTTCCAATACCTGGACGTGGGTGTGAATATCGACATCACCCCCCACGTGCATATGGCCCGGGAAGTTACCCTGAAGGTGGCCATGGACATCTCCTCAGTCACCGGTACCTCAAATATTGGTGGCATCAGCCAGCCGATTATCGGGCAGAGAAAAATCGAGCATGAGATTCGGCTGAAGGAGGGCGAAGTCAATATCCTGGGGGGCATTTTGGAGGACCAGAGTGTGCGCTCGGTCAGCGGTATACCGGGGTTGGGAAATATTCCGCTGCTGAAGTACCTATTCTCGCAGACCAATACCAGCCGTTCGGAAAATGAGATTGTTTTTGCGCTCATCCCGCATATTGTGCGGGGGCAGGAATTGAGCGAACTGAATGAGAAAGCGATTGATGTCGGAACCGCTAACAGCATCGAGTTGCGCTCGGTCAGCCAACCCGCAAAGGTGCAAGCACCGCAACCGCCAGGAGTGGGGAGCGCTCCCGGGCAGCCTCCCGGCCAGAATGTACCCGCCGCTCAGCCCCCGGCGGCTCAACCGCCGCCACCCGCGCTGGGTGAGAATCAGCCGCCGGTTAGCGCTGGATTCGCCTTTGATCCTGCCGCCATTAATGTGAAGACCGGAACAACATTCGCCGTGAACGTACTACTCAATGGTGCGCAGAACGTCAATTCGGTTCCCCTGCAGATCAGCTATGACCCCAGCAAGCTGCAGGTGGTGAATATTTCCAATGGCGGGTTCCTCTCGCAAGACGGCCAGGCGGTTGCGCTGATGCATCGCGATGATTCAACTTCGGGGACGCTGCAGGTGACCGCCAGCCGGCCTCCGGGAGCCGCAGGAATTTCGGGCCAGGGATCGGTACTCACCTTAACTCTCATGGCGAAGGCTCCCGGACAATCGTCGCTGTCCATCAGCCGCGGCGGGGCTCGGGATAGTGGCATGCAAGCCATAGCCGTCGCTGGCGCCCAGGCCATGGTGAACGCTCAATAACGTAGTAGGTAGGCGATGAACTTCGTTGGAAATAGAGGCACACAAAATGCCGCGGTGGTGCGCCTCCCCGGGGCACGCGGATTTACCCTGATCGAATTAATCGTCGCTACTGCTATTCTCGTGATCCTTACCGGAATGGCATTGCCGCTGGCGCGTCTTACCATCAAGCGCGAAAAAGAGCATGAACTGCGCTACGACCTTTGGCAGATGCGCGACGCCATCGATCGCTACAAGGATCTCGGCGACAAGAATGCCATTCGCACGAAAGTGGATAGCTTCAATTACCCTCCTGACCTCGACGAGCTCGTCAAGGGGGTCGACATTGGAGGAAAGAAAGTTCGTTTTCTTCGTAAAGTTCCCGTCGATCCCATGACAGGCAATACCGACTGGGGTCTGCGATCCGTGCAGGATGATCCCACTTCCGATTCCTGGGGCGGCCAGAACGTTTTTGACGTCTACAGTAAGTCGGAGGCAACGGCTTTAGACGGGACGAAATACAAGGAATGGTAAGAGCCCAGACGATGTCGAGTACAAGCAAGAGAAATCGCGGCTTTACCCTGATCGAGTTGATGATTGTGATGAGCATCTTGCTCATCCTCATCACCATCGCCATTCCAATCTACAACCAATCCATCTTGCGGGCACGGGAATCGGTACTGCGCCAGGACTTATTTACCATGCGGCAGGTCATCGATCAGTACACCCTGGATAAGCAGAAAGCACCGCAGTCCCTCGAAGATCTGGTCAGCGCGGGGTACATAAAGGTCATTCCCAAAGATCCCTTTACCGGTCGAAACGACACCTGGGAGACAGCGCAGGAAGATACGACGCTTGATCCGAGCGTTACCGAGCCCGGAATCACTGACGTGCACAGTGGATCGAATCAAGTTGGCAGCGACGGCACGGGATACAATACCTGGTAGCCGAGACCTTCTCCCGGCAATCGAACTTCGACCCTTAAGATCTTGCTCAATCTTTTTCTGCCCATGTAATTGGCCGCTCGCCAATGAGCCAAACTGCGACCCGCCCTTCTCGGTGTTCCGGCGGTTCGGCGGCTGATTGCATACCGGCGCAACAGACGACTACCATGGTTTTATGCCTCTTGACACCGAAGTTCTCCCCGGCATTCGCGCGCCTCGCGGCAC
>JAFATF010000335.1 GCA_019244045.1 Acidobacteriota bacterium
GTTCCTGGTCAACAAGGCAGGCACCCCCTCGCTTGCTTCATGGGTGCAGGTTCTAGGCTCGGCCGCTGCCGTTGCTAAAGTGGAGTTGCATCCCGAGCGCGTGCCCACTCCGGCATACATTATCCAACGAAAGCATGTGACAGAATCGCCATTGCCGCTTCGCAAGGAGATGCACATTCACTGACCTTGACGGGGGCTGTGCCCGCAGGACGGCAAGCAGAGCGGGAAAAGCGGCCAAACTGAACCCACCCGAACAGGTCCATCGCCACGTATGTTCCCATAGGTGTAAACAGGTTCACCGCTATGCCCCCATGGCTGTTGGTAACGCTGATCTTTGCGGACTGGACCGGCCGGAGGTACGTGTTCTCGACCAATTGACCGACCGCCAAGAAAAACGTGTTGCCGCTTTCCTTTTCCTACGAGTGCTAATTTCTTAGCGCGAAGCTGATTTCTTCCGGTCCGAAGCGTTCCTATGCGCTCGGTTCGGCCGAGTGTGGTGACGCGAGTTTAGTCACTGAGGGCTGCCTCTCGAAATGAACGGCACACCTCAGCTCTGCCGTCCGCTCACAGCGCTCAGCGATCCTCGTCGACGAGCGCGCGGCCAATCCCGAACCACAAAGGCTTCGCTCGGGGTTGAAGCCGCCAGCAAATTATGCCAATAGCCCGGAGCCCCTGCGTGGCAAAATTGAAGGCCGGGCCCTTTGGCCGACAATGCTGTTTCTATGCTTCGGGTCTTCCAATCCGCTTCCGCTGCCGAACGACTGGAGCGAGCCCTCGCCTTCCTAGACAGCCAGACGAAGTGCTCTGCGATGGTAATTGTCGCTAGCTCACGCAGTTCTGCAGATCAGCTGGTGCGTAGCTTTGCCGCTCGACGGGACGCTACGGTGGGGCTGTACCGCTTCAGTATGGTGCAATTGGCTAGTCACATTGCCCGGACACAAATTGCTCAGCGAGGTCTGGCTCCTCTAACCCGGACCGGAGCTGTTGCCCTTGCCCTTCGCTCCATATTCCACGTCGGCCGGAGCCAGGGCTTCAAGTTCTTTGGTGCGGTGGGCGAGAAGCCCGGCTTCGCCACGGCGCTAGCCAAGACAGTACAGCAATTGCGCGCTACCGGCGTGGAGGCGAGTGAGCTCGCCGCCCTCGGCGATCGTGGGCAAGATATGGCCGCATTGCTCACCGAGTACCTCGGCCAACTACGCGCGGGAAAGCTGGCGGACATCATCGACGTCCTCGCAATCGCAAGCAGCGAAATCAATGGCGGCACAGTGCTACTGTCGGTGCATCCCATTTTGTTGCTCGATGTGCCCATCGAATCGCGTGCCGAAGCACATTTTGTCGAGGCCTTGGCCCGGAGATCCCCCGCCGTATTCGCTACGCTGCTCGAGGGTGACACGCGCATGATTTCTGCACTCAGTAAGATGGCGCAGGAGGTGCAGTCGGGAATAGCGAAAGCGACTACCTCGCTCGATCGTCTACAGTATTACCTATTTGAAAACGTGCCCCGCTGCTGTTATCCCGACGACCGCAAAGTCGAATTTTTTTCCGCCCCAGGGGAAGGTCGCGAATGCGTAGAGATTGCGCGACGCATTCAGGAACTGGCTCGCCAGGGGACCCAATTCGATCGGATGGCCATCGCGCTTCGTTCACCCCAGAGTTACGCGCCCCTGCTCGAGGCGGCGCTCGAACGCGCCGGCATTGAAAGCTACTTCGCGCGCGGTACTCGCCGCCCCCATCCATCGGGTCGGGCACTGATTGCCTTGTTGCTCTGTGCTGAAGAAAAGCTGAGCGCAAAACGCTTTGCCGAATATCTATCGCTCGGTCAGGTGCCAGACGTTGAAGCCGGGGGTGGACCCCCGCCGGCACGGGAGATCTGGGTGGCCGCCAACGACGATCTTATGAGCCATACTGCTGCCATTGAGCCGCCCCTTGCCCAGCCGCCGCCCCAGCACACGGAAGACACAGAGCCCCTGGTCGCCGGGAGTCTCCGTGCGCCCTGGAAATGGGAAGAGCTGTTGGTCGAAGCTGCAGTTGTAGGCGGGAGAGATCGTTGGCAACGGCGGCTGAATGGACTTGAGGTCGAGATCGCGCGCAAGATCGAGAGCATCGCGCTCGACAATCCGGACTCGGCTCAGATTACACGGCTCGAACGTCAGCGCGCCAACCTCGGGCACCTACGGCATTTCGCGCTTCCCATCCTCCAGGCCCTCGACCAATTTCCTAAGCAGGCGAATTGGGGTGAATGGCTGGCGCTCTTGCAGGAGCTGGCGACGATCGTGTTGCGACGTCCCGAACACGTACTCGCACTTCTGGCAGAACTGCTGCCCATTGCTAACGTTGGGCCTGTCACGCTTTGCGAGGTGCGTGAGACACTTTCCGACAGGCTCACGCACTTGCCCGTCGAACCTCCTCGCAATCCATACGGGCGCGTTTTTATCGGAACACCAGAACAGTTGCGCGGCCGCTCATTCGATATTGTTTTCGTTCCCGGTCTGGCCGAACGCATCTTCCCCCAAAAACTTCGCGAGGATCCCCTGCTTCTCGACAGCAACCGGCAAGCGCTCGGCAAGCCCGATTTTCCTCTTCCCAGCCTCGCCGACCGCGCTGCCGAAGAACGTTTGCGGTTGCGCATTCTCGCGGGAGCGGCCAAGGAGAAGGTGTTTTTCTCCTATCCTCGCGTAGAGCTGGCTTTGGCTCGTCCGCGCGTCCCCTCGTTCTACGCCCTGGATGTGCGCCGTACCACGCTCGGCCGACTGCCGAACATTGAAGAGTTTGAACGGCGCGCCGCCAAAAATTCGGGCGCGGAGTTAGCCTGGCTTGCTCCCCAGAACCCGGACGGTGCCATCGACGATATCGAATATGATCTTGCGGTGCTTCGGCCTCTGTTGGCTGCCGCCCCGCACACAGTGCGCGGCGGTGCACGCTATTTAATAGAGCTCAGTGCTGAGTTGGGACGCTCACTCCGCAACCGATGGCTGCGTTGGCAACAGAAATGGGGAACCGCCGATGGCCTTTGCGATTCCACCGGCCTGACGCAGCAACAACTAGCCCCTTACCGCCTCAAAGTGCGTGCTTATTCGCCGACCTCCTTGCAGGCATTCGCCGCCTGTCCGTACAAATTCTTGCTTTCCGCCATTCATCGCTTGGCTCCGCGTGAGGAGAGTGTTGCACTCGAGGTGCTCGACCCACTGACCAGAGGACGCATGTACCACTCCGTGGTGGCCAGGTTTCTACGCGAGGCTCTGGCCAACAACATGCTTCCGGTTTCACCGGGTACCCTCGAAAACGCCCAGTCATTGATCGAGGAGATCCTCAGCGAAACCGAGACGGAATACCGCGAACAGCTGGCACCGGCGATTCAAAGAGTCTGGCAGGAAGACGTCGAACTGCTGCGCGCCGACTTGCGCGGGTGGCTGGCGCATATGTCGGAGCACCCGGACGGATTCGTCCCCGAATTGATCGAGTTCGCTTTTGGGCTGGCCGCCAATCCCGGACGAGATCCGGCAAGCACTGCCGACGCCGCCCGGCTGCCAGACGGCTTCTTATTGCACGGCATCATCGATCTTACCGAGAAGAACGAAAATGACCAACGGCGCGTCACCGATCACAAAACTGGCAAGGAGCGAACCCGCGACGGATTGGTAGTCGGCGCGGGCGAGGTCTTGCAGCCGGTGCTTTATTCCCTCGCACTGGAGGATCTGCGAAAAAAACCGATTAGCGAGGCGCGCCTTTCTTTCTGTAGTGCGGTTGGCGGGTACAGCGAGCGCACGGTGGTCATGGACAAGCGCAGCCGGCACATCGCCGGCGCCGTGCTTCGGACGATCGATGACGCGATCGGTCGAGGATTCTTGCCCGCCGCGCCCAAACACGAGGGCTGCAAGTGGTGTGAGTTCTTTCTGGTGTGTGGTCCGCATGAGGAGATGAGGGTCAGTCGGAAGGACTCGCGAGCGCTCGAGGGGCTGTTGAGCATTCGGGGTACGCCATGAGACTTCCTGACCAGCAGGCGCGTAACCTGATTCGCTCCAAGCTCGATGCCACGCTCGTGGTCGAAGCAGCGGCAGGGACGGGAAAAACGACGGAGCTCGTCCATCGCATCATTAGCGTCCTTGCCTCGGGCCGCACTACGGTCGATCGTATCGTGGCGGTGACTTTCACCGATAAGGCTGCTGGCGAGCTGAAGCTGCGCTTGCGATCGGAGCTCGAGAAAGCCCGCACAGCCGCACAGGCTGACGCCGAACGGAGCCATCATCTCGAGGAGGCCCTGGCACACCTCGAGGAAGCACGCGCCGGCACCATCCACTCGTTCTGCGGCGATTTGCTTCGCGAGCGGCCCGTCGAGGCCGCGATCGACCCGGAGTTCGAGCAGTTGGACGATATCGCCGCTGAGCAGCACTATCGCGCGGCCTTTCGCGGCTGGATTGAACGAACTCTCGAGAACCCAGGTGAGGGAGTGCGTCGATCACTGCGGCGTTACTCGCAAGACGAAAAGCCCATGATGCGCCTGCAGCGCGCCGGCTGGACCTTGGCGTCTTGGCGTGACTTCGATGCCGAGTGGAAACGTCCCGCCTTCGACCGCGGGGGCGAGATTGGTACGCTGGTAGACGAACTGCACAGCTTTGCCCGCCTCACCCGAACCGCGACCGACCCCGGGCACGTCGTTTATCAGCAGACCCGTGCAGCGCGGGATTTAAGCGATTACATCGACACTGTCGAAAAAAGCCGGGCACGCGATAACGACGGCCTTGAGGCTCGCCTCATCGAACTTGCGAAATCCCGGGACTTCAGAATTGCGAGAAAGGGCGCGCCAAGTTACGGACCGGGCCTGCCGCGCGATCAGGTTATCGCAGCTCATAGTCGGCTGCTCCTGTTATTGCGGGAATTTGCCGCGCGAGCTGATGCCGATCTGGCGGCACTCCTTGCGAGCGAGCTACGCGACAGCATCGCGGCATATGACGCCATGAAAAGGCGCACTGGCAAGCTGGATTTTTTCGATTTGCTGGTGCGGGCACGCAACCTCTTGCGGGACAATGCGGGCGTACGAGACGATCTGCAACGGCGATTCACGCACATCTTCGTTGACGAATTCCAGGACACAGAGCCCCTGCAGGTGGAAGTTCTGATGCTCCTCGCCTCGGTAGATGCCGCGGTCAGTGATTGGCGACGAGTTTCGGTCGTACCCGGCAAGCTCTTCATCGTAGGAGATCCCAAGCAGGCGATATACCGCTTTCGGCGCGCCGATGTCGCCCTGTACTACGAGGTCAAGGATCGGCTGGTCAGCTGCGGCGCCCTGGCACTCGAGCTGACCACCAGTTTTCGGTCCGTACCATTCATTCAAAACTTCGTAAACTCGGCATTCACTCGAATAATGGACACCAACCGGGAGACGCTCCAAGCAGAGTACGTTCCACTGACACCCCATCGTGAGCAACCGTCTGCTCAACCGTCGGTGGTGGCACTCAGCGTGCCCGAACCCTATAGCCTGCGCGGTGTCACGGGCGTCGCAGTGGAAAAATCCCTTCCCGACGCGGTGGGCGCGTTTGTTGACTGGGTGCTGACCAAGAGTGGATGGAGCGTGACTGAACGGGGCGCAGGCGAGGAGCGGGTCCAGGTCCAGGCGCGGCACATCTGCCTTATGTTCCGCCGATTTGAAAAATGGATGACGGGCGACATAACGCGGGCCTATTCTGATGCATTCCAGGCTCGCGGCATCGCTCACGTCCTGGTCGGAGGCAAGTCCTTCCACGAGCGGGAGGAAGTGGGCACCATGCGCGCGGCGCTCTCGGCTCTTGAATGGCCGGACGATGCCTTATCCGTCTACGCGACACTTCGCGGGTCTCTGTTCGCCATCAACGATGCCGATCTCTTGGCCTACCGCACACAATTTGGCTACTGGCACCCGTTCCGAATCCCCCAAGACGTCCCCCAACACCTCAGGGCTGTCAAGCACAGTCTTGAGGTGCTCCGCGAACTTTCCCGTCGCCGTAACCTTCGGCCCATCGTCGAAACCATACACCAGCTTCTCACGGCCACTCGCGCCCATGCCGGTTTCGTGATGCGTCCGGCTGGCGAGCAGGCGCTGGCCAACGTATTACACATCGCTGAGCTAGCTCGCCAATATGAATCCCGGGGAGCGGTGTCGTTCCGTGGCTTTCTCGAAGAGCTGATCGAGGCCGCAGAAGAAGGCAAACAGCCGGAAGCAACCATCTACGAGGAAGGTTCGGAAGGCGTACGCATGATGAGTGTACATCGGGCCAAAGGCCTAGAATTCCCCATCGTCATTCTGGCCGACATCACCTGCAAGATCGCGCGCGATGATCCCGACCGCCATCTCGATGCCGAGCGACGATTGTGCGCGGTTAAGCTTGCCGGATGGACCCCGCAGGATGTAGTCGAGCATGCAGCCGAGGAACATGGGCGTGATCTCGCCGAGGGCGTACGGATCGCATACGTTGCTGCCACCCGGGCGCGAGATGTATTGGTGGTTCCGGTAATCGGCGATGATCCCACCGGGAGTGGACCTCAGATAGCGGAATCGTGGTGGGTTGCCCCCTTGTACTCAGCTCTTTATCCAGCCGAGCCGAAGCGAGCAAACCCAGCCCGCGCCTGCATGTGTCCTGATTTTGGAATCGATAGCGTCTTGAAGCGTCCTGATGGGGAGCCGGCCAACGAGACAACGGTGCGTCCGGGAGCGCACGGCTTTGGTGCGGGTGCGAGCGCCTACAACGTCGTATGGTGGGATCCGAAGACACTCGATCTGGGCAAGGCTCCTTCTTTCAGCATCCGACAACAGGAGCTGCTCGAAAAAGGCAACGACGATGTCGTCGAACGACGTCTGGAACACTACCAACGATGGAAGCAAGAGCGGGAAGATCTTCTCTCTCGCGGTTCGGTCCCCGGCATTTGCTTTGAAACCGCCAGCGAACGAGCAAAATCGCGGATACCAGTCGCCGGCGACGTTCAAGTGATCGAAATCTCGAGGGAAGCGAGGCCCGTTGGTCCGCGTTTCGGCACGCTCGTGCACACCATTCTTGCTTCTATTGCACTCGATGCTGGAGAGGTGGACATCGCTGCCACGGCTCAGCTTGAAGGACGTATCCTCGGCGCCCCTTATGAGGAGGTGAGGGCAGCGGTGACAACCGTCAAGGCTGCGCTTCAGCACCCTCTCCTCGAGCGTGCGCGTGAGTCTGCCGCAAGAGGCGAATGCTACCGCGAGTTGCCTCTTACCTGGTGCGCGAATGGCGTGTTGATTGAAGGCGTGGCCGATTTAGTTTTTGGCGACCATCAAGGTTGGAGCGTAGTAGATTTCAAAACTGACCAGGAGTTAGCGACTGAGCTCGAACGTTATCGGCGGCAGGTCTTGATTTATGCCGCGGCGATCAGCAAAGCGCGCCACCGCGAGAGCGCGGCTTTTCTCTTCCGCGTTTGATAAGTGGGCGATGCCCATTTCTTCTAATCGCACAAGCCGAACCCTGATCGGTTCCTGCCGCTCCCCGGTTTTCTCCAGACGAACCCAGGGGACTACCACCTCCGATTGCGGGCGAGGCGCAGACCTGAAACATCGCAAAACCAACTCTGTAAAACTCGCAGCATAAACTCCGAACTCAAAAAAATGGGAGCAAAGCCGCTCTCGGGAATACGCGAATTAGCTTCTCGCCATCTCAGCTTGTGGCGGCGCCGTCACCAGGGTGGACAGTCCCTGCTCCAGATCGGTGATCAGGTCATCCGCATTCTCGATGCCCACCGACAAGCGGATCAGCTGCTCGCCCACGCCGATCTTCTGCCGTTCAGCGCTTGAAATCATGCCGTGCGATGTCAATATGGGGATGGTGACCAGCGAATCTACTCCTCCCAGGCTGGGCGCGAGCGTGAATAAACGCAAGGACTCGACAACTCGCCGGGCGTCGTGTCCGGTTCCGTCGACTTCAAAGCTAAGTAGCCCGCCTCCTCCGCTCATCTGTTCCTTTGCCAGTCGATGTTGGGGGTGACCTTCGAGAAACGGGTAATTTACGCGCCGCACCTTGGGATGCCCATCAAGGAAGCGCGCCACACGCAGTGCATTCTCATTCTGCCTTTCGACGCGGACGGCGAGTGTCTTGATTCCGCGCAGCAGCAACCAAGCTGCGTGCGGGTCCATGCAGGCGCCCAGAGTGGTACGTGTGTCGTGAATTTCGTCGATCAGTTCCTGCCTTCCAGCGATGACGCCCGCGATCAGGTCCGAATGTCCACCCAAGTACTTAGTGGCCGAGTGCATGACCAAATCTATACCAAATTCCGCGGGACGCACATTCATGGGAGTCGCGAAGGTGTTGTCGATGATGGATATCAGGTTGTGCCGGCGCGCAATGGCGGCAGCCCTTGCCAAATCAACAATGCGCAGTGTCGGATTGGTCGGCGATTCCAGATAGAGCAGCTTCGTGTTATCCCGAATGGCCTTCTGATGCTGCTCATACTCAATGGTGTCGACGAGTGTAGTCTCAACCCCCAGCTTCGGCAGCCACTGCACTAGAAACTTGTTTACCCCTCCGTAGATGTCGCGTTGAGCAACGACGTGATCTCCCCTCTTAACGAGCGCCAGGATTGACGTCGTAACTGCCGCCATGCCGGAGGCAAACAGAAGGGATGCCTCCGTACCCTCCAGTTCGGCAATGGCATTTTCCACGACTGTGCTCGTGGGATTGCCATAACGGGTATAGAACGTGTCCGTCGATGTCGCGCGTACTTGTTGATTATTGTCCACAACTTCAAAAGTGGAGGTCTGATAGATAGGGGTGGACAGGGGACCGTTTTTCTTGCTGCGAGCGGTCCCCCCGCGGACAGCCTCCGTTTCCCGGCGGTACTCGTGTGCTCTCATAGATCTCCTAAACTTTGACGCTCGCACTCATGGCAGGGACGTAGGATAGCCATTGCTCCGAACGCCCATGTTCGCCCCTCGTCAGCTTCTCGAATTCATGCTGCAGGGTGGTGGTGACCGGTCCGGCCTTACCGCTTGCGATCTTGCGAAAGTCGATTTCCCGGATGGCAACCACCTCGGCGGCCGTCCCGGTCACAAACACTTCATCGGACATGTAAAGCTGGTCGCGGGAAATCGCTTCTTCGACGACCCTGTATCCGAGATCTTGGGCTAGCGTAATGATGCTGTCGCGCGTGATCCCCTCAAGAATTGAGCACCTGGGCACGGTGTAAATGACTCCGCCGCGAACGACGAACAAATTTTCCCCCGTACATTCGGCAACGTAACCGGCGGGATCGAGCATGATGGCCTCGTCGAAGCCCATGCGCACCGACTCGGTCTTGGCCATTACTGATCCGACGTAGTTGCCCGAAATCTTGGCTTTCGTCATCGATACGTTTGGATGCAGGCGGGTCAGCGACGAAATATTGGCGCGAATTCCGCGCTCCTTCGCTTCCTGGGAGAAAAATGTTTTCCACTCCCACACGGCAATGACCAGCCGCGGCTTGCCCGCGTCGATCACCAGATTCATAGCACCATCGACAAAGATCAACGGGCGGATGTAACAGGCGGCAAAGCCGTTGGCGGCGACGGTTTGCCTAATGGCAGCGATGAGCGCTTGGCGGTTGAAGGGCAGTTCACGCAAACCGAGAATGTGCGCCGAATTGAGCAGCCGATCGACGTGCTCTTCCAGCCGGAAAATGGCCGCGCCGCGGTCGGTCTCATAGCAACGAATCCCTTCAAAGACGCTGATCCCGTAGTGCAGGCCAGCATTGATGAAAGGAAGGGTTGCCTCCTGAGAGTCTTTCAGCCGATCGTCGATCCAGATGTAGGTTGAATTCAAAGCCATAGCTCCCTCGACTCGTCTTACACAGAGTATCTTTGGAATGCCTGTCCCGCAAGCGCGCGCGATACCTCTTTCGATCGCGCCTCGCTTGGCGCTGGCCTGCCTGAGGTCGCGAAAGGGAAGTAGGCGCGAGACCCAGTTTATAATTTTGCAATTATGGATCTTGGACTCAAAGGCAGGGTCGCCGTGGTGGCTGCATCCAGCCACGGCTTGGGTAAGGCCACGGCGGAAGCCTTTGCCGCCGAGGGCGCTGCGGTGGCCATGTGCGCCCGCAACCCCCTTCCCCTAAAGAAAGCCGCGGAGCACATTAGCACTCGGTACCGCACCGGCGTTTATGTTGAAGCCTTTGATGTCACGGATGGGGCGGCGGTGCACCGTTTTGTCGAGTCCGTTGCCACCCGCTTCGGCGGGATTGACATATGCGTGACTAACGCAGGCGGACCTCCGGCCAAGGGCTTTCTTGCCGCCAGCGTGGAAGATTGGAAGAAGGCGGTGGATGCCAATCTCCTGAGCGCAGTTTACTTTGCCAGGGAAGTCATACCCCACATGCAAAAGAAGCGTTGGGGCCGCATCATCACCATCACCTCCGTCACCACCAAGCAGCCCGTGGCCGACTTGGTTCTCTCCAATGCTGTCCGTACGGCGGTCGTGGGCCTGGTCCGGAGTCTTGCCAACGAGTTTGGCAAAGATGGCATCCTCGTGAACAACGTAGGCCCAGGCTATACCGCAACCGATCGGCTCAGGGAATTGGCCAAAGTTCGGTCTGCCCGTTCGGGAAAAAGCGAAGATGAAATCTTCGCCGCCTGGGCGGCCGACTCATCTTTGGGCCGCATTGGCGAGCCGCGAGAGTTTGCTGATGCCGTCGTGTGGCTTGCTTCCGAACGCGCTTCGTACATCACCGGGCAGACAATTCTTGTGGATGGCGGCGCCTACAAGGGTTTGTAGATTGTAGTTCCCTGTGAGCTATATACGTCGAGCTTGCCAGGTTGCTGGCCGTTTGCCGCTTGACAGGTTTATTCCGTCTGTTTAGCCGCTGCCTGTTACCAGAGCGATACGTGCTGCTCATACCCATCGCCGCTTGCTTGTCACCTCTGCTGTTTTTAAGTAAACTTTCGCCATCTCTCCCAACCCGTCTGCCTTCCGCCCGGGGAGGAAGTGTTTGAAAGTCCCGAAGCCATGCACGCGAACTATGCAATCAATCCGTTCGTGAAAAATGGGACGCGTTTGCCGCCTCATGGTGGTCATCTTGTTGAGGTTGGGAATATCTGTTCGCGGTGCTGGAGCGTTTGTCAGGGAGGATCTATGGCTAGGTTTGCTCGGTTTTTGATGCGGATGTCGATCCTAGTGCTCGTGGTGGCCGGCTATGTATTTGCCCAAGGCGGAGCTACGGGCGCAATCACCGGAACGGTCGTGGATGCGACGGGAGCTTTCGTCGCAAATGCGGATGTACGCATCGTGAACCAGGACACGGGCATACTGACGCGTGCCATGAAGACCGACGCGAACGGTTCCTTCACCGCGCCCCTACTCCCGGTCGGAACCTACACGGTGAGCATCAGCAGCCCTGGCTTTCAGGAAGCCAAGTTTACGGATATTGCCGTGCGGGTTACTGAAACCACGCGCATGAGCGCCAAAGTGGCTCCCTTAAAGGTCTTGGAGAAAGTCGAGGTTCAGGCCCAGGTACAGTCGGTTGAAACCACCACGGCCGCGACCGGCCAGGCCATCGAGTCGCAAACCATTCGCCAACTGCCCTTGGCCACTCAGAATTTCGAGCAGTTGCTGACGCTCTCTACCGGCGCCCAGAGCGATCTCAATCAGTCCACTCAGCTGGGTCGGGGTAACGTTCGCATCCTGGTGAATGGCCAGCGGGAAGACAACAACAACTATCTTATTGATGGCATCAGCGTCACCGATTACAACGTCGCCCAAGCCACCAATATCCCGCTTCCCAATCCTGATGTAATCCAGGAATTCAAAACTCAAACCTCCCTGTACGACGCCAGCCAGGGCCGTAACAGCGGCGGGAATGTAAATGCCATCATGAAGTCGGGAACGAAGCAATTCCACGGCGATGTCTACGAATTCTTGCGCAACGACGTGCTGAATGCTAACGATTATTTTCTGAACCGGGCCGGCGAGAAGCGGCCTTCGGTGAAGCAGAACATCTTCGGCGGCAGCTTCGGTGGGCCCATCGGAAGTGAAGGCAAGCTCGGCTTCTTCTTTCTCAACTACCAGGGTACGCGCCAGCGCAGCGGACTCTCACCGGGTACGCTGGTCAGCACGACCTTGCCGGTGTTGCCCACCGACCGCTCTGATGCGGCCATTGAAGCGGCTTTCGGGGTGCCCAGTATCGACCCCGTGGTCCATAATCTGCTGAACTTCAAGAGCAATCAGTTCGGCAATTCGCCGGGCGGATACCTCATTCCGAGTATCACGACGGGTCCGGTTGGCGGCAGCGGCCAATTTATTATCAGTAAGCCCGGTAAGTACACCGACAACCAGTTCACCACGAACTGGGACAAAGAATTTCATGGCAACAAAGATAAGCTTTCTGCCCACTTCTTCTTTTCGGATTCAGAGCAGTTGCTGCCATTTGGGGCCGGCGGCTTGCAGGCGTCACTGGGCGGAACTTTGAAGACCAGCATCAGCCAAACTGATCTCAACTTTCCACTTGACCTGCCGGTTCACAACCGCCTCCTCACCGTGGACGAAACCCACTTGCTGTCGAACACACTGATTAACGATTTCCGGTTTGGATGGAATCACATTAACGATAGTCTTAACAATGTTGAACCGGTAGGCACGCTCAATGGCGGGAATCCCGGCCCCCTCACCGCCCAGGTTCTCGGAATCGACCGGCCCATGAGTAATCTAACTTCCGACATCTACAAATTCACCCTTGCCAGCTTCCAGATCGGGCCAACCCCTTTTGCCGATCAGCACCAGAATCAAAACAACTTCACCTTCAACGACACCATCAGTTGGGTGCGCGGGAGTCATACGTTGCGCTTCGGGGGCGAATACACGAGGGTCAACCTGAACAAATTGTTCCCGCAGGTATTCAATGGCCAGCTATTTTTCGTGACCACCAATAATGGCCTGAGTGATTTCCAGAATTTCCTGACGGGAACAGCGCAGGCTAGTTTTGGCGGAGGTGGGGTCTATAATCACGAATACCGCAATAACAATTACGCTTTCTTTGGTCAGGATGACTGGAAAGTGCGTTCCAACCTGACTCTGAATCTCGGACTGCGAACCGAAATTTTTGGCGCCTTCTATGACAAGCTTTGTCACATCGGCAACTTCGATCTGCTGGCCGGCAATGCCGGCCAGTATCCGTTTGTCTACGGCGGCTGCGCAAAGCGTCTGAACGTCACAGGGCTCACCGGAAGCGGCAATGACACTACCCTCAGAAATAATTACAGCACTACGCTTGGGCCACGGGTGGGATTTGCCTGGGATGTATTCAATGATCACAAGACCAGCGTGCGCGGCGGCTTTGGCATGTATTACGTGCGGGAAGATGTAGGCAGCGTCGATCAACTTTCCTTCCAGGCTCCTTTCATTCCGATTGCCGCATTGGGGAACAATGCGGGCTGCCTGGGAGCGTTCTTCTCGCCCAATGCACCTGCGAACTGCCTTACCAACGGCGCCAACCTCAACGCTCTTCCGGCTGCCGGAGTACTTGCTCCCAGCTTCGTGCCCTGTCTGGGGGTTCTCGCCAGCTTCCCCGGTAACGATACGACTCAGTTCCCCAATTACGCCTGCGCCAGTGGCAGCCCGGGGCTTGTGCCTTCGCAACTTCTGTTTGTTTTGGCCGACCCTCGCCACTTTGTAGTGCCTGCTACGCAAGCTTGGAACCTAACCATTCAACGCGATCTGGGCCGAAACTGGGTCCTCGAGATAGGGTATGTCGGAGATCACAGCCTGCATTTGCGTGAAACCAGCACCAATGTTCAGTCGCGGCTTGCGACCGCGAGCCAACCGCTGACCGTTACCGGCACAAACGGCATAACCTACACGATCACCGAAAGCACGGTCGCCAATGCCCCCGCTCGATCCAATCTGCAAGGCGTGAATGGCTACGGGGGCATGCAGATTTTCGCGAATAACGCTTACTCACATTACCATTCCCTGCAAACTTCTCTGACGCGACGATGGGGTTCGGGATATTTCCAGGCCGCCTATACGTTCTCGAAAGCTTTGGATGCCACCTCAACCGGTAATACGGCGTTCAATACGGCTTTCAATGATGAGACGAATATTGCCAACTCCTATGGTCTGTCAGACTTCGACCGTACTCACCGTCTGACCGTCAGCTATCGCTATGACCTGCCCTTCTTCGCCCACGGGAACGGCTGGTCGCGGAAGGTACTGGGCGAGTGGGCGATTAGTGGCATCACCACCGCGCAGTCGGGAACCCCTTTTTCCGTCCTGGACTCGGGCGCCGGCTCGGCCTACATCGCCAACGGCCTGGCTTTCGCCACGTTGGGTGCCACCCTTGCCCCGGGCGCGACGATATCTTCGGCCTATACCTCGGGCAGTATCGAACACAGACTGAACGACTATATCAATATCAAAAACTTCACAACCGCGCCTCTGGCGGACCCTGCCGGCTGTGCCGTCGATCCGAACGCCTGCACAACCGGTTTCGGCGATCTTCGCCGCAATCTGTACCGTGGTCCCTTCGAGCAGAATTGGGATTTTTCGTTGATCAAGAATTTCCGCTTCAGCGAACGCCAACAATTGCGCTTTCAGACGGACTTCTTCAACATCTGGAATCACCCCAACTTCGACAATCCGGCGTCCAACGACATTGAGATCTCTGGCGCCTTCGGCAAAATTGTGAATACCGTGGGCAACCCGCGCCTGATTCAGTTCTCACTGCGTTATGCCTTCTGACGTGCGGGCGGCAAAACAAACCCGCATTCCCATGCTGGAGCGGGATCAGGTGGTGCCGGAAGTGGCTGCTCTCTATGACGGCCTGCTGGCCCAGCGGGGGGTCGTTCCCAACATGTTTAAAACCATCGCGCACATTCCCGCGATGGCTCAGGGGTTCGCCGCCTTTCTCAAGCCCATCGTGGGCGATGGCGCCTTGCCCGGCTGGTACAAGGAACTGGTCGCCGTTCGTGTCTGTCACTTGCACGAGTTTGAATACGGCATCCAAGCGCATTCACTGTCGGCGAAACAAAAAGGCGCCAGCGACCAGCAGATCGGCGCGATAAACGAGTATGAGCGCGGCCCCTTCAGCGAAGCGGAAAAAATCGGCTTCCGCTTTGCCGACCGCCTGCACCGCTCGGCTCGCGAAATCGACGACGATTTTTACGCCACCCTTCAGAGTGTATATACCAGTGTTCAGATCCTCGAATTAACGGCCGTGGCTGCTGCCTTCGAGTTTTTTCCGCGTTTCGTCGATGGACTTCGAATTCCGGTGACTCCATCGCTGACGCATCTTGCGGGCCTATGAGATCGCTAGCTTCCCGCATCTCGGTGATGAGCGGCGAAGGCGCGCTTTCCGTCTTTGCACGCGCCCAAGAACTTGAGCGTCAAGGTCGCTCCATCATTCACCTGGAGTTGGGTGAACCCGACTTCCACCCGGCGCCGGGTGTCATCGCTGCTGCTAAGCAGGCTCTGGATGAGGGCAAAGACCGTTACTGCAACGTTCGCGGCTTGCCTGCTCTTCGCGAGGAAGTTGCCGTTTATTTACGCCGTACACGAAATATTTCTGTGTCGCCGGAAAACGTGGTCATCGCTCCCGGTTGCAAAATTGCTCTGTTCATGGCCTTAATGGCTTTGCTCGAGCCCCACGATGAGGTTCTCTATCCTGACCCCGGCTTCCCCGGCTATGCCTCGATCACGCTTGGGCTGGGTGGCAAGCCGGTTGCCTTTTCCTTGGCCGGCAGCAACTGCCTTCAGCCCGATCCCGACGAAGTTGCCTCGAAGATTACCGCCGCCAGCAAGATTTTGATCACCAATTCGCCGGGTAATCCCACGGGCACGGTTTACAGCGACAAGGTGCAGCGGCGCCTGGCGGAGTTGGCGATCGAGCACGATCTCATTGTTCTCTCCGACGAGATCTATGCGCGCATCATCTTCGGCGATGAGTACATTTCCATGCTGCGCTACCCCGGCATGGAAGAACGTACGCTCATCATCGATGGCTTCTCAAAGAGTTTTGCCATGACCGGCTGGCGTCTTGGCTATACGGTTGCGCCATCATTCATCGTCCCCGCGCTCGATATGCTTACCGTGAACAGCTACACCTGTGCAGCGGAATTTACACAGTATGCCGCGATTGAAGCTATGCGCGACCGCGAACGCGCTACACCGCGCATGGTGGCCGAATTCGCCAGGCGACGCGACGAGTTCACGCGCGATCTGAACCGAGTGCCGGGATTCTACTGCCGGCCTGCTGAAGGCGCGTTTTACGCCTGGGTCGATACCAGTGACACCGGCATGACGGCCGAAGACCTGTGCGAGTGCATGCTGGAAGAAGCAGGCGTGGCCGCGATCCCGGGCGCCGCTTTCGGCGCCCAAGGGAAGGCGTACGTGCGTTTTTCGTTCGCGTCGTCAATTGCAACCCTGAAAGAGGCCGTCGAACGCATCATGAAAGTCTCGACCGCCTGGCAAGGCACGCCCGCGACAACACAGCTTTAGCAGTTTTGCCGTTAATGAGAGGTCCACCACGGAAAGACAGAGGGATATAAACAGACGTTTTCCGTTGCGTGTTCTTTCTATTCGTGTCCCCGTGCCGCGGGGGGATGTTTTCCTGGGGAGACTGTTCATGCCAGTGGCATTCGTCCGAATCGTTCTTCAGCTTGCCGCTATTGCTTTGATCACCGTATACGGTTTTGCCCAAGCCGGCCCTTACCCGGGCGGGGATCTCCATCAGATGTACTCGCGTCTGTTGACGGCTATTCAAAACATGCCGATCTTCGACCACCATGCCCATCCCGGGTTTGCCGACGATCCCGACGTCGATGCCATGGCCGCGCCTCCGGGAAGCGCGGCCTTGCGCGAGCGCGACAACAATCCCGAGTTGATTTCCGCCGCCAAAGCTCTGTTCGCATATCCTTACGCCGATCTCTCGCCCGAGCACGCCCACTGGCTAGTCGAGAAGAAGGCGGCACTCAAGAAGCAATATTCAGGTCCCGCTTACTTTGACATGATCCTCGACCAGCTCAAGGTCGAGCAGTCGGTCGCCAATCGAGCCATGATGGCGGATTATCTGGATCCCAGGCGCTTCGTGTGGGTCTTCTTCGCCGACTCTTTAATGTGGCCCCTCGACAATAGCCAGATGCGCGCCCGCAACCCGGACGAAGAAGTCTATATTCCGCTGCAGGAAAAAATGCTTCACCGCTGGATGCAGCAGGAAGGCGTAGCGAAGCTGCCCGCCGACTTGGGCGACTATCTCTCCTTCGTAAACCGCACCCTCGAGGACAACCAGAAAAAAGGTGGCATCGCCATGAAGTTCGAAGTCGCCTATTTCCGCAGCACGAAATTCAGTGATCCTGCCCGCGAACAAGCCCAAGCCATTTACCAGAAGTACGCGAGCGGCGGCGTACCTAGTGCTGAGGAATACAAGCTTTTTCAGGACTTCATCTTCCGCTACCTGATTCAGCAAGGCGGGCGGCTGCACCTGCCCGTGCATATACATTCTGCGGTGGGCATTGGTGACTACTTTAGTTTGACGGAAAGCGGAATCATGAACTTGGAGAACATTCTTCGTGACCCGCGCTACTCGACTACCACCTTCGTCATGATTCACGGCGGATATCCCTACGAGCGCGAGGCTATCTGGCTCGCGGCCCGGAAGAACGTCTACCTGGATTCTTCTTACCAGGAATTGGTCATGTATCCCTCGCAATTCAAGAACTCGCTCAAGCAGTGGCTGGAAACCTTTCCTGACAAAATCACCTTCGGCACCGATGCTTTCCCGTACAATGAAGTGCTCGGAGCGGAAGAAAGTTACTGGCTGGGCGTACAGTCGGCCCGCGAAAGTCTGGCGGCCGCGCTTGCCGAAATGGTTTCCCAAGGTGAGGTCAGCGAACCCAAAGCGCTCGACATGGCCAGGGCCTATTTGCACGACACGGCGGTAAGCCTTTATCCCGGGAAGGTCCACTAACATGGCAAAGAGGAAGTCAGCCAGGCGAGCTAAAAGCGACACAAAGAAGAAGCTCAGCAGAGTTTCCGTTTCCCCCGTGGGGGAGGGCAATGTATTCGCGCAACGGGGTGTTTCGGCGCGCCGCTCGCAGGGCAAGTTGCGGCACATTCCCTGGAATTCAGTGGAACTTGAGCAGTTAAATCCGCTGCTGCAGCGCCAATTCGTCGTAGGCCGCGACGTTATGGTGGCGCGTGTGCTGATGAAAAGGGGTTGTATTGTGCCCGAGCATTGCCACGCCAACGAGCAGGTTACTTACATTCTGGAGGGTGCACTTAAATTTTGGATAGACGGCAAGGAGATTGTGGTGAATGCTGGCGAAGTCCTCACCATACCCTCCAACATGCCGCACAAGGCCGAAGCCCTGAGCGATACGGTAGACCTCGACGTCTTCACTCCTCCCCGCCGTGACTGGATGGAGAAGGACGACCGCTATTTGCGTTGAAATGGGTGCCGCAGGCCGCGATTTGGCGGCGGCTGCTCGACTGTGGACCAGCAATCACGTGGTGGCCTTGGAGTTCGATCTCCGCCCCGTTCGTCGAGACGCTAGGCTTTTAACCGAATACTGCAGTGAGAGACCAGGCTACTTCCCAAATCTCGGTGCCCGGCAAGATACAGCTGCGCTGCATCTCCTGCGGCGAGTCCTCGGATAGAGCTGGGCAGACATTCCGCTGTATGCAATGTGGCGACCTCGTCGAAATCGACTATCCCGGTTGGAATGCAAAGGATTCTTTGACTTCTGCCGCCGAGCTCAAGAGACGCTGGCGGGAACGCAAGACTTCGTCGCTGGCCGCCGACCAGAGCGGCGTGTGGCGATTTCGTGATCTTCTCCCACCCTTCGACGACTTGAATTCCATCGTTACTCTGGAGGAAGGCAACACTCCGATTTATGAACTCCACCGCTCGGAGCGGATGCTCGGCATCGAGACAATCTTAGCCAAACATCAGGGAATGAATCCCACCGGCTCCTTCAAAGACACGGGCATGACGGTCGCTGCCTCATTTGCTCGCGCCGCAGGCTACCGTTGGGTGGCTTGCGCCTCAACGGGCAACACATCGGCCTCCATGGCGGCGTATGCCGCACGCGGCCGAATGCGCGCTCTTGTGCTAATCCCTGAGGGAAAAATCTCCTGGGGAAAGCTCTCCCAAGCCCTCGACTATGGTGCCCTGACATGCCAACTCCGAAGTGATTTTGATGGATGTACGAGGGTTCTCAACCAAGTCGTGCGCAGCACGCCCGTCTACCTGCTCAATTCCGTGAATCCCTATCGCATTGAAGGACAAAAAACGGCGGCCCTCGAATTGGTCGAACAGCTTAACTGGGAAGTGCCCGACCACATCATTGTTCCGGGTGGAAACCTGGGGAACTCGTCGGCTTTCGGCAAAGCTCTTCTCGAAATGCACCACCTGGGCCTCATTGGACGCTTGCCCAAGATCTCGATTATCCAGGCTGAAGGAGCGAATCCCCTGGTGCGGCTGACTCGCAGCAAAACAAAAGATCTCGTACCGCTGCAGGCTGAAACCATGGCTAGCGCAATTCGTATCGGCAATCCCGCCTCCTGGAAGAAAGCCCTGCGCGTGCTCGAAGCCACTCAAGGCAGGGCCGACGAGGTCAGCGAACTTGAAATTGCCGAGGCCAAAGCGGAAATCGGCTTAGAGGGAATCGGCTGCGAGCCCGCATCGGCGGTAACGCTCGCGGGACTGAAAAAGCTGGCGCAACAGGGGTTCGTCAAGCGCGGCGATATGGTAGTGCTGGTCTTGACCGGCCATCTGCTGAAAGATCCCGAATTTACCCTCAAATTCCACCGTCACGAGTTATTTGCCGGCACTCGAAACGAGAGCCAGGCGGGTACTGTGGCTGCTTATGAGCGCACCCCGGTGGTTCTCGAGCCGAGCGCCGATGCCGTTCTCGATGTTCTGCAACGGGCGGAACAAAGGTAAATGCACCTCCCGCCACGAGCCCCGAGAGGTGCCGGCGCTCTGGAAATCACTCTGCCGGCTACTTCGGCGAATCTCGGGCCCGCATTCGACGCCGCTGCCCTGGCCTTCGGTCTCTATCTAAAGGTCACGGCGCAAGCCGCTCGGGAATTCTCGGTTGAGGCTCATGGCCGCGATGCCCACATCTGTGGCCGCCTGGAGAAGCACCTTATTCTCACCACCTATCGTGAGGTCTTGCAGGCCGAGCGCAAGCCAATTCACCCGTTAACATTGCGCATAAACAACGAAATGCCCATCGGGAAGGGCTGTGGCTCCTCGGCTGCAGCCCGCCTGGCGGGAATTGGGTTGGCAGTTTGTTTCGGCGACCTGGGCTGGGATGATGCCCATATTATTGGCGAAGCGGCTTGCCGGGAACATCATCCTGACAACGCCGCGGCGTGCTGGATGGGGGGGCTCGCTGTCGCCCGTATGGCCACCCGCGCCGAGGCTCAAGTGGTGAAGCTTACACCAAAAGAGAAGTGGCGCCTGTTGTTTGTCGTCCCCGACGAGCCTCTCTCGACCGAAGAGGCCCGCGTTGTTCTGCCGGCACAGTACTCTCGCCACGACGCGGTCATGAACGTGCAGAACTCTATGCTGCTGCTCGCCGCCTTAATGCAAGGCAAAGGTGACATTCTCTCCGCAGCACTCCAAGACCGCATACACCAGCCTTATCGTGCGCCCCTATGTCCGCTATTGCCTAAAATCGAGCAACTCGCGGGCAAGTATGGAGTGCTGGGAGCTGCTCTGAGCGGAGCTGGACCCTCGGTGCTGGTCTTTATCGATCCAAAAAGTTCCGCTGATCGAGTCAAAGCTCGTGTTCTCCAACATCTCCGATCCCATGGTCTAGACGCAGAATTGATCGCAACCTCGATTGCCGAACGAGGTGCGCGAGATCGAATCGCTTGGAAAAAGGTGAGCAGTTGACAATCTAGCAATGCTGAGAAGCCTCCTCTCACCCTTGCACACTGCAAGCGGTCTGCTCGGCAGGTTTAGCCTGCGACTTTCCTTTAATTCCGCCGATGAGACTCAGCAGGTGCCTCTCTTAGGCCGCTCCTCGCGAAGCGGTCAGGTATAGGAGTCGACGGCTTGGCAGTAGGCCTGACGTTCCGCGAAAGTTCGGATCCAGCGAGATCGTAAGGCAGAGCGCGCGAAACCTATGCCGAAGTCTCATGTCCGCATACATCCCTCTCCTTCGGAAGCCGCCGAGAGAAGCGCCGCGATCGAGAAGATCAGCGGGTTCAGACTTCGATGGCAGGTTCACGGTCAACGTACCTGCCTAAAGGTGGGGGCGACTTTCGTTCCCTGCTGTGGATTTTATGTACTTATCCTCAGGGCTTCGCTCTTGCCGCTATCGGAACCGATGCGGGATGCTCTTCCGAACAGGGCGGAGCTGGGGAAAACAGTTTGTCTCCGCGATAGGAGTACCGCCCCTTGATTCCGATGGACGGCATTTGCCGGGCGAACCAAGAGAACAGAACCACATCTTGAGGATGGTAAATCATTCCATCCAGCATTACAGCGAAAGACAGCTTGTGGAACGCTTCAATGGGATCGCCGACTTCCAAAATATCGGCCGAGCACGCCGAGGATCCCGGCTGCGCCCACGCGGGCACCTCGTTGCTTAGAAACGGATTGCTATACCACTCGGCAATTTCATGGCTTAATGCGGTGATGTCCTCGAGGGGGCTGTCGAAAACCTGGGGATCGCTGTAACTTGCCCACAGGAACGTGTAGAGTTCGGTGGAATTGATTCGTGGCGACATCAGCCCACTATGAAATCCCACGATGCAACACTTCGCCGGATTTCCCACGAACAGAAAAACGTTATCGGTCAGGAAAATGGTCAAAGCATTCGGATCAACCTTGAGCTTAAGCGGCAGCTGCCGCAACTGTGCACTAAACCAGTCGATATCCATCAAGCCTACCGGCGCCCCCGAATGTGCGCCTGTAAACTCCAAACCCTTGTCAGCAGGGACACTGAGATACTGAGTTGCCACAACTGCAGGCTGGCCCAGTAGAACATGCCAGCTGGGACTGTCTTCTTGCACAAACTTATAGAAGGATGCCCGGTAAATTGCGTCGGCGTACTGTGTGAACCCCGCCTGAGAATCGAAGGGTTGAAAGATGGGCGAAGCTATAACGCTTTGTACCCGGTTTGATCCGTCGAGCCGGGCGCCATTGGAGAAGCTCAGGCTGATGGGCACGATAATTGTCGGCACGACCGTGGTGGCCGAGCCTGCCCGCGGGTCCGTTCCCACCATGTTGTACCGAAATATTTGGCTCTTGCCGTCAACCGCAGACCGAAAATATCCGCTCCAGTACGGGATGGTAGATAGCGATTGCGAGCGCTCGCGGCTCGCCGCCGTCTTAACCCGAGAACTTTCGAGTGGTCGCATAGCGTAGAGGGGGCGGCCAATACCATCATCTGTCATCTGTGCGGCCGCAGAAATCGCTAGCGCACAAAAAAGCAAGCAGATGACCGAAGGGCGATAGATGTTCATCAGAAAGCTGCTTTAGTGGCTGAACCTGAAATGAAGATTGTAGTTCGACCCATCTCATGGTCGCATAATTCCAGGCCTTTTCCTAGAGCCTGCCATCATGGCAGGGGGCGCCGCCTTCTAGCAGTTGTAGAGAATCACGCCGAGCCTATAACATCGCGGCGGATATCGAGCCAGAGGATCGGCCAGACTTGTTCTGGTCTCATATCAGGCAAGCGCCGATGACCTGGCCCCTGTCACTCTGCCGCGTTGCCTGGGTGTTGCAGTCGGTGACGCCGAAAATCGAGAATCTTCGGTTGCCCGGGTTCGTCTATCAGGATGTTCGTGGCTTTCAGGTCGGGGTGCCGACCTGGCGAGAAATTAAATCTGAAGTCTGCCAAGCCGCCTAATATTTCCGGGACCACTTGAACGCTTTGCCTGAGAACCTGACCTCCTGAATCCGCGTCCTCTTCCTTGCTAATCCCGGCGGCATAGCTTCACGCTTCCAACATAAATTAGCCCTCGGCTCCAGCGATTAGCCGGTCGAAGATCGGATCACCCTTTCTGTTTCTGCCATCTCGCAGTTTGTGCCACGAGCGTGCCTGACACCCCTAATAGGACAATGACAGCAACCTGGGTTCGATGCCTGTGCCTCACCTCGATCTCCTTTCCGAGGTTTCTAAGTCGGATCAGTGTACCGGAATAGAGGGGTGACCGCCTCCGTAGGCAGGAGCGTACGGCTTGTGAGCACCGGGTTCTCACCCTCCGCATTGCGCTCCCAGCAACAGCAAAGGAGGCACCAAAGTTGCCATCTAACGGACCTTAGAGCAGGAGGACCACTGTCATGAGAAATGTTGTCATTGGATGCTTATTGCTGTGTCTGGGAGTATTCGTCTGTGCCCAGGACACAGACCAAACAGTTAAGAATAAAGAGAATTCCGAGCTCCAAGCTGCTACTGAGACGGTTCAGCACATGAGCGCCGCCGCCGGTGACAAGGGCATTCCCGAGCACGTATTGCAGGGGGCTAAATGCGTCGCAGTAATCCCCAAACTGATAAAGGGAGCCTTTGTAGTCGGCGGCGAACATGGTCGCGGCGTAGCAACCTGCCGCGGCAATGGCAACTGGAGTGCGCCCGCTCCGTTTTCGCTTTCGGGTGTCAGTTGGGGCCCGCAAATCGGCGGCAAGGCGACGGACCTGTTGATGTTCATCATGAACGAGCAGGGTATGAACGACCTGATGCGCGGCCACATTAAGCTCGGAGCCGATGTCTCGGCAGCCGCCGGCCCGGTAGGTCGTTCCGGTTCTGCCGATGTCGGTTACAAAGCCGGCATCCTTACGTACTCCAGCAGTAAAGGTGCGTTTATCGGAGCTTCTTTGAACGGTGCTGACATTCAACAGGACCACGCTGCCACCAAAGATTGGTACGACCGGGATGTCTCCTTCCAGGAGATCCTCAGCGGTTCTGTGAAGGTCCCAAACGAACAAGCGCGTGCGTTTGTTGAGGCCGTGGAGAACGCAAAGCGGTCCGCCCAAATACAGTAATCTAAACTGAGGCCAATCGAAGTGGGCGCTGCCCCATGGGGCGCCCATATTTTCTTCCCCTCGCCGAGCGCGGCCTTCAACCAGTTTCGCCGTGAGACGAGGCGGTATTTCTCGAGTGGTTTGCTGCTCTTGCCATTGCTTCTTCACCTTCATTTTTCCCTTTCCCTTAACGTTACCTCTACGTAGTGTTCAAATAGAATGCTTATTTCGGTTGGCAATGTAGCCTATGAGTCCTGAAGAGTTTCGCCAAGTTGGACATCAGCTGATTGACTGGGTTGCGGATTACCGCGCACGCGTGGCACAACTGCCTGTGATGGCTCAGACCCGACCCGGGGACGTGAAAGCTCAGCTGCCCGCTTACCCTCCCGAGGAACCGGAATCCTGGTATGCGATCGTACGCGATCTCAATCAGATTATCGTTCCCGCATTGTCGCATTGGCAGCATCCGCAGTTCTTCGGCTATTTCCCGTCGAACGGGTTGTTATCCAGTGTCCTGGGGGATTATGTCAGCACTGGCTTGGGAGTGCTGGGCCTGTCTTGGCAGTCCAGCCCAGCTTTGACCGAGTTGGAGGAAACAGTAACCGATTGGGTCCGGCAAATGCTTGGCTTGTCGAATGACTGGAGCGGCGTCATTCAGGACACGGCTTCTACCAGCACGCTATTGGCGCTGCTGTGCGCGCGCGAAAGGGCAAGCAATTACTCTCAAACCCGGGGCGGCCTGCAGGCCGAATCTAAGCCGCTGACCATATATGTGTCTGCACACAGCCATAGCTCGGTCGACAAGGCCGCTCTGTTAGCTGGTTTCGGACGCGAGAACATTCGGGTCGTTCCCCACGATCAGAATTACGCCATGTGCGCCGACCGACTTGCCCGCCTTCTCGAAGACGATGCTGCCGCCGGCGTCAAGCCCTGCGCGATTGTGGCTACTTGTGGAACTACAACATCGACCGCGCTTGACCCAATCGACGGTATAGGGCCGATTGCCCACAAGCATGGGCTATGGTTGCACGTGGACGCGGCCATGGCGGGTTCAGCAATGATCTTGCCCGAATGCCGCTGGATGTGGCAGGGAATCGAAGCCGCTGATTCGGTTGTGGTCAATGCCCACAAGTGGTTAGGCGCAGCCTTCGACTGCTCACTGTATTTTGTCCGTGATTCGCAGCATCTCGTGCGGGTCATGTCCACCAATCCCAGTTATCTGCAGTCGCCGACGGATAGCCAGGTCAAGAATTTGCGCGATTGGGGTCTGCCCTTGGGACGGCGATTTCGTGCTCTGAAACTCTGGTTCTTGATTCGCGAGCAAGGGTTAGGCGGACTCAAAGCACGCCTGCGTCGCGATCTTGCAAATGCCCGCTGGCTCGCCGACCAGGTCTCGGCTACTCCTAACTGGCGCATACTGGCACCCGTGTCCTTGCAAACCCTTTGCCTGCGCCACGAACCTGCAGGAATGAACCCTGACGAATTGGATGACTATACTCTCGCGTGGGCAGATCGAGTGAATCGATCGGGTCGTGCCTACATTACGCCGGCACTCTTGGACGGCCGCTGGATGGTGCGTGTTTCGGTCGGAGCCGTTTCTACGGAGCGAGAGCACGTACGTGCCTTGTGGCAACTGTTGCGCGCCGAAGCAGAACAATTGCCCGTACAAGCGCGGGGAGGGAAGCCTTAATCAGCCTAGTGGCTGCTTGTTAGATTTCGTTTTCGACAGCTCCAGAAGCCCGTTGGTTTCGAGGCCATTCTTCTCGCCTTCTGGTTTGAGATCGACGCCCCAGAAATTGTCGGTCAATTGCAGGGCTTCAACACCCACCTGGATCTGTTTGGCGTCTAGCTGCTGCACCCACACCACCCTAAACTCGGCCCGGCTTGCTCCCCGAAGGAGCTTGACCGTGCTCCCGATCTGTAAGGCCTCCCGCAGGCCGGAGAGCCTGGCTCCTTTGGCGCTTATGTCGAGGGTATAAGCCAGGACCTGAGCAGCACCAGAGAGAAAGATCTTGACGGGAAGAACCATCTTGCTGCGCGGGTGCACTCTTCTTTCAAGCATGCGCTAGCATTATGTGGCCCCACCAGCGCACAAGAAAGTTACCTTGGTTACCTGTCTTCCTTAACTACCTTCAAAGTGACGATTCGCCTTACTTTCGCCAGCCCAGGCGCATAGGGCACCGCAGGCGAGCCCCGTATAGGCGCAAAAGGCGCCGCTGGTATCCGCCCGGGTATGGCACGAACGTGCCATTTATTAACTAGGTAGCCAGTCGTACGCTATAAGCACACTGGCCTCGGCGTGGAGTTCGCGGGAGTCTTCCCATTCAGAGGAGATAAGTATGCTAGCAGTGCTTAAACAGGCGTGGTCCGAAGAACAAGGACAGGATATTGCCGAGTACGCCGTCATGGTAGCGGTAATCCTCATCGTGGTGGTGGGTACGATTCGGCTCATCGGTTCCAACTCCAATACGGTCTTCTCCAACGTCGCCAGCGCTGTCCAGTAACCCAAAGGCGGCTCGCGACCGCTTATGAGGTGTGCGGCCAGCTGCGACGATGTGATTGGAGTGCCTGAGCGCGGCTCCCGAATCCGCGAAAACCGTTTGAGCTATGACTCACCTATTTCTCGAGCCGCAGGAATTCTCCCGAAGATGCATTCACCGCAACCTTTAGCTTTGCGCTATCGCGATCGGTGCCATAAAGCACATGCCAGATTAGCTCATTTTCCCTGCTGTTCCAGTCGGCAGTGTAGAGGACGGGCAGGTCGGGATTTTTTTGCAGTACTTTGTTGCCGCCATGCTTCTGGGCCTCATCGAAGGCCTTATCCGAATCCACTTTCATGAAGGCAATGTCGAAAATCTGGGTATTTGAATTGCCTGCACTGTAGGAGTCCTCGCTTCCGGGTGAAACCCCGCGCGCTGGCGCATCGGGGGAATCGGTGCCTGACCACAGGAACGGCTTAACCGCCCCCTTCGCCGGAGAAGCAAAGGAAGCTCGCCAGATGGAAGCTTTGCCGTCACGCCCGTTCGAATCCTTGCTGTACTGGGATTCTAGGCGGAAGGGTTTTGCGTCAGGGGACCAGCCGCGAGCCTGGATGTACAGCTTCTGAAAGGCGCTACGGCCGGTCAGTAACTCGGGCCCTTTGGGTTGGGGTGCCTCGGCCGGCTTGCTCGGTTCCGACGAACAACCTGCCAGCAACAGTAGTGTCAGGAACACGGCGCTGATTCTTGTCATTGTGCTCTTCCTATCCGGTGAATCATTATGACCGGGTTCCTCATTCTAAACGAAGGGATACTCCCGACTACCGATGAATTCGTTCTTGGAACTCGCGAATCAGATTGAAGCTGCAACTCGGCCACATAAGCCCCTGCCGACTCCTCTGGCATCCGGAGGCGGCTGGAGCATTGCGGAGCTAGAGCTTGCCCTCACCCTATCGCGGTAGCCAAATCCTATTTGATCGTTTGCCGGCAAAGTTGCCGGCCACGCTTCCCAGCGAGAACGATCGGGTAGGGACATGCCTTAGTCATCAGGTTGGGGACATATGCCACGGGGCCGTGAGGCCATCAGCCAGGCGCCCAAAGGCGGTCGGAGGGACCGCATCGGTTCGGAGGTCGTCGAACAGCTGATTGCGAGGGATGACAGTATGCGGGAATGCGCACAGCGGCTTCGGTCGCCATATCAAGCTGGTCGACCATGCCATTGTCGGGCCGTTAACCGGGGCCGAATGGCGAACTCTTCAACGCGTGCATGGACGGCATCACTTGCATAAGACCAGGCGACTGCGACAGGCGATCGAGAAGGCTACGATCGCCGGCCGGGTTAGCCTATTCCGTCACAGCGACGGGCACGCCAGCCTTACGGGCTTGCTCCTGCATGTCGCTGAGCTGTTGCTTGGCGCGATCTAGATCCTTCTGCTTAGCTGCCAATTTGTCTTTGTAGTCGCGGTCTTGCTTGTCCCATTGCGTCGCGTTACGCAAACGGTTGCCAACATCGGCGTACATTGCTGCGGCACGCAGGCGGTACTCACGTTGCAGTACATCCGATTCTCGCTGTAATAAGGCAACGGTATCCTTCTGGTCCGCAATTTTTTTGCGCCATTCGCCGTAGGCCATTTCGCGTTCGCCAGCCGATTGACCGGGCTCGATCGCCAGCTTGCTCTGGTTATCGTTAGCTTTGCCTCGAGCATCCTGGCTGACCTCGGAGTTCTGAGTGGGTTCGACCACTTCCGCGTTCAATGCCTCCGAAGTCACCGCCCTCTGTCCCACTACGCTGATATTCTCCTCTTTGGGCAGGCTATCGTTATCGAAAACTTTTTGGCTGCCCTCCGACTGCTTGGTTTTGCGGTTCTGACGCGCAGCATCCGCAAGACTGACACCGTCATTTTGCGCAAAGCACGATGCAGCCATCACCACGGCTAGAATGCTCAAGCAAACGTGAGCCAAGCGTTTCATGTTCCTCCCCCTCGTAAGAACTATGCCGGACGTCCCATTTTCCTTCCAATCCGAATCGATCGATCGCCTTACCTATGCCCATTCTGAAACAGGGCTATGATCTGCCCCGGCCAGAAAACCGCCGATGGTGCGTTCGATGTGCTCGGCTTCGGCGCGAATATCATTGGCCAGGCGTTCGCATTGCCCTGGGTCACGGCTCCTGGTCATGCTGCGAGCGTATTCGGAAATCAAAGCTATTGAATTTCGTAACTGTAATGCCATTTCCGCCGAGATTTCCCCCTGCAACTGCCTCTCTTGCCGCATTCGCGCAACATCGGTTCGATCATCTACCAGACAGGCGGCGCCGAGCAGCTCGCCGTTTCCCGCATACACGGGTGAAACCGTGATATCTAAGACGCGCTGTTGGTTGTTGGGTGTGAGATAGGCTGTCTCTTCGTCGCGAAATCGACTCGCATCTTTCACACTAGAGGCCACGGCGTCGGCCACCTTGATGGACACGCCGCTCGAGGCGGTCGACAGCGCGGTATTGCGAAAAAGCTCTTGCGCGTTCATCCCCGACGGCGATGCGAACCCGAGGATGGTCTTGGCCGCACGATTCGCCTGCTTGACCAGGCCGTGCAGGTTGAAGAACACGACACCCGAGGACAGATTGGACAGCACTGCTCCACTGATATTTTCGCTGGTTTTGGCACGGCGCCGCTCGGCCTGTTGCAGCGCCTGCAACTCGTGCTTTTGCTGCTTCAATTGCTGGATGACGGCGTGATACGTATGCAGCGGAAAACTGTCGGTCGCCGGATCACCCTCGCCAAGCGTGCGCTCTTTTTGCAGGCGGCGGCGCAGATGCCGGATCAGCAAGAACCC
Source organism: Acidobacteriota bacterium (assembly GCA_019244045.1). GTDB lineage: Bacteria > Acidobacteriota > Terriglobia > Terriglobales > Acidobacteriaceae > Gp1-AA122. The sequence continues at coordinate 29,241 of JAFATF010000335.1, forward strand.
ACAGAGAAAAGCGAATATCGCGCCAGCAGCCAGTCCGGCCATGCGCAGGAAGATAGGGTTCATCAGCAGCTTCATACTAGTCCCCAATACCAGCGCAGGATTTGATGACCAAAGAAAAAAGCCAGCAAGGCCATGCTGCCCAAGAAAACGCCAAAGGGCATCTGATAGTAGCGATACACCATGGCGGCCGAGTGCCAGGCGCGCCGCCGCGCTTGACGCCGGTTCTCATGATGGCGTCGGATGCGGCGCCGCGTGCGTTTGATCCAGACCACCAGCACGGTTCCTAGGCCGAAGAAAGATCCCACCAGGGTGGCGGCAAACAGCGTGAGCACGGTGAGTCGTAAACCTAAGAATGCACCCACCATCGCCATCAGCTTGACGTCGCCGAAGCCCATGCCCTCAATGCCGCGCCACCGTAAATAAATTGCACCTGCTCCGTAGATGAACGAAGCGCCCACCCCCGCACCGACGAGAGCGTCGATAAAAGACAACAAGCGCGAAGAAATGTCGGAACTAACCGGGAGCGAAACCAGGGCGGGAACCAGCTGTGTGGCCATGTCATTGACAGGTACCCCGAGGCTAAACACCAGGCCGAGGACAAGTCCGGGTAGCGTTAGCTTGTCCGGGAGGAGCTTGGTCTCGGCATCTGTGAAAATCAGTCCAAGCAGCAGGAAGGCGAACAGCGCGCATTTGACTGCTTCCAGGGTGAACCCGAGCTTTGCATAACAGAGCAGAAAAACAATTCCGGTCAGGAGCTCGACTACCATGTACCGCACGGAGATTGGCGTATGACACCGGCGGCAGCGGCCACCGAGCAGCAGCCAGCTCAGAAGCGGAACATTGTCATAGAACTTGACGGGAGCCTGGCAACGCGGACAACTCGAGCGAGGCGCGACAACCGACAAGCCGCGGGGCAGACGATAGATACACACATTCAGAAAGCTGCCGAACAGCAGCCCGAAGACGAACACCGCCCATTGGAAGACCGCGTCCACGATCCGCTCTCGAACTTAACCGGATTCTCTTGGTTCGCTTGATTATATTGCGACAAACAGAGCACTCGAAGGTACCAAAAGGCATGTACTTTCGTATTCGCGCGAGCAGTTCGTATTGCGAATGCCTTTCGAACCTGCTTAGGGGCGCGTGCTTCTAATCCTGTGGCTCGAAAAATCTGCCAAGTACGCCCTCCTGCTGCCCGGAAGCGCTCCCTCGAGAAGGAACCCCGCAAGTGGCACACTGGCGCTCTCAATGGATGCTCGGCGAGTCTTGTGCTGGATTGCTCACCCGTGTGGAAGATGATTTCTACCAGATGCAAACAATCGGTGCCTCGTTCCTTACCCGGGTAACAACTCGAAGGTAATCGAGTACGTGGGAACCACCTTGGCGATGAAGCTGGGCCGGAAATTCACGGCCCGACTTAAATGCTTTAGTGTCACCACATGCAGGTTATTCGAGGTGCACAGACGAGGCTGGGCAAAAGAAGGACGAAATTCGGTGCACTTGGTATCGCTTTTGCAACCTGTCGAGAGGACCTCCCCAGTTACATCCTATGAAGAGCACTACGTCGTTCCTCTACCTAGCGCACGTCTACTCGGCCATAACACACGTTGAGCGGCGGTTGGGAAAAGTTATTTCTCGAACCTGGTGGCAACCAAGTCGAGGCAGTGAATGAGCATGCCGTTCGCCCACAACGGTGTAGCAGCCGAAATGTTGCCTCGCGGGAGTAATGCCCCTATGCCAGAACTGATGTTCGCGCCCTTGTCGAGGACCGAGTCGCGATGGAAATCGTTTGTGAGTGGATGGGGAATACAGGCCGCGGTTGTCGCTCTGCTGCTTGTCTCGAATGCTACATTGCGGCAACCGGCACCGCAGGCGAGAAAGCTTGTATACACGAGTCTGCTCGCCCCGGTGGAGGCCAGAGTTCATCAGCTCAAACCTGTCAATTCCCGACTAGTCGTCAAGTTAAGGCCTGAGCTCGCAATGAAAGCCCCGTTGCTTGCCAGGCTCGTCGTACCGCGCCAGCTGCACGAGATTAAGCAGACGGAACCAGAGATAAAGGCTCCCGAAATCAACGTTGCCGCGGCAGCTCCTGTTCTACCGAACCTGCCAGCTACGCCCCTCGCCAAGGTGGTAGCCACTAACACGTTTGCTACCCCGCCGGCAGCTCGTATGGCGGCGACCGTTAAACCGACAGGCCAGGTGCAAACCGGGGGATTCGGTGATCCGAACGGAATGCCTGCGACCAGCGAGGGCAACCGAGCGCCGAACATCCCTGCCCGCGGCAGTGGGGGCGTTGTTCAAGGTGCCGGATTCGGAACCGGTTTCAACCGTGACAAGGGCACTGAGGGTGTAAGCATTGCGGGCAAGGGCGTCCTACAGTCGAGTGGCTTTGATCGGCCGTATGCGGCTGCGGCCCCCAAGCAGATCACACCCACGCCCAGCGCTGAATCAGGTACTCCGGTGGAAATTATGGAAAAGCCGCAGCCTTTGT
>JAFATF010000389.1 GCA_019244045.1 Acidobacteriota bacterium
TGAGCAGAATCGTCGAGGGGGCGAGGCGCTAAGCGGTCGAACGGTCATGATTCGCCAACTTGCGGCGTTAAGTCTATCGATTGCCGTCCTGACGCTCTCCGCGCGAGGTTCGCCACACACCTCGATCAACCGAGGAAACTGGATTGCGGTGTAAGCGTCCAATGGTCACCGCCTTGACGAAGTAGAGTGTCTTGACTAGTCGTGTCCACTTGTTTTGGAAATGGACACGACTAGTCGGTAGGGATAAATGTTACTAGGCGGTAGCTGTGACGGTGGGTTGTTCAGCCGTAACCAAGTTCCACGGCAGGAGTTCGTGGATGCGATTCACTGGATGATCTGCAATCCGACTCAGCACTTCTCGCAGATAAAGTTCTGGGTCTAACTCGTTGAGCTTGGCGGTCCCAATCAAGGAATAGATTGCTGCTGCCCTCTCTCCCCCTCTATCAGATCCGGCAAAGAGATAATTTCTTCTTCCCAAAACCACGGCCCGCAAAGCGCGTTCCGCGGCCGAATTGTCAATCTCGATCCGCCCGTCGTTGCAGTAGCGGGTTAAAGCCTTCCATACTCCAAGTGCATAACGCACCGCCACGCGCGTGTCCGACCGGCGGGACAGTTTCGACAAAGTTGTTTCCAGCCAGGCGTGCAAAGAATCCATTAACGGCCGCGACCGCTGCTGTCGCATCTCGCGTCGCTCATCCGGCGGGCGACCACGGATCTGGTCTTCGATGGCGTACAGCTGCCCGATGCGCTCGATCGCTTCGGCCGCAACCGGCGAGCGATGCGCTTCCAGCAGATCATAAAATTTTCTACGAATGTGGGCCATACAGGGCGCTTCCTGAATCCGACCACCTTCGTACAGTGCATTAAAGCCTGCGTAGGCATCTGCCTGCAGAATGCCACTAAAATGTTTCAGGTGCTGTTGCGGGTGTTCGCCACGATGGTCCGGCGAATACGCGTACCACACGGCAGGAGCGTCTGTGCTGCCCGCCGGCCGATCATCGCGAACATACGTCCATAAGCGGCCGGTTTTCGTTTGCCCATTCCCTGGAGCTAGTACCGGCACCGGAGTATCATCGGCGTGCAGTTTCTCGCTCTTCATGACATAGCCGCGTAAGGCTTCGACCAGCGGCCGAAGCAAAGCACTGCTCTGTCCTACCCACTCGGCCAAAGTCGAACGATCTAGCTCGACGCCTGATCGCGCGTAAATCTCTGCCTGACGGTAAAGTGGTAAGTGCTCGGAGTATTTCGCCGTCAGCACATGCGCCAGCAATCCCGGCCCTGCCATACCGCGATCCACTGGGCGGCTCGGCGCTGGTGCTTGCACAATGCACTCACAGTCCCTGCAGCTCAACTTCGGCCGTACATGTTGGATGACATAGAAGCTCTTGGCAATGAATTCCAAAACTTCCGAGACGTCATCGTCTAAGTGCCGCAACGCGCCGCCACATCGGGGACAACTTTGCTCCTTCGGTTCATGCTTCTGAATCTGCCGAGGAAGATGCGCTGGTAGTGGGCGACGTCCTCGCTTATTAGCGCATGTTGTTCCTGCATCTTGTGATGCTGGCGCTGGCAGTTGTTCAACAGGCGCGGCTTCCGCCACGTTCGGTCTGCAAGCTTTCAAGCTTCAACTCCAGTTGTTCAATTTGCCGTGCAAGTTTCTCCGACTTGCGCCCAAACTGCATGCGCTTGAGCTGTGCCAGGAGCAACTTGAGATGTTCAATCTCTTGGTCCCGCCATTGTAGCTGCTCATCTTTTGCTCGCAGCTCATCTTGCTGCGAGACAATCAGCGCCTTCAAAGCTTCTCGATTGAGTGAATCTAAATCGGGGAGGGAACCGATGGACTGCATGCTCCGCAGTATGGCATGAAGCAAATTTTCGTCAATGCTTGTTTGCACAAATAGTTGTGCAAATCTATGCCCCTGACCTTAGATGGCTAACTGCGGATCGTAAGTGTAGACGATATTTCGCCAATCGATGCCTTCTAGCAACATCGAGAGCTGCGCTTTCGTCAGATGCACAGTGCCGCTTTCCGCATTGGGCCAAAGAAATTTTCCTCTGTCAATTCGTTTGTCACTCACTCCAAAATGCAAATGCTTCGATCACACCGACGCGTCTTGTGCGTGTCACTCATCCGTTCCACCCGTTCAGCGGACGGCAGCTGGCTTGTGTGGGCGAGCGCTACAACCGTTATGGGATGAGACTGCTGCTGCAGGTTAACGATGACTGCGTTTGCTCTGTTCCGCCGCAGTGGACGGACGTTGTCGCTCCAGATCCCGAGATCGTCTTAGCCAAACAGCGGGCATTATTCCGCGTAGTGGACTTGCTCGACCTCGCTCGCTTGGTGGATCGGCTGAGAAGACGCGAGTTGCCGGAGAGGCGAAATGAGGTGTAAGGTAAATTGCGCCGCATATGTAAATATAAATACGCCGCAAAGAAGTGGGATGAAAGCTGCGCAATGGTTAATAACTTGGCGTATGGGTGCCAATTCATTCAATGCCCGATCCCTTGACACCACTGGCATATGCGGCATAATTATAGCGACGATCGGTAGGCCGATCGTCCGAGATTCCGGTGCCCACGAAGAGCAACCACAAGCATCCGAAGACCCGGGCTCTCCTCGAAGAGGGTACGTTGAACCCGGCGCCCGAGAAGGTGCACGATCCGAAGTTTCGCGACAGCGAGTTCTTCGACCCGCACGATGTCGTGCAGGTCAAGTACGAGATGTTGCGCCGCGTGTCAGTCGAGAATGCGTCGGTGTCCAACACCACCGGGGAATACGGCGTGTCGAGACCGACCTACTATCAAACCAAGGCCAGCTTCGACGAATCGGGGCTCGCCGGCTTGGTGCCAAAGAAGCGGGGTCCACGCGGCCCTCACAAGCTCCAGGGCGAAATACTGGCATTTATCCAAGAACAACTTGTTGCGGGCGAGCCCATTCGAGCACGCGAACTGGCGAAGCTGATCCGAGAGAAATACGACCTCGACATACACCCGAGGACGATCGAGCGAGCCGTCGTAAAAAAAACTCCGAGCTGACATTGAAAGCTGGCGACGGTTCGCAAGGACTGTCGGGCATCGTCACCCAATACGAAACCCTACGCCGAGCTGCGCTCGGCCACGCGTTGCCACCCGAGGCTCGCGGCGGGCTGATGCTTTTCCTATGTCGAGGCATGTGGGGCTGGGTACGGGGGATGGCTATGGCTGCCGCCAGCATGTCACAGCAGCCGAGTTGCTCGTCATCGACGAACTGCGCGTCCTCGGGCGAGTCCAGAACTCTCATTCGTATCTTCGCAGCAATGGCAGTGAGTCCCAACCATCGAGGAGCAACACCATGAGCGAGTCATTGAAAGTCCAGCCTCATCATCTGGAGCGAAGCGCGTACCTGTACATTCGGCAGTCATCGATGCGACAGGTGATCGAGAACGTCGAGAGTACGAAACGCCAATACGCACTTCGCAGCCGAGCTATCGCACTCGGCTGGCGCGACGATCAGATCAACGTCATTGATAATGACCAGGGTGAGTCGGGCGCATCGGCGGCATGGCGCGAGGGCTTTCAACGTCTGGTCAGCGATGTCGGCATGGGCCACGCCGGTATCGTGATGGGGTTGGAGGTCTCACGCCTAGCGAGGAACAACGCCGACTGGCATCGTCTGCTCGAGATCTGTGCGCTGGCCGATACCCTGATCCTCGATGAGGATGGGATCTACGATCCGACAAGCTTCAACGACCGCCTGCTCCTCGGACTGAAAGGAACGATGAGTGAAGCCGAGCTTCACGTCCTCAAAGCCAGGCTGCGCGGCGGAATCCTTAATAAGGTGCGACGCGGCGAATATCGTTGTCCGCTGCCCACTGGCTTAGCATACGACGAGGCCGGCAACGTGGTGCTCGACCCTGACGCGCAGGTCCGAGAAACAATCGCCTACTTCTTCGAAACCTTTTTACGTGTCGGCTCGGCGTGCCAGACGGTAAAGGTGTTTCGGAAGGAAGGCGTGTGTTTCCCATCCCGATTCCGGATGAGTGAGCGTATAGTGTTCCGGCCTCTGACCGCGTGGACGGCCACGCGCGTGCTGACCAACCCACGATACGCAGGCGCCTATGTTTATGGCCGTCGACGGTACCGGCGAGCGGTCGATGGCAAAAAGGACATCCGAAACCGCGAGTTTGGGGACTGGCTCGCCTGCATTCCGAATGCTCATCCCGGCTATATCACCTGGGAACAATATCAGCAGAACCTCAAACTACTCGCGGCCAACGGTCGGACATACGCACTAGCGCGATCATCGCCGCCGCGTGAAGGGCCAGCGCTGCTGCAAGGACGCGCAGTCTGCGGTCGATGCGGAAGACATTTCCGCGTCACGTATCGCTCGGGACGAGGAAAGCAGGAAGCCTGGTATGTCTGTGACCGCGCGCACGGCGCTCTCGGCGAGCCGAACTGCCAAACGATCGCGGCACCTCCCATCGATGCGGCCATCGGGGCACTCATCGCCGAGCGGATGACTCCAGCCGCCGTTGAGCTGGCGCTCGAGATCCGACGAGAGATAGAAGCTCGGCACGAAGAGGCTGATCAGCTGCGCTGTCGCGCGATCCAGCGCGCGCAGATCGATGTCGATCTCGCAAAACGCCGATTCATGCTGGTCGACCCCAACAACCGACTTGTTGCCGATACCCTTGAGTCCGAGTGGAACGACAAGCTGCGCGCGCTGTCCCAGGCGCAAGAGGAACGAGAACGTGGACGACAACAGGATCAACTCGTCTTGGATGATGCCATCCGTCAGCGGCTAGTCATGATGACGAACGACTTCAACAAGCTTTGGAATGATCCGAGCACTGCCAACCGCGAACGCAAACGACTGCTCGCCCATATCATCGAGGATGCCACACTGATCAAACTTCCGACGGAAGGAATCACGAAGATCCACGTCCGCTTTAAGGGCGGCAAGACGGAAACACTGACGGCGCTGAACCCCAAAACATCTGGCCAACAAGTAAAGACGCCGCCTACGATCGTCGAGCTCGTAGATAAGCTCCTTGACCAGCACATCTATTCCGAAATCGCCGATATCCTCAATCAGCAGGGGCTTCGCCCCGGCGGGTCGGTCCGACCTGGTCGGGGCACCGCTCGTTTCACCGCGCTGCGCGTTGCTTATCTCACCCATCGATACGCGCTCCGCTCTCGCTATGATCGACTTCGCAAGCGCGGCATGCTAACAAAGGCGGAAGCCGCGGCTCGCCTCGGTATCCACGCACTAACTCTTGTCCGCTGGACGGAATACGGCATCGTCAACAGACATGCCTACAATGCGCACGCGTACCTTTATGAGCTGCCGAATGCGAAGCTGCCGGCCAAGCATAGCAGCCGATGGGACACACTAGTCGACCGAGTAACAGCCCTGAAAATGGCGAAAGAATCAAAGCCCTCAGATCCAATCGAAGGAGTCGTATTATGAAGTCAGTTACTTGGCGAATAGACATAGGCCTTGACCATCCCACCAAAGTACTTTAATAAGGTGCCCACGCCGGCCACGGAACACAAAGACATGACCGGAGAATGGCGATTCTCCGAGTTTGGTCTGCACCATCGCGCTGAGTCCGGTGAAGCCGCGCCGCAAATCTGTCACTCCCGCAACGATCCAAATCCTGGTGCTCGCTGGTAGAGCAATCATGCCAACAAGCACTCCAATACGACACGCACAACTTCCTCGTTCACTTTCCCCACGATGCGAACTTGTGAGTTCGCCAAACTCACCTCTACGGCGCCATTTCTCTCAGCTGTGGCATCAGCCCCGCAACGCTTCTTGTTTTTGCGCTTTGCCTCGACTCTCACGGGCAAGAACTGAACAGCATCTGTCTGGGGATTCGAAAGAAGCCCGGCATGATACAGCTTCCGCCAATGAAATACGAGATTCGCGTTTACCCCATGAGCTCGCGCTACCTCTGCCACGGAAGCTCCTGGCGCAAGTGCCTCTTCAACGATTCTTCGTCTTTCTTCAAGACTGCGGTATCGTTTCCGGGGTTTACTGAGGACCATCGAAGTGCCGACAGAGTTGTCCATGCCTGATTCACCACACAATTCTTGTGATGACGCAAGCATGCCCGGCTGCATTGCCTCTGTCTAGGCGGCCGTCAATCGACGCTTACCCTGCTTTTCCCACTAAGCACCTGCAAGAGGAACTTAAAATCATGGGTCTATGTGCTCGTCCCTGTATTGCCAGAACCTGCAAGCACCGTAGTGTCAGCAGAAGCCATCCCCAGTTTCGCTGCTGGCCGGGTCTGGTGGTCACGACGTGTGAAACGCTCAACCTCGGCCACGGGTATCAAGACTCGTCTACCTACACGACGCACCGCCAATTCCTTTCCGTCAATAAGGTTGTCGACCGTGCGTAGGGAGACGCCGAGTGCCTCAGCAGTTTCTTTCTTCGAACAAAGGAGTTTCGCCATTTTGGTACAAACCTCGTTGTGTTTGTGCTAGACTATACAGGCTAGTGTACGCACTAGCAACTAAAGTCTAACACGAGATACTGCGGGGATGACGATGAAAACGAGCCGAGATCAGCTAAGTATCTTGGGATTGCCGACGAATGATCTAGCACCTGAGAAGAAGGAGTGGTTGTTTGCCGGTCTAGATGCGTTCGTCAATACAGGAGAGACGACGGAGGATTACCGCAGATTGGCTTCCCAATGGTGGACGTTCTGGCCCCACAGCATCCGCGACGGTGAGACGGTAGACGATCTCGATTGGTCCCCTGCTGCCCATGGGCTCTTTCTCGATTATCGGGACAAGCTGAGGAAAGTGTGGAAGGCGGACCCAGAAGCGCGGTTCTCATCCGTGCTGGCCTACTTGTTGGGCATCATCGGTCGAGATGAACTCCTGCGGCTCGAATACGTGCTGGATGTCGATCCCGAGTGGTTTGCCCGTGAGGCGGTCGCCACCCGTCAAGCTTGGCAGACGCTCATGCAATCACACCCAAGCGCGACAATGTCGTCACATTCAATGGCTTTTCCGCTGTGGGGGCTTGGGAATCTCCTTTATATCCATAACACTGACTTCGAGCGCGCACTCTGGGTCCTATCTCAGGAGAATTGGCGGGCGAGGGTTTGTGGTCAGTGTGGACGTCACTTCATCGCCAATAAAGCGGCACAGAGGTACTGCAGTACACGGTGTTTCGGTGAGGCTAAACGTGGCCAGAGGCTCGCTTGGTGGAACAAGGCGGGGAAGATCAAACGATCACAAAAGAAGGTTGAGATAGGGCGCATAGCAACACATGGGCAAAAACCCAAGGGAAAGGATCAAGATGAAACCAACAAAGAAAGAACGCGGAGTTTTTGAGAAAGTTAATGGTTCTGGGGTTTGGTGGATTCGCTATGCCGATGCAAATGGTCGCATCCGTCGAGAGAAGGTGGGCAACAGGGGTGCTGCCATCAAACTCTACCGCAAGCGCAAGACTCAGGTATTGCAAGGCGAGAAGCTGCCCGAAAACTTTCGTGCAAAGTCTGTACGGTTCTCAACCTTGGCCGAGAACGCGCTGAGGTACTCTGAAAGTCAGAAGCGTAGCTATCGACAGGACAAATATCGAATGGCGTTTGTTGAAAAAGCATTCGGACACCGAGCAGCCGACACCATCACACCTCACGACCTGGAAGGATGGCTTGCAGACCAGGCAAACGAGAATCAATGGAGCGCAGCGACAGTAAACCGCTATAAGGCTCTGTTGTCGCTGACGTTCAGGCTTGGAATTCAAAACAGACAGATCACGGCAAATCCCGCCAAGCTGGTAAAGCGTCGCCACGAGGACAATGGCCGTGTTCGGTTCTTAAACCAGTTCAAGCCAACAAGAACCGACATTCAGTATCTCCAGCCTCATACTGACGAGGAATCCCGTTTACGTGCAGTGATCGAGAAAAACAATGCAGATCACATGCCTGAGTTCGATATTGCAATGCACACTGGTATGCGGCCATCGGAGCAGTACGGTTTGGATTGGAGCCGCGTAGATTTAACGAGAAACTTCATTACCATTGCTCAGACCAAAAATGG
>JAFATF010000465.1 GCA_019244045.1 Acidobacteriota bacterium
CCGATGCTGGAGCGACAATTCCTTCAGCACCTTCTCGCCTTTCGAAGTCAATGAAAGGAGAACCTCGCGACGGTCGTCAGTGCCGCGCTGGCGCTTCACATAACCCCCTTCGGCCAAGCGATTGACCAGTTCTACGGCGCTGTGATGCTGGATTTGCAGGCGTTCAGCAATTTCCGCCACCCGCGGCCGCCGGCCCGCGGGCAAGCCCTTCAGAGCCAGCATGAGTTGGTGCTGGCGAGGCTCCAAACCTGCCTCACGGGCGTTCTGCTCGCTGAAGTGCAAAAAACGGCGGATTTGATGCCGCAGTTCTGCTAAAGCTTGATAGTCGGTCAGGTGCAGGTTTCGATCCATAATAAGGTATCGCGAGTATCGTAGCACGACATATGGTCGCGCACTCAACTGCTTTTCTCGATCATGCCGCAGGTGAATCAGCACCTTCCGCCCGGGTTGAGAAGTGATGGGGCGAGAAGCGAAGGGCAATCAGGGACAGGATGATTGCCGCGCAGGGGGACTGACACCATGGTTCGGCGGGCGCCTCTTCCGCGTCAACGACTGATTACAGGCTATAAACGAGTATCTCTCTCAAGGGCTAAATCTTCATGTAGGCACATGAGAAGATCGTCTGAGCCGACCAGGTGATTAGCCGGTTTGCTTCTTTGTTTCAGCAAGGCTCAGCGGATCGACGCCTTTGGCGTGTTCCTCCAAAGCGTAATCCAATTCGATTCTTAGTTGCTGAAGCCTCTGCGGGTCTTTCTCGCTAAACGTCTCCTCAACAATTTCACGCCAAGTTCGGCAAGCCTTTTTGATATCCGACACGATTGCACCCTGAGGAAAGGTTTGTAGAAGAATGCTATCACGAAGTGAACCGGGGTCAATGTGGTGAACCCGCCAGGAGGCGCTAGAGCCAACTAGTAATGAGCCTCTCCGCGGGCGAGAGCTGGAGGAATGCGGATATCGAAGGCAAAGTGCCTTCTCTAGAAACCGTACGTCCGCCGTCGCACGGGTCCAGCGGTGCGGCTCCCGAAAACGTGCCCGCGTTGGAGTATTGACGTGACATGCGGACGTGCCGAAGTTGCAGCCCAGGGGTGGCGCACTCGACGATGAAAGCTCTAGGGTTCATTTTTCTGGGAGGCCCGAGAACGCTTCTTCCCTTCCGCCGGGGGCAAATGGTTGACCGCGCATCATTTACTGCCGTAAAATGACTTCTGTCCGCACTCGTCCGGAAATCCCTCTCGAGAAGCGAAGGTAACCAATTCAACATGGCTAATCATTTTTCGGCGCTGAAACGCGCCCGTCAGACCGAACGCCGCACCGCCCGCAACCGGGCCAACCGCTCCCGCCTGCGCAGCTCTCTGCGGGCCATCCGAGAGAGCCTCGCCAAGGGCGACGAACAAGCCGCCGCACAGGCCTATCGCCAAACCGTCTCCGTGCTCGACAAAGCGATTCAAAAAGGCATCCTGCACGAGAATACCGCCTCGCGCTATAAATCCCGACTCTCGGCGCGGCTCGCTCGCCTGGCGAAGTAGATCCCGACTGCGATTTTTTCCGTTGATTGCTGCTAGGAGTGGGATCGACTCAGAATTTTTGCACACGGCCGAGCAATTCACGAGCGATGGCCTGGTCCGTTTGCTTATCACTGTTCTGCCCCTTGGGGCAACGGAATGGCCGGGTATATACATATTCAGAGCGCAGGTGCACTTAGGGCATATGTCGGGCCGGAATGCGGCGCCAGTCGCGGCACGAGCCGCGATGCTCAGGGCACTCAAGAGTTAGGTTGCGATTTCCTTTTATCAACGTTGTTCATCACAGGGCCCCGGCGCGAAGAAGACCCTCAATTTCCTTGTGATTGGCGTCACGAACTCAACCAACTGGTACTAGGCTGCCCGAGGGGCTGGGGGCGTGGCCATTGCGTGCGAAATGCTCATAGGTATCGGGCATATGGTTCAAGGAGTGCAGATCAGCGTCGGCACTTCGCGTCCCTGGCTCTTAATCGGCATCTCGCACTCCGGCAAACAAATCCGTCTCCTGCTCAACCACCCCAGGACTGGTGCGAGCTGCAAGATGAAACAGTTCCTTAGTCCCGCGTTGTCGCACTGTGTTCTCGAAAATAGGAAATAAGGCAGCCTGACTGAGGTGCGCGCGGAAGGCCGCCGTTCGTGTCGCAAGGTAAGGGCCGATTTCGATCGCAGCGGTGATCGGAGCGAGCGAGACCGGTTGCCGTTCGGCTAAGCTGAAGTCGGCCGTGCCATAGTACAGCTTCTGTGTGCGGTGCGGTTCGAGTCCACTCTTGAACTGATCCTGAAAGCGGTTGGTGCGCCCCGCCCAGTGATACGCCAGGGTGGCATAGATGGACGCCATGGAGTGGTCGGGGTGGGCGGTTACTGCGCCGTCGGGCCCAAAGGTTACCAGAACATGCGGACGAAACTGTCGAAGGTGACGGGTGATGTCGCAAACCACGCTGTACAGGTCAAGCCGGTGGAGCTGACCATCGGCATAGTCAAGAACAACTCCCCGCGTCACCTCCAGAATATGGCACGCCGCGGCGAATTCCTTGCGACGCTGGGCTGCCAATTGCTGATCGCTCTGCCCGGGGCCTCGATGCGCAGCTGCCTGCCCAGGCGTAAGGCAAAGTACGTAAGTCTCAATGCCTCGGTCGTGATAGAGCTTCAAAGTCCCGCCGAAGGCACCCGCTTCATCATCGGGATGGGCGGTGACGCACATGAGGCGGAGCATAGGCAAGATTGTACGTGAACAGCTCGGGTTAAACCGCCTCATCATCGAGCAGTGTTTCCGCCGTGTCGCATTCGAGCATGAAGGCCAGCACCTCCTGCGGGACCTGGGCGTTCCAAACGGGCGCAAAGGATTGTCGATGCAGCGGCGAAGGCCCGAATTCGCGCAGGGCGGCGATGTGGCGGCGAGTACTGTAGCCCTTATTGGAAGCTAGTCCATAGGCGGGAAAGATCGGATCCCATTCGGCAAGCAAGCGATCGCGCTCCACTTTGGCAATAATCGAGGCGGCCGCAATCGAGGCCGACAAAGCATCTCCATGAACAATGGCGAATTGAGGGACACTACAGTCGATGCGCAAGGCATCGATCAAGAGGTGATCGGGCGGAGGCTCGAGGGCCAGCACCGCCTCACGCATGGCCAATCGCGAAGCGTGATAAATATTGATCTGGTCAATGCGCGCGGCGTCGACTGCGGCAACGCTACAGGCCAGGCAGTGCTCACGAATGCGCCGGGCAAGCACTTCCCGGCGCTCGCGCCGAAGAAGCTTGGAATCTCGCAGCCCGCGAATGCGATAAGTGGGATCGAGAATGACTGCGGCCGATACGACTGGACCGAAGAGCGATCCGCGCCCGACTTCATCCACTCCCGCTACCAGGCGAGCGCCCTCGAGCCAGGCTTTCTGCTCGTAGCGCAAAGTACAGCGCAGTCGCTTTAACAGGCGCAGCTTAGCTTGAGAAGCAGACAGGGTCGGCTTGGAACGAACAGTTTTGCGCTGCGCAGGCAAGTGAATCAAAGCTCATCATCGCCTAGGCCGAGACGGAGCGCAAGGAGAAAGCTTTTGACGTTGACGAGGGAGCACGGATCTTCCTCAGCCCGACCAAGATCCCGCTAAGGTGGAAAGCAGAATGAGCTATTCGGCGTCGCGCAAGCGGGCGGCCTTGCCCCTAAGAGAACGCAAGTAATATAACTTGGCGCGGCGTACCTTTGAGGAGCGCACCACGTCCAGCTTGTCGATCACTTTGGAGTTGAGGGGAAAGATGCGTTCGACACCCTGGCCAAAGCTCACCTTGCGGACGGTGAAGCTGGCTTGTGGTCCGCTGCTCTTCGAGATGACGACGCCTTCGAAAGCCTGCAAACGTTCCTTGTCGCCTTCTTTGATCTTGACATTTACGCGCACCGTGTCGCCAGGATGGAACTCCGGGATATCGCTGCGACGGGATTTTGAGAGGAGCTTGTCGATAACCAGATTCATTTGCCTGTACCTTCCATTTTGTCCCCTACGAGGGGAAACTAATCTCGGGCGCAGCCTGAGCGCATGCCCCCTCGCTTACCAACCGGCCCGATCCGCATCGGCCGCCAACTTTAGATTCTCCGAGTGTTGGCGAATCTGGCTCAGCAGCAGCCGATCTTCCTCGCTGAGCTCGACTTGCTCGAGCAGATCGGGGCGGTTGCGAAAAGTCTTCTCCAAGGCCGCACGGCGCCGCCACAGCCGGATCTGCTCATGATCACCCGAGACCAAAACCTCTGGCACCATGATTCCCCGAAAATCAGCCGGGCGCGTGTAGTGGGGATAGTCGAGCAGACCTCCGGAAGCGCACGTCGATTGCGGGCCCTCGGTGGCCAGCAGTTCCTGTTGCACCGTAAATGATTCCTGCCGGGTGGACGCTTGGTTTCCAACCGCACCGGGCAGCAGTCGGCTGACTGCGTCGACAAGTACGAGAGCCGCCAGCTCGCCCCCGCTGAGAACGTAGTCGCCGACCGAAAGCTCCCGATCGGCCAGGAACTCTCCCACACGTTCGTCCACGCCTTCGTAGCGTCCGCAGATCAAGACCATGCGGTCCAGGTTAGAAAGCTCAGTGGCCACCCTCTGGTCGAAGCGCCTGCCCTGCGCCGAGAGCAGGATTACGCTCTGCTCGGTGGCGGCGGCTATGCGCTCCTCCCATGTGCCCAAGTTCAGCTCGGCAATGCAATCAAAGATCGGTTCCGGCTTGAGCACCATGCCTTCGCCGCCACCAAAGGGTCGGTCATCGACGCTGCGATGACGGTCGTGAGCGAATGCGCGCAGATCGTGCACTTCGACGCTCACCAGGCCGGCTTCCCGCGCCCGGCGCACAATTCCGTAGTCCAGCGGCCCGCGAAAGAAGTCGGGGAAAATGGTTAAGATGTCAATTCGCATCACAGAGCAAGGGTGCAACGATTCGGACTACTTCCGTTGTTGCTGTTTCTCCTCGTCGGTCAAGGGCGCATTTACTTCCAGCAGTCCATCGGGCAGCCGCAATTTGATTCGCTTGCGGAAGATGTCCAACTCCGCAAGATAGGCCTCCGCAAAAGGTATCTCGTATTCCTGCACACCTTGTACCACGAGGAGCGGCGCTTCACCGGCCCCGAATCGCACGTCAGTGACCGCGCCCAGTTCGCGTTCCCTATCCAAGACCGTGCACCCGACAAGATCACTGACGTAGGCTGCGCCCGCTTCGAGTTCGGCCCGCTGGCTGGTCGGAATCTGCAGTTCACATCCCACCAGTGATTCGGCCTCGGAGATCGAACCCACCCCGACGAACTTCAACACCAGGTAACTTTTATGCTGCCAAAAAAGTTCGACATCGAGCTCGCGTCGCACACCACTCGGAAAAAGGGCAAAAAGGTGCCGTCGACCTTGGAAAAGCTCAGGAAAATCAGTGTGGAGTTCGGCAGCAACCTCGCCACGACGGCCCTGCGTCCTAAAGACGCGGGCGATGGTAACAAACTCTTCCTCTATTCCAGAATCTCCAGGGTGTAACGCTTGTGCAACTTCACGCCTGCGGCACCCAGTAAGGTTCGCAAGGCCCGCGCCGTGCGACCCGATTTTCCAATGACCTTGCCCAGATCAGCTTCCGCGACTTTCAATTCTAGTACGCTTTCGCCCTCTTCCTCGACGGCATCGACCGTGACCTGGTCGGGCGCGTCTACGATGGCCTTGGCTAGCTGCTCAATCAGAGCGCGGGGATTGCCAGTAGCTTCGATTGTCATTTTCGCCCTTGCTCCTCACTTCCACAAGCAGCCTAGGCTAGCGATGTGGCCGGCGCCGGAGCCGGCCGGGACACGAGCTTCTGCACGCGGTCGGACATCTGCGCGCCTTTGGATACCCAATACTCGATGCGTTCCTTTTTGAGGTCGATGCTCGCAGGAGTGGTGCGCGGATTGTAGGTTCCAACGACCTCCAATGGGCGGCCATCGCGGGCGCGCTCCTTCTCGATGACAATCACGCGGTAATACGGCTGCTTGCGCGCACCCATGCGCTTGAGTCGAATCATTAACACAGAGCTGTAAAGTCCTTTCCTTACGGCGCGGAGACTTTTTGACAAACTATTATTATCGTGGAAGATAGCGGAGATGGCAAGACTAAGTCAGGTGATAACGGCTGAGTGGTGATAGACCCTTCGCGCGGTTCGCGTTATACGTTCGCCCCTTCACTACTGCTACAAGCGTAGCGTCGGTGTTGCGACACCACGATCGCGTGCTCGATCCTTTGATCCATCAGCTAACTAAAGCGCACCTTTCTCAAATCAGCTCAACCAATAAACCATCCGAACAATTCGATCCCACCCCAGCAGAGGCGACATTCCCGCGAAGGTACGGTGAACAAAGCTGACAAGGAAACGGTCGGCGATGCACATCGGAAGACTTTCCGAACCAGCATTTCGGGAACTCTCTTTTTAGCTAACCTCCGCTTTGGCATCCTCGTCTTAAGAGCTGGGGCTAAGAATTAGGAGAAGAGCGCCAAGATTCGAGCAGGAGCAGGTCGCCCCATCATTTGGGAGTTCCTGGCTGATACGTATTGGGGGAGGGCTGGTGGTGATGACCACAACGCTGCTCTTCCTACTGTCTATGGCCGCCTTTGTCTTCGAGGTCGCCGGTCCGTTCGCGGCCCTGGCTCTCTGGTCCTATCTCGCGGGATCGATGGGTATGATTCTGCTC
>JAFATF010000540.1 GCA_019244045.1 Acidobacteriota bacterium
GAGCGCGCGCGTGTCGTAACCAAACTCGACCCGCTCCTCGCTCACCAGATCATGGGAGAGCTTCTCGATGTTGTCGGCGACAAAATCATGCTCATTGTGCAGGATGAAGGGTTCAAACAGTCGAATCAGTTTTTCTACGCGTTCGAGATTACGTTCGGCACGAGCCAGCGGGGTGCGCTTGAGGGGGAGAGGAGCCATGATCCGCTGAATGGACTTTACAATCGCCTTTTGTGCCGGAGCGGACATGCGCCGATAGCGCTCTTTCGAAACCGGAATCGCGTCAAAGCGCAGCCGCAGCCAGTATTCCAATCCCTCTTGCGCCCGATAGTGCTTGCGGTGAGCGAGCGAGGTCAGCTCAATTGAGCGGCGCATATCGCAGGGGTGAGTGACTGAGGTGGCGAGTTGGTACAGCGGATCGTGGCGGCGCTCAAGGATCGCGGCCGCGATCAGGGTCATGCCACGGCAGACCAGATCCACCGGGATAATGTCGAGCCGCTTGCGCTGGTTGGTGGGGAGCTGTCGGAAGTAGGTTCCGAGCAGATAGGAGAGCGAGGCGGAGGTATTGATGCCTTCATTCCAGCCCACGAAAGGCTTCTCGATCGAGGTCTCGACAATCGCGGGACGAACAATTGCTATAGGCAAGCCCGCTCCATACTTGGCGATCAGCGACTCGGCCAGACTCTTGGTCAGAGTATAGGTGTTCGGCCAGCCAAGTTCCTGGGCGCGTTTGCTGCCCGCCTCCGTTAAGTAGTCGCGCAGCCAGCGAATACGGTTTTTGCGCACTTGGTTGTCGAGCACCGTGCCCGCCATGTCCTTGGCGGCGTGCTTCCTGCCCAGGGCCTCTTGACGAAGCTGCTCAGTGATCTCCCGGCTTTCTGCCTTTTGCCCGGCCTCGGCAATCAACTGATGCAAGGCGGCGCGCTCGCGTTCCGCGTCAAAATCCGGCAGTCCTGCCGGGGTGTAATTGGGGCGCAAGTTTTCATTGACGCGGCCGTCGCGAGCTCCGGCCACATAGCAGGTCGAGAGGTGGAGCAGGCCAGCATGATGCGAGTGGCGCACAAAATCCACGACGTGCATAGCCGCGTCCACGTTTGTAGCCAGCGCATCGCGAAGGTCGGGATTGAAATCGGTGAGCCCGGAACTGTTGATGACCAAATCTAGTTTGTTTAAAAGCCACACCCGGGTAGCGGCGGCAAGGCCCAAGCCGGGCTGCGAAACGTCTCCCTCGAGCACCTCGACGCGCTCGGCGAGAAACTGCGGCAGCTTGGCTCCATATCGTTGGTCAAGAGAATCAAAAACCGGAGATTCTTCGATCAGCTTTTCAAAACGGCGAATGGCTGGATTAGATTTCTGCTGCCGAATGAGCAGATACACACGTCCCACCTCGGGCAGATCGGAAAGCAGATTCGCCAACCAGACCTTACCGATAAATCCGGTAACTCCGATCAGCATGATGTGCTTGCCAGCGAGGCCTTTGCGAACCGAGAGGGGAGGAAGGTTCTTACGTAATGCGAAATTAACAAGAGGTCGGTGCAAACGTTCGATCGGGCGCTCGGCCGATGATACAGCGGAGGCAAGCACCGTGACCTCGCGCAATCCGAGATCACGAACCAACTCATCCGGGGAGCGCAGGCCATTCGGATCCCGACCGGTGATCCTGGCGAATAATCCCCGGGGCCGGATGACAGGTTCAATGAGCCGGCCCGTCGCCATGCCATCGCGGAATTCCAGACGGTTTGCCACCAGGTAGTTGACGCCGAGATGGCGAGCCAGGGGGCGCATAACGTGATCGAGACTTTGACTGACCAAAACCACTTCAGCGCCGGAGTTCACGAATTGCTTCAGTTGCCGCACCCCTTCGCCCCTCAGCCTGGGCTTGAGTTTGTATTGAAAGTACTCCTCACCCAAAAGATCGAGGCGGTCGCGGCTGGTGCCGCGGAGAACGGCATATACCACGCGCGTTGCAAAGACGCGGTGAGCTGCGTAAAGAAAAGGGCGCAAGACAGCCATGGTCAAGATCGAGCCACGGCGAAGTGAGCGACCCAAGAAAGATTGCGCATTATTGGCAAAAAAGGCCACCGGCGCAACCGTCGACAGGTTCAGCAGACTGCCTTCGACCCGCCAATAAACCCGCCGAGCTACTCCTGATTGGCCACAGCTTTCCGAGGAATGCGCCAAGGTTCTAGAATCCCGAGACTTTGATGGTCCTCCCGGCGGGGAGGAATGAAGGTTTCATTGTAAACAATTCAGGCGAAAGGGCGAAGAAAGTAGTTATGGACTGGCGGGCCGGCCTCTTATGGTCGCCAATGAAAGCCGGATTTGCTTCACGATCTCTTGCGGGGCACATGCCGCATCGACCACGATCGCATCGCTAGGCTCTTCTAAGTCGGCAAATTGGCTGGCAACCAGCCGCTGACCGGCAAAATGGCCGTGCCGATCCTGAAGACGCGCCAGAATCAGCTGGTAGGTTGCCCGGATGTATACGAGCTTTACCTCATTATTATGGATGTGCAGCTTGTCGCGATAACTGCTCTTCAGAGCCGAGCAGGCCAGCACCACGTTGCGCCGTGCACAAAGCCACCCCGCGATAGCACGTTGAATCGCCTCCAGCCACGGCCTGCGATCCTCGTCGGTCAGGGGAACTCCGCGACGCATCTTCTCGATGTTGCCAGCGGAATGGAAGCTGTCGGCGTCGATGAACTGTGAACCAAGCTGCTCAGCCAGGAGCACGCCGATGGTCGTCTTCCCGGCTCCGAGCACTCCCATGATGATGACGATCACACGCGAGGCAACCCTGCGCGGCAATTCGCTGCCGCCACGCTCAGGCAGCTCGACGTGTACCGCGCACAAAGTGCAGTATCAGGGAAATGACGGCTACAATCAACAGGATATGAATCAGACCGCCGGCTACATGGAATACGATGAAGCCCAGTATCCAGCCAATTGCCAGCACGATAAATAAGCCAATGAAGATGCTCATATGGCCTCCTCCTTCCCCCTTAGAAGTTGGTTTTGCCGCCTCAGTTGCAATTGCCGCGCGGCAGAGCTGCCGCAGCCTGCGGCTACGCGAGCTGAAATAGGACTAGGACTTGGGAACACTTGCGGGCGAAGGACCGGGGAACAGGTTTTGAGACGAGCTCGCGATGACCGGTTACAATGCGAGAGGAGAGCTAAGCTCTTGTCTTGCTTGGCCAAGCGGTGCACGGCGTTGTGGATTGTCCAACAGTTCGGCAGAAGCTCGCCTGTCGGCCCTTTGTCCTGCGCGAGACAGCCAAAATAGCTTTCGGTTCAGTGGCTGACCATCGGTTAGTCACCCGCCA
>JAFATF010000664.1 GCA_019244045.1 Acidobacteriota bacterium
CCAAAGGCGAGACGTTTCTGAAAGTGTTCTCTCCTGATGTGGTGGTGGGATGCGGGTTTTGACCCGTGCCGGCATTCCGGAATCGCCATCATTGGCCAGAAGCTGCATCTCGGCGGACGAAAGCTGCAGCCCTATGGAGCTCGGCGGGCTTACTGAAAGCAGTGCGGGATCGAGCTGTTTGTTAAGACGGCTCCCTTTTGGTCGGCCGAGAGGCTGTCGACTGAATTACTCGTCCAGGCTGCCGCGAGCTCGCGCCTCGGGCACTGCCGCATTGAACCTCGAAAAGCAACATCGGCCAATTGCTTTTGCGAAATTTGCCAGCGATCTCTTATGGTATTCGCGTCAGTAAATTGTGAACTGAGGTTCACACCGAGGCATTAGCCATTCGGGAGATCAGGCAATGCGAATTTCTATAAGCAGTCTTGCACTGGCGATGTTGCTCACGCCGTTTGCTCTAGGCCAGGCGGCACCGCAGAAACTGAAAACCGAGGCATCGCCGGCGAACGCGAAGGAGCCAGAAGAGCGCCCCTCGGAGAGCCGGAAAGCCGACGAAAAAACTGGAGCCGAAAACAGTGCAAGCGAGAAACCCGAGCGTTACGACATGACCGAAGTCCCACCTGTGGCTACCCAGCACGAGATCACGGTAGACGGCAGACCGCTCAGGTACACGGCTAATGCCGGACGGCTACCCATTAAACGCGATGATGGAAACATTTTGGCAGAGATGTTTTTCGTCTCGTACACGCTTGCCGCTCAGGATCCAGCCAAGCGCCCGCTCACTTTTGCTTTCAACGGCGGTCCTGGTTCGGCCACTGTCTGGTTGCATATGGGCGCCCTGGGACCTAAGCGCGTCCTCATGCAGCCCGCAGGGTTCATGCCTGAGCCCCCTTATCGCGGCGTCGACAACTCCGCCACCGCCTTGGGGGTAACCGACCTTGTGTTGGTGGATGCCATCGGGACTGGTTTCAGCCGCGCTGCGAACGGCGAAGAAGAGAAAAAATTCCTGAGTGTGGCAGGCGATGTTCGCGCATTCGGAGAATTCATCCGCGCCTATATCACGCGCTATGAACGATGGAGCTCGCCTTTATTTCTGGTAGGTGAGAGCTACGGGACGACGCGAGCGGCGGGAGTTGCCGGTTACTTGGCCGACCAAGGTATAGCCTTTAACGGCATCGCGCTGCTTTCTTCCGCCCTGGAGTTCGAGACCCTGGAATTCACAAAAGCAAATGATTTGCCTTACGTGCTGATTCTGCCCTCCTACACGATGATTGCCGCCTACCACAAAAAACTGCCTCCCGATCTCAATGAGAATCCGGCTAAGACCCGTGCTGAGGTCGAACATTGGGCAAGTACAGACTACGCGCAAGCGCTCGCTCAAGGTGATCGACTGAGCACGCAGGAGCGCAAAACGGTCATCTCTCAGATATCGCGGTATACCGGTCTGGCGACCGAGGTCATTGATCAGGCTAACCTACGTATTGACGTTCAGGAGTTCACCCACAATCTTCTGCTCGAACAAAAGGTTCGGGTGGGCAGGCTCGATGGCCGCTTTACCGGACCCGATCCTCGAGGACTGCTCGATCCGTCCTTTTACGACCCCAGTATGTCGGAAACGCTGCCCCCCTACACTGCCGCATTCAACCAATATGTGCGCAATGAATTAGGCTACAAGACCGACATGCCCTATCGCGTATTTGCCTTTTCATCGCAAGAATTCAAATGGGAGTGGGGCTCGGCCGAGAAGGGCTTCCCCGATACCGCTACGGAACTGCGGCAGGCCATGGCCAAAAATCCCTATTTGAAGGTGCTGGTCATGGAGGGGTACTACGATCTGGCGACACCTTACTTTGCCGCGAACTACACCATGGATCACCTGAATTTGCCGGAACAGTTGCGTAAGAATATTTCGTACGCGACCTATGAGTCCGGCCATATGGTGTACCTGGACACCAAGTCGCTAGCGAAGTTCCGCCAGGACCTCGGGTCATTTGTAGCCAAGTCCTTACCGCCAACAAGATAGAGCTCCCTCTGCACAATAGTGACGCGCAAGCCATGGGCAAAGGGCTTTCGCCGGCAATCACTCGTCTGGTCTCGTCATCACAAAGGAAGCTTCGGTTTTGTCCAACCGCTCGCCTGCTCATAGGCCTCGGCAAGAGAGAGCACTAGGGCGTCCCCCCCGTCTGGACCGGCGATCTGAAGACCGATAGGAAGGCCGTCCTGAGTAAGACCGCACGGAATCGAGATGGCTGGAAGTCCCCAAACATTAAAGGGGCGCGTGTTGCGCAGCAAAATGAGCTCGATCGGACGAAGATCCTCAGGGTTCGCCCGCAGGCTGGCGATCGTGGGTGAAGCAATAGGCACGGTGGGTGTGACCAGCGCATCAACTTGCTCGAAGACCGCTCGGACGTTCCGGCGCTCCTCGGCGAGCTCTGCCGATAGGCGAATGCATTCTGCGTCCGTAACTTGCTCTCCACGGAGGATTCGGCCAAGCGTTTCCGGATCGTAGAACTCTGGGTACTTACGCACCCAATCGGCGTGGTAGCGGTAGGACTCGGCTGCTTGCAAGGTGCGGTCCGTGTTAACCGCTATCATCACCTCCCGGACATCTGCCACCAGGGTTTGAATCACCCCTAAGCCCTGCTCAACGGCAGCGGAAATCTGCCCGTCGAGCTCCTCGAAGAAAAAGGCGCGTGGAACTCCGACGCGCAGTCGTCCTAGCGCGAGCGGGCTTTTGCCGCACTCGGCGTCAACCGGAGAAGTCTTGCCGGAACTGTCTTGCCGAATGACATTGAACAGGGCGGCTGCGTCTGCCACCGACCCGGTGAGTGGCCCGGCATGATCGAGCGAGGGGGATAGGGGAATGACACCTTGAAGACTGACCCGACCGTAGGTGGGCTTGAGGCCGACGATTCCGCATTGCGCCGCGGGTTCGCGTATTGACCCTGCCGTATCGGTCCCGACGGATGCGTAGCATAGGCCGGCAGCGACGGCCGCCGCTGATCCCCCCGAAGATCCGCCTGCGATATAAGCTGGATTCCAGGGATTTCGCACCTCGCCAAAGTAGCTGATGATCGAGCTGCCACCATAGGCGAATTCGTGCAGATTGTTTTTTCCGAGAATGATCGCGCCCGCCTGCCTGAGCTTCACCACCAACGGAGCATCCTCGGCGGGCACTCGCTGGCTGAATAGCCGGCTGGCCGCCGTGGTCTTCACCCCTGCCGTATCGATAACATCTTTAAGGCCAACCGGGATGCCATGCAGTGGGCCGCGCCAATCGCCTTTCTGGATCTCTCGTTCCCGAGCTCGGGCTTCGGCGAGCGCCGCTTCCGGCGTAAGCGTAATGAAGGCATTGAGCACAGGATTGAATCGCTCGATTCGGGCGAGACACTCCTCAGTCAGCTCAACTGGAGATAGCGCCTTGCAGCGCAGCTGGCGGGAAAGTTCCAGGATGCTCATCGATAAGCGGAAGTATATCCGCCCGAGCCTCCTCGCCTGGGCGCTGTCTTGGAAAAACATCCTACAATCTCGCTTTGGCTGGATCGGCCTTGGAGGGTAGGAACGGTCATTCTGCGCAAGCCCGGTCGCAGGCCGCGGATTTTTCGTGGATGGAAATGGATTGAAGAGGGTCAGCGGCGCGAAATCCGCTCGACTTATGACCTGGCGGTGGTGGGGCAGGTCTTTGAAGCAACCAAGGAGCACGTGGAAGAGGCGATGGAGCGCCGTGAAGGCGTTGGCCACGACTGGCCGCTTGCCGCGGATTCGAGCGACAACGCGTGTTGCGCGGCTTGCCGAGACCATAGCGGAGCGGAAAGCCCGCACCATCGTCCAGGAGCGGGAAACCCATTCGCGCGGCCGGGACTGAGGTAGAGCGCGACTTCAACTTTTACCCTGGCGGCCAACGACGAGCCCGTCCGCTCGATTGGCAGGAATAACGGCGGGAAGCTGGGGTATCGTCAAGAGATTTCCGCGAGGCCCGATCACCAGGTATTACCCCCTTCAACTTCCCGCTGAATCTGGTCCGGCCATAAAGTGGCCCCGGGCCATTGCGGCCGGCCTGTCCAATCGGTGAAACCCGCGCCACAAAGCACTAGCGGCTTTGCCGCTGGCCGAAGCGGTTCAGCAGGCTTGCCGGATGGCGGAGTGAATGTCCTGCTGCTTGCGAACGAAGATCCCAGCTGCTGGTCACCGATGATCGCATGAAGCTGATCACGTTTACCGGCAGCGCGCAGGTGGGTTGGGCGATCAAGCGCAACTCCGGAAAGAAAAATGGTTCTCGAACGCCGGGGTCAATCGTGCACCACGACGCCGATCTCCCGTATGCCGCAGATGGTTTCGTGGGGGTTCAGCTATTCGGGCTAGAGCTGCATTTCCATGCAGCGCATTTTTGTCGAGCACTCGGCTTAACGGCGAATTCGCAAACCTGTTCCTGGCAGAATCAGGAAACTCGCACAAGCGATCTCCTCGAAGAGAGTACCGACCCGGGACCTGTGATTCGCGAGTCCGATGCTGTTCGCGCTGCCGATTGCGTCAACCAAGCCTTGCAGGCGGG
>JAFATF010000749.1 GCA_019244045.1 Acidobacteriota bacterium
TGGGTCAGTAATGGCCCGAACCGGGCGGTGTCGCCAGATCAGCTGCGGCAGGTCTTTGGCAATGAACAAGTCGAGACAATGGCCGCGGACTCGGGCATGCCGACGGACAGCTTCCTTTCGCAACTGAGTCAGCACCTTCCACGAGTCGTTGACGGTGTGACTCCGAACGGCCGCGTGCCTGACGATGGGACGATTTCCGTCTGATTCAGCCTGCCGGAACGGTAGCTGATGAATGGAGGTCATATGAGTGTCAGGCGTACAGTGACAGCGATCGCGTTGGCCTCTATGGTGAGCGTGCAATTGGCGCCGGCAATTGCTCATGCGGAAAACGCCATGGGGTACCGGCTCATATCGACCGATCTGGCAGCGCGGTTGCCGAACAATCGAGGCGCTCTGGGAGTCGATGTCGCGCCGGCGAAGCAGATCACCGACTCCGGGATGACCTTTGATCTGATGGAGGTCAGGCGTGTGAAGGCCGGCTCTGCCGGCGAGGCCGCCGGGCTTCAAAGGGGCGATGAGATCATTGCCGTCAACGGCCGCGTGTTCCCGAGCGGCAATGCCTTTGCCATGTATCTGAGATCCATTCGACCTGGCTCTCGGGTCACGATCGACTACATCCCCGCTGGCCGGGGCCCTACCAATGCCGAGCGCGTCTCACTGGTGATGGGAACAGGGAACACAAGTCAGAACGCGCAAACGCAGGCACACTCAGGGATGTCGACCCGAACGAAAATCGGACTCGGCGCCGCAGCGATCTTGGGCTGCTACTATATGGGATGTTTTTCGGGTGGCGGACCCTCATCGCAGTAGGACCGCAGCGGGGTG
This sequence comes from Acidobacteriota bacterium, assembly GCA_019244045.1. Lineage (GTDB taxonomy): Bacteria > Acidobacteriota > Terriglobia > Terriglobales > Acidobacteriaceae > Gp1-AA122. The sequence continues at coordinate 826 of JAFATF010000749.1, forward strand.
GCTCGGCGAGGCCACCCCGCTCGCATGCGGTATGGAGGGGCGACACCGCTTAGCCCTTATGCCCGGTGATGAATGAGCTCAGGTTCTGAAAGACTCGGATGAGCTTGCTACGGCGCATGTCCCTGTTCGACTTTCCATTCAAATAGTCCGCCGCTGCGGCAACCATTTTGTCGGTCAGGCCCGTGCGCCGCCGCGGCTGAAAGAGGGGCAACCCGTCCAGTTCATCGTTCTCGTCATCGACCACGATGAACCGTTCAACGTCTTTATGACGACTCAGCCAATCTAAGATCGCTTTGCATCTCGGTTCGCCCGGTAAGTCCGGTGTCGTGTCGATGAATGGTACACCGTAATGGTTGGCACTGAATATTCCTGCTGGATCGTACCGCCAGTTGGAGGACAGGACGACCTGCGCTCCGGTGAGTTGGAGCAGATGCTTGAGGCGTTTTAACAAGGCATCATCGACGATGAATGGGAACTTCCGCGGGTTTGGCGTCTGCTTGGAATTCAGGACGCCGTCGATATCCAAGAAGATGACCTTCATCTGTCCTCGGCTCGTCGCATAAGCAACGTCGCAGTCTCGTTTGTAGTTTCAACTGGCGTCTGCTTCGCGCATCAGAGCTACAGGTGTTGTCACGCCTTCTTTCGAGCGGCAAGCTTTCAATAGAGAGGGTCGACGAATCATTACACCACGGGCAAATCTGCGCAGATTTCATTCGTGTGTAACGGAAGCGGCTGGCGGCGGTGTGGGTCCGCCGGTGTTAGATATTCGCCGTTGTTGACGGAAACCATCCAGCGAAATCCGTACCAAGCGACTTGCGTACGAGGATCAAACTGAGGCTCTGCCCTGTTTCCGTTACGAACCCCATGGACCCACTCGTGGGTGAGACGATGCTCCGAAAAATCTGGGATCTGCTGAAAGACACTGTGAATGGCTTTATCGAGGACGAAGCCCTGAGCCGAGCGGCGTCGATCGCCTACTTTACGATCTTCTCAATAGCCCCGCTGCTGCTGATCGTTATCTCGATCGCCGGGCTCGTATTCGGGCACGAGGCGGCGCAGGCGGCGATCTTGGGCCAATTCAGCGGCCTGATGGGGAAGAGTAGCGGCCAGGCACTGCAAACGATGCTGCAGAGCGCCGGGAGTCAGAGCCAGAAGTCCGGCGCGATCGCGACGATCGTCGGCGTCGTGACGTTGCTGATCACCGCGAGTGGTGCGTTTGGCGAGATCCAGTCCGGCCTTAATAAGATCTGGAAGGCTGAGCCCAAAGCCGGGTTGACGAGGCTGGTGCGCGCTCGTATTGCGAGCATCGGCCTCATCATGACGCTTGGCTTTTTGCTGGTCGTCTCGCTCGCGGTCAGCGCCGGCCTCGCTGCACTCGGGCACTGGGTGGAAGGTTTCTTCCCCGGCGGCAAGGTGCTGATGGCCGTGGTCAATTTCGTGATCACGTTGGTGCTGTTGTCGGCCGTCTTTGCCGCAATCTACAAGGTGTTGCCGGATAAACAGATCGCCTGGCGCGATGTTGCCGTTGGAGCGGTAGCTACGGCATTGCTTTTCACAATCGGCAAGTCGCTCATAGGGATTTACATTGGCAGCACCAACGTAGCGGAGAGCTACGGCACGGCCGGCTCCCTGATTGTGATCCTCTTGTGGATCTACTACTCCACCGTGACCTTCCTGCTCGGCGCCGAATTCACCCGCGCCTATGCGGAGCGGTTCGGCAGCCATTCGACCCAGCCGCAGACCGAGGTAGCCCGGCCGTCATCGCCGAGCCGGCCGGCACCGGGGCCCGAGCTGAAACCTGCAACAGCGGTGTCCCCCGATTTTCTCCAACACAAAGCCGCAACCACGCGGAGACGGATAGATCAGACTTGGGGCGCGATCCGAGATCGCATTCCTGACCCACCCGCCTTCGCTGCAAAGGATGGCGATGGAGTTTCGAGAGATCGGCCCTCATGGCTCCAGATCGCAGTAGCCGGGTTAGCAGTGGCGGTTCTGCGGTCGGCCCGCCGCGCCCCTCGGAATAACCTGTCCGTAGCTTCTGACCTGGTGGCATCCACCGAGCGGTTGCCGGAACAAGCTTCTGCTGCACCCAGGCCGGATCTTTCAGCCCGCCACCTGAGGCCCGTCTCTGCCGATCAATAGGTTTAGGCCTTCGTTACGACGAGGCAGGCAGGTATCTGGTCAATTACTCGCGCGCTGCTCCTACGGTGCGAAGCGAACGATCTGCTGACGAACGGCCCAATATTTTGGGCATCATCCTAGATGACTGCGAAAGCGCCCGGGCTTTGACCGAGAACCCAATTGGCACGACGGACAAGCCCAGTTTTACACACCATTTATACCTTTGTCTGCCGGCGTTCCCCACATGAGCGGCATAGCGTTCCCATCAGATGCAGATCGCGATGATGTCCGACCGCAGGGGGATGATGCGCAATCCTGTGCGCCTCGTTATGGACTGAGCGGCGCAGAGATGACGATGCTACAGGAGCTTTTCGCCGATATCGTTGCCGATTTCGGGGTGCTGCGGGCCGCCTACTCAAAGGCGGGACTCCTCGATGATAGTGGCCCTATGGCGAATGCTAATCGATTGCTCGAGGATGGTGACGGCGCCCGTTTCCGCCGCGAGTTCCTGTTCGTGGATGCCGTCGTGCGCCACCGCGTCGCATGCCTAGCGCTCTGTTGCGGCGCGCTTCGCCATATCATCATGTTCGGGGGCAACAACGTCGGCAAGAGCACCGTCGTCAACATCCTCGCGGCCTCATCGATCGCGGATACAAGCCCGGAGGGTGGCCACACGGTCTATCCGCAAGCCTTTGTCGCCGGTGAGCTGCCGCTCTTCGGCCAGAACAGATATGCTTTCCAGGAGTTCGTGGAGGCCCCGCCGGTGGCATCCGCTGGTCCCCAGTTCGCTGGCTTCACCAGGTCGCGCATCTCGTCGGAGGCATTGCCGCAGGACGTGGCAATCTGGGACACACCGGATTGCGATGCGGTCGGGTCATCGCGATATCTCGCCGGGGTCGTCGAGGCGGTGGCCGCTGCCGACGTTGTGGTCTATGTAACCAGCGCAGAGCATTACGCTGTCGAACACCTCCTCGAATGGCTCTTTCTGCTGCACGATGCCGGTCTCCCGATTGTTGAATGCATTAATAAGACCCGCGAGCGTGACCGCAGGCTCATCATTGATGGGCAAATCAAACGCATCTTTCCGCTGGTAGCCGATCGGCTGGGTCTGCCGGCGCCAACGCCGACAATCGTGCCCTTGCGCTATCTCTCAGAGGGCCAGGAGAGCGACCTCTGGGGGGCGGCCCATCCGGAGGCGACCCAGCTGCGTGAGGCGGTGTTGTCGGCAGTCCGGCAGAGCGACCGGGCCGCCTCCGGCCGCACCGCGCTTAGTTTTGCGGTACGCCGGATCGGTAGATTACTCGAGCCAGTCAGGTTGGAACTGGCGGCGCGCCGGGTTTGGACCGAGGAAGTTCGGGAGTCGGCCAACGGCTTTGTCGCGGCCTACGAGCGCCTCTATCTGACCTCGGACTCGGTGATCGAACCCTTCAGTCGTCTCAACCTGGCGATCCTCGAATTGCTCGATCCCGATATACCGGGCCTCAAGCAGGCAATGGCGACGATCCGCTCGATCACGCGATGGCCAAGCCGGATGATCCTGAGGATGGGTCGGCAACTTTATCGCACTCTGTTTCCCGCTGGCGGCGCCGCGCTCGACGGTTCGATACCGGCCGAATTGAAAGCGTACTCGGAAGCGCATGTCGAATTACTCTCGGCCCTCGGCCGTCGGATCGACCGTGAACGCGAGGCGCCGAGGCACCATCCCTTTTGGGACAACATGGCGGCGGAGTGGGACGATCAGCTCAAGCAACTGAGCGCCGCATTCAGTACCTCGATCCAGAGCCAAATGCGGCGCAGCGACGAAGAGATCAAACGCGCGGCAGCGGACATCTACGCCACCTTAGCGAAGCGACCCACCACGTTGCACTTGCTACGCGGCGCACGTGTAGCCGCCAATGTCGGTGGCGCACTTGTCGGTATCATGCTGCCTCATCATGGCATTGTGTTCGACCTGCTCGAAGAAGCAATTATCGCGCCGGCTATGATGAGCGCCACTGAAGCTGC
>JAFATF010000080.1 GCA_019244045.1 Acidobacteriota bacterium
GCTCCAAACGAGAACAGATCGCTACGGGCATCCAGCTCTTTGGCCCGCGCCTGCTCGGGCGACATATACGCCACCGTCCCGACCACCGAACCGGGGCTGGTGAGATGCTCCTCTTCCCGCGTCAGAGTCTGGGTGTTGCCGGCAGCGATCTTGCTGATGGATCGGCCCACGGGCACGACCTTGGCCAATCCAAAGTCGAGGATCTTGGCGTGCCCGCGCTTGGTCACGAAGAGGTTGGCTGGCTTGATGTCCCGGTGGACAATCCCTTCGCTGTGAGCGGCATCGAGCGCGTCGGCAATCTCGATGGCCAGTCCCAGCAGGAGATCGGTCTCCATCGGCCTTCCCAAGATCTGGTGCTTCAGCGTCCGCCCGTCCAGAAACTCCATGGCGATGAACGCGGTTCCATCCTCCTCGTCAATCTCGTAAATCGTGCAAATGTTGGAGTGATTCAGGGCAGAGGCCGCCTTCGCTTCCCGTTGAAAGCGGCTGAGCGCCTGCGCGTCCCGTGCCACCTCCTCGGGCAGAAACTTGAGCGCCACGTACCGGCCGAGTTTCACATCTTCGGCCTTGTACACCACACCCATTCCCCCACCGCCCAGCTTCTCGATGATGCGGTAATGTGTGATGGTCTCGTTCGTCATGGGAAACTGTCGGTATTACATAGAACCACAACAACCCATCAACCCGTTGCCTGGCAATTGTTTCTAGTATTCAGCAAGATGTGTGGCAGATACTTGCCTATTACCGGCATTACTGCAACTTCGCAAATTCGGCCTTCGCTTCTTTCAGTATCGGGATGTCCGTATCTGCTTCGTGCCAGAGGCTGAGGAAGTTTCCGTAAGCACTGCGCGCCTTATCAGTTTGCTTATCTAAGGCATAGGCGCGCGCTAACCCTAGTTGGGCCAGTGCGCCTATGGGTAGGTTCGCCACGATTCCACGGTGGTCGACGATTTTCTGAAACTCAGAAGCTGCTTCGCTTCCTCGATGTGCTGCCAGGTACGCTTCGCCGCGCACAAATACGGGATAAAAGCCGATGAAGTTGAAATGAGTGGCAGTTGTGGAGAGGTCACAGGGGCTGGCGGTCTGAAGGATCTTCAGTGCGTCGACAGCATTCTTGCGGTTGAGAGCAAGCTGCGCATGAAGGGTCGGCAGGTAGTTAAACCCCACTAGCGTGTCCTCTGGAAAACGCTTGGCCAGATCATCGGCTAGTTTCTCAACCTGTACTTGAACTGCAGACGTGTCTCCGGCAATCGCCAGAGCCAGTGCCGCTCCATACATTACCTCCCGAGCGCTTGAGAGCCCAAGTGCCGCCACAGCACGCTGCCGGGCCTCAGCGGTATTACCGAAAAGGGCCTCCCGTAACGCTGCTTCAGCCTGATACGCGGCCGCAGCCTCTTTATGGTGCGCCTGTGTAGCCGCAGCCGCCGCTTGGTCAGAGAACTCCCGCGCCTTGCTCAGATGGCCGGAATAAGCCGCTGTATCCGCCTCTTGGGCGAGTAACACATCTTCAACATCTGGCTTGCCTGCCGACCAAACTACCTGCTTTGCCATGCCTCCCGTATCATTTTCCAGAAATGCAATTTGGTACAGCAAGGTACGCAGGAAGGGCGAATCCAGACCTTTTGCCTGGGCCTGTCGTGCGGCTGCCTTAGCGTCTTCGAGGTGATTCAGATAAAGATGCGCGTTCACGATGTTGGCATTAACCAGGCGGTCTCCAGGGTTGAGTTGGAGGGCGGCACTAATCTCCTGCAACGCAGGGTCATATTGGCCAAAATTGAAATAGGTAACACCTAGATTGTTGTGAGCAACCCAGTCGCGCGGGTAGGTTTGCGCCCAAAGTTCGTAGCCCTGGCGCCCTTTTTCGAGGTTGCCTGTCACCCACGCGTGATAGTGACTTTCGATGTAAAACCTCTCCCGCTCACTAACACGAACCCGTAATTCATAGGCCTTTGCTGTGCTCTGCGCTCCTTGCTCTTTTTCCCCAATGTTGTAATAGCTCGTCCCCAGCGAG
>JAFATF010000207.1 GCA_019244045.1 Acidobacteriota bacterium
AACCGCGCAAAATCAGCACGTTAGGCTAGGGAGATGCCTGCGAGCAGGGCATCCAGGTCGATCGGCTGGCCGCGGTCCCGGAACGCGTAACGTCCGAGGAGGTGGATGTGCCGCCAAGCGACTGGGGAGATTTTCCGCAGCAGCTGACTTGCCGCGGATCGCTTCAGCACTTTCTGGAAGGACTGAGAAACCGCCACACCGAAAATCGTCTACTACATTGATTTCAAACGGTTCTGGAAATTCCGAGGGTTTGAGCCTAGAACCCCTTTCCCCGTTGCGGGAAAACGCGCAGCATCTACGCTAGGAAATTTTAAGAGGGGCACTCGTATGACGTAGCCCAAAAATGCTGAAAGCCCCGGACTGCAACCTCCGGGGCTCCAACATCCTTACGGATTGAGCGTTTGGGTCTGGAAATGAGCACTCCGACCCTGCCTCAACCCGCCACCGAAATCAACCCCCTTCACGGGGAATGGCGGAGCCTTGCCAGATGAAGCGCTTCCGGCGAAATGCCGAGTACGCAATCGATTCGTTTTGCTTCCATCCGATAGACCGAAACGGGAGGGTCAGGGTCATTGTCCAAGCCGAGGGATTGGAGCGGAGAACCAAAGGGAAGGGGTGCAAGTCCGGGGTGCTGAAGCAATCCGGCCTCACGGTGCTTCGCTGCCTCCTCTTCACCTTCTGTGCGGTTCCCAGCGGGCGCTGCTGCCCCAGCTACGAGGCAATCCGTGAGGCAACCGGCTACTGCACCACGACCATTGCCGGGGCGCTCTTCCGTCTCGAGGCCTCAGGTTTGCTTCGGATCACCCGGCGGCTGATCCGCACGAAAGCGGGGGCACGGCAGACCTCAAACGCGTATGCCTTCAGTGAATTCGCGTATGGCGTGCGCAAGCCCGATTTTACTAACTCGAGAGCAACCACTAACCTTTTTAAAAACAAGGACATGCAGGAAAGTGGAGCGGGTTTGATGCCGGTACAACTCTCATTCAAGTTGCGAAATGTGGTAAAGGCGGTAACCCAGAACAGAAGAGCAGGGGAGACGCAAACCTTTAGCAAGAGGGAAGACGGTTATCGTTTTACTTCTAGATAGAAATACAATTTCCTGCTATTATTAGGTAACTTCAACAATCTGCCCCCAAAGGAGGTGAACATGCAATAGTTATGACATTCAATCAATGTACCTTTATTGACCATGTGGGGGCGGATGCAAAACTGTTAACAACCGGCACTGAGAAAACCTTTCTCAAGTTTCGCCTCGCTGTCTCGGATATCTCCGGGAAAGATAAGGCGGTGCTGTGGTTGACCGTCCTTGTGTGGAACGGGGAGCGGGCGGAGAAGCTCGCGCCGTTTGTGCTCAAGGGCTCTCTTGTGCTCGTAACCGGGCGAGTGTCGCTTCATGCGTACACCACCCATGAGAGGAAGGAGAAAACGGAGCTGGAACTCTCAGCACAAGATCTTCAGTGTATCGCGAAGCCGAAACCGGCCGCGGAAACTGCCCCGACCCGGCAGGAGCCCGCAGTCCAAGCAACCGAATAAATTTCGTTGCTGACCGCCTGTGGCAGCCGCTGAGAAGGGAAACGCTGCCCGGCTGCCCTCCCCCCCCAGAAAACCGGAAACACCCCTTCTGCGGGCTTCCTAGGCGATTTCCGGTATCGAGATCCGCGCTATCAATTGCCGTGTAGTGATAACTGCAAAGATAGCGCTCCGTCCCACTCAGGTGCAGCCGGATTACTATTTGGCCTGAATATAGGAGATAAAATAATGGAGAAATGCGGGAATGCACCGGAATATGTGAAATAGATAAGTCGATAGTGGTTATTCGTTTTCTTTCTTATCTCGTGTTGTGGTGTCTATATTTAGGATTTTTTCTAAAATTTGTGCAAGCTTCATTATGTTCTCATAGGCAATTTCTGCTTGATCTATGATCCTGTAGTCAGACGATGTGTTTATTATAAATTTTATGGACGAACCAATCTCCAATATGACCCTAAACGTCGTCCACCAATCATCTTTATTTGGTTGTTTCGACGTGTCTTCTTGGTGCATATTCCACGTGTGCCGCTACAAGAGTTCCCATGCCGAAGTTTACAGGAGCTTCGGTGCCTCGATCTCGACCTTTTCAGCCGTTGACGGTTGCTGTGCACCGGGGAACTGCGCAACGGCTGCTGTCTCCGGTCTGGCCTCAGCGACCCGCTGGCGATCTTAATGGCTGTTGAGACCATCAAGGTTAGAAGCATCAGACGATCCTTGCGCCGGTAAACACGCCAAGCGCAGCCGGAGGGTAGCCCCAGGCGGGATCTGCAACGTCATGGCAATGCTGCTGTGCCCGCTCGCACCGCTGCTCTCCGCCTCGATGCGAACGGTGGTAACGCCGGATGGAATTTCATATTCCTGGACAACATCACAAGGTATTTGCATCAAGGCTTCCTCTCTCGGTCAACACCACATCACTATGACTCGGGTTAGGCCAAAATCACTGCCTCACCTCAGTGTCCTGGGGCGCCGAAGAACTCGCGCATAAGGCCACTCACTGATACTGGTTTTCAACACTAGAGACTAGTGCTGGGTATTCTAAGGCGGGGAACAGCATCTGAAGCAGAAAGCTTGGAAGATGGTGCTGCGGAAAGCAGCGTGACGTGCTGGCCTGATGTAAGAGATGGAGGCAAACCCCTCTAGTATCCTGTAACCCATCAACCTTGAACTTAGAGCTTGCCTTGAGGCTGAATTCGCAATCTTCGTTCCAGTCGATTTCCGGAAATTTAACCGTTTCCCAGACCTTCTTCTTGAAGGTATAGGAAAATCCATACCCGAGATGGTTATTTTCAAGCTTCTTGTTATTTTGGGGTTTAAGCATCATCAGTGCTACACCCGTCTGATCGCAACGGTAATGAAGGCCTTCCTTTTGCATCAAATTCCAGTAACCGAAAAATCGTGATCTGCAATCATAAAGGAACCAACCTCGAAGATTGATCAGGTCGGCGTTAAGATTCGTTAAGCCCGAAACCATAGTCCGAACGTAGTCAGGGGAATAGTAATCATCATCGTCAAATTGAATTATTATTTCTCCTTTTGCTTTATCAATTAGAATATTCCGCTTTTCTCCAATAGAAAGCTTTCTGTCGATATGTTCATAGAAGATGTTCCGATCAGCTAAATCATCGAAACCCGGAGTTTCTTGCAAGCTGTCATCTAATATAAGCCATTCGATATCACGGTAATTTTGGTGACAAAAATATGCAAATGCGTTTTTTAAAAACATTCCTCGGTTGTACGTAGGGGTTATGATGCTAACCATGCCTGATATATTGCGCTGTGTCCCTATAGCGGGCATTGCCAGAGATTTCATTCTCGATCTCATCTTACATTAGATCAATTCCGGCGCCTCGATCTCGATTTTCTCCGGCGGAATTGATTGTGATACGGCTGCCACTGCCCGCGGCGCTGCCCCCCGCTGTTTCCAGCATCATTTCAGCCATCCTCTTCCGGTTTTGGGTGAGAAGGTTCTCGAGCTCCCGGTCTGTCATGCGGGGAAGCCGCTCCATCTGGCCGAGGGGGACGCGGAGCGCCACCGGTTGCGGGGTGACGTTGCGGATGAAACAGGCGAAATCCGTTGACGCTGTGTGTTTCCGCATGGAAAGGAGAAATTCCGGTTCATAGCGCATCTCACGGGACAGAGTACCGGCATCTCGAGCAGAGAGACCCCCGCATATTTTGATCGCGGTTGAGGCCATCACCGCGGCTTGCAGTGTGCTGTCAAACTGCCCGAGGTTTTGATGGGCGAGGAT
>JAFATF010000490.1 GCA_019244045.1 Acidobacteriota bacterium
AATCAGTGAGAAACCCTTCTGTTTCCGCATTGTTGTTTTATCCTCGGTTTGCGCGATGTCGGGCGTTCTCGCCCGCTTCGAGCTTCCTACAGGGCATGTGGGGTGCCACATCGATCTGCGCAATCAGCCCGGGTTACTTTCAGTGACCGATTAAAGGAATGAACAGATTAGAAGCATAGCGCGCGCTTCCCCGACCCTGGTCCGTAACTCCAACGTGAGGTAAGGATTAAAAAATGACGAATTGTGTCACTCTCTTCTGTCAAGATCTGTCACAACCAATGTTTTCCGAAAAGCCGTGGTGGCGGCCAAAAAGGGCGGCCGGTATATGCACTGGGCACTGATAGGGGGCGAGGATGAAATCTAGCTGCCGCGCACGCCAAAAGGACCCCAAAAAATCGTTTCCAAAAGCTGCCGTCGAGGATGTTCAAATAAGAGGCGCGTTCAGTTGGGTCTCTGCTCTGGCGCGACGCCATTTTGGTTTGGAGGAGAAATCATGACAAGTTCAACATTGCTGCAATCACTCCATGAAAATCTATCCAGCCGAGCTCAGGTTAAGAGCGTGTTCGGCGAACCAGTCAATGCGGAAGGGAAGACCATCATCCCCATTGCCAGAATCGCCTATGGCTTTGGTGCTGGAAGCGGCGCGGGCGGGGTAGGAGACACGCGTGCCCGAGGCGAGGGCGGCGGGGGCGGTGGTGCAATGCGCGCGATCCCGGTGGGAGTAATTGAGGTCAGCGCGCATCAGCCTACGCGCTTCGTGCCGATCACCGATCGTAAAAAATTGGGAGCGGCGGCAATGGCCGGAGTGTTACTGGGCATCTGGCTGGGCTGGAGGAGAAGAAAGTGAATCAATGGCAAATCCCTGGAGCGGAAAATGGTGGAACCATTCAGCATCGACCGTTCACCACCATCGCTATCGGCCGACGACCAGCATGCACGTGATGTCATCGTGCTGCGGAGTGGTCCCCGCAAAGAAGTCCAAGTCCACCATAATCCGGCTTAGGAGCTTGGCGGGAGTGCTGGTAATCCCGCCGTTCAAGACGGAAAGTAGCCGGGTCTCACCGTATTCCTCGTCGTGGTCATTTACCGCCTCGACCACTCCATCGGTGAACACAATCAGCCAATCATTCGGCTCCAATTGAATACTGCCGGCCTGGTACGCGCATCCCTCTTGAATTCCGAGCGGCAGTCCACCCGCCTCAAGACGCTCAACTGCCCCGGAAGTGCGGCGCAGAATAGGCGCATTGTGTCCGGCATTGATGTAGGTCAGCTTGCGTGTGGCCGGATCATATTCGCTGAGAAAGGCGGTGGTGAAGCGCAGTCCACTTTGGCTGTTGGTGCAGACATAGTGATTCATGCGCTGTACCAGGTCGGGGAGAGCAGATGAGGTAGCAGCGAGTGTTTTCAAGCTAGCCTGAAATGTGGCCATCAGTAGCGCAGCGGGAATGCTCTTCCCGGCAACATCGGCAACCGCAAGCATATAGGTCTGATTCCTGTCGTCCGCATAGGTTCGGGGAATGACATCGTAATAGTCACCAGCGACAGTGTTGGCCGGACGGGTGGCAAAAGCGATCTGCAAGCCCGGAATGGCAGGCGCATTCAGCGGCAGGAGCCACATCTGGATCTCGCGCGCAATCTGCAAGTCGCGCTTCATGACTACACGATCCGCTACCTCGAGGATCAAAAGCACGAACATCAGCAGCCCGCCCCACAGTCGCAAGTCGAAGCCGACGACGTGCGTGCCTTCGCGCGAGGTCCATTGCAGCTCGGGATTGAAGATAAGCATTGCGAGCGCCAGAAGCAGCAGCACCCGGCGCGCCGGGGAAAGCTTTTCCAAAATGGCCCAGAACAACTGCTTTGTTATGCCCCACCAGTGGCGTCCGCGCCGCACGCCTTCTTTGCGGCTGGAATCGATGTCACGCGCGTAGAGCCGATAACTCGCCTGCGCATCGGCCTGAAACTGCGACCAGAGCTGGTTCAGTTCGAGCCCATCAGTGACTCGTCGCCAGAATTGCCCGGCCTTTAAGCGGAAACTGTGGCGTGCCGCCGGCGGACCGACCAGGGGAGGGATGGTGGTGGACACCTAGCTATTATAAGGAGTAGCCGCATCCTACAGAGTCCTTACGCGATTGGCGCGGAACCGCGGCCGGGGTTGACGCCCCCCGGGGCGCCGCCTGCGCGGCAGCAGGGCCCTTCCTTTGCGATCTATTCGCCGGAAGCTAAGAGGAGGGTGTTACGGGCAAACAGACACACAGGGGTGAGTTCTGCTAAAGTCTGCGGAGTATACATTTCCAGGGTCGTGTCTGTCTCCGAAATATGCCCCGAATTCTTTCCGTTTCTTATGATGATCCCTTGCTGCGGACCAGGCACATGTTGCTGGACAGCCAAGGGCATCAGGTAGTGTCGTGCTTAGGATTTACAGAAAGCCTCGAACAATGCCGGGCCGGCAACTTCGATCTTTTTCTGCTCGGCCACTCCATCCCCTACTCAGATAAGCAACAGCTGGTCGCAATTTTCCGGGAGAAGTGTTCGGCTCCAATTATCTCGTTGCGCCGCCACGCCGGCGAGCAACTTGTCGAGGGCGCCAGCTATCACATCGAGCCCGATCCAGATGCATTACTGATCCTGGTACAGAGAATCTTCGGCGCTAGCAAAAAGCAGATGGTCTAGAAATGCTCGGACTTGCCTTGCGAAACCGCCAGCTCAGCCCTTTCACCTACAGATAGGTCACTGCGAGGTGGGTTCTTGGGGCGAGTCCTCGGGCTCACCGCTGTGTTCCGGGTTCTCGCCTGGTTCAGGGAAATCGCTGTCATGTGGTTTTACCAGCGAATCCTGGCCGCGATGTCCGAGCTGGCCTTGCAAGCTGGTGTTGCCAGGTTGACCGCGCTCGTCTTGCTCCAATGCGCCCTTTGAGCGGTCTTGATCTTTATTTTTTTCTCCGGTCATTCGCGGGACTCTCCGATTGCGCTGAGCGCATCAAGCTCGACACTGGCTTAGAATTATTCTACGACTTTTCTGGATCAAAGCGATTTAAAGTTAGCCTTGCGCAGTTGAGTTTCTTTCTGGGACGAAAACAATGAAAAATCGCCTTCTAGCGCTCGCTGTAGTATTGGTCTTTGCAATTGCCGCTATCGGTCAGGCAACTCCGATTAGCAGCACGCCTAATGAAGCGCAGGGAACTATCGCGCCGCGCAACCACCCCAGCCATTCCCCAAAGGCACATGTCGAGCACACCAGGGGACACCGTAAGACCCACAGAAAGCACCACAAAAAAGCGTAATCGTTACCGACCCAGGCGTTGCCACTGGCGTGCCTGCCCGGGCATCTTTAAAGCCAAGCCAGGTAGTGCTTACCGGCGCTAGTCCCCCCCGGCCGGCTTGGATGAGACGCCAAGTTTTCTGAGTTGTTCGCGCGCCTGGGTAGCTTCTTGCGAACGCGGATAGCGCTGGATGACGTGGCGCAATTCCTTGATGCCATCGTCCTTCTGCCCTAGCTGGATGAGAGCTGCTCCCTTCTTCAATTCTGCGGCTGCGGCTTTCGAGCCGCTGGGGAAGTTCTGTAGGACCTGATCATAGAACTTGACCGCCTGCTGAAAGTCTCCTTGCCGGTACGCCAGCTCGGCAAGATAAAAAAAGGCATTTCCGGCTAAATCAGTATTGGGATAGTACTTGATGTAGTCGTTAAATTCCTGGGTTGCCACCTGCGCGTTTCCGGCATTGTAGTCGCGTAACGCATTGTTATAGAGCACGTCGGGAGGGGGAGCCTGGGCCTGCTGCTGAACCGCCTGCTGTTGCTGAGTGAGACTTTGCTGCGTCTGCGCGAGTGTATCGAGTTGCTGACTAAGTTTGGTGAGCCGAGCTTTCAACTCATCCATGCTGTCATTCAGCGACTGAATTTGCCCGGAAACCTGGTCGGTGCGGCCGCCCACGTCAGCTTGCTGCTTTTGCAGCGAGGTCTGCAGTGCTTGAATGGCATTGGCCAGTTTATTAGCGGTGTCCGTGTCCTGTTCTACCAAGTTCTTCATCACGCCCATACGCTCGTCGAACGATTGCTGCATGCGGGCCATTTGATCCTGCAGCGCCTGTACCTGCGTCTGGAGTTGCACGATTTCCTTGCTCACGCCCCATGCCGACGGGACGGCCAGGCAGAGCGCCGCAAATAACGCGATCCTAGCTGTGACTCGATTGGTGTTCATAATCACTTCCTGAGTGCCGAGATTCCGTGCATCACGGCGAAATAGAGCCAGAGAACAGCGCGGATGATCTATGGTAACGGTTCGAGAGGCGCGACGCCATCGTTTCTGGTAGCGGCTGCACGCATGCCCATGCACGCTTCAGGGTACACGCGAAACGGGCAAAGACGGCCGAGCACTAACCTGAGCTCATGGCAACGCCGGCCGTCTAGCCCGTGGTTTCTTCCCCCTGGTCGCCTTACTGTTGCCCGTAGACGAGGTGGCCGCGGCGGTTCTGCTGCCAGCACTGTTCGTTCGACTGGGTGCAGAAGGGCTTTTCCTTGCCGTAGCTGATTGTCTTGATTCGGCTAACAGTGACTCCGGCCTGCACCAGGGCATTCTTCACCGCGTTAGCACGGTTATCGCCCAGAGCGAGGTTGTATTCGGTCGAGCCGCGCTCGTCACAGTGCCCTTCGATTGTAAAGTTGATCGTCGAGTGTTGGGCGAGAAACTGGGCATCGGCTTGAATCGCTGCCTGCTGGTCAGGGCGAACGTCATATTTGTCGTAATCGAAGTAAATGTCCTTGACGTTCTGTGAGAACAACTCCTGATCGCTGGATGAGGTTTGTGGTGGTGGCGCTGGCGGCTGGTTGACCGTTACCCGAGCGGTTGCTTCCTGAGTTCCGCCCGCGCCTTTCGCCGTCAAATGATAGGTCGCCGAATCTGTCGGCGTGACTTGTTGCGAGCCGCTGGGCTGTACGGCACCAATACCGTCAATGGAAATATCAGTGGCGTTCGTCGTCTCCCAAGTGAGCGTGCTCGATTGACCCTTGTCGATCGTATTCGGATTGGCGCTCAGCGAAGCCGTGGGGGCGGCCGGCGGAGGTGGCGGCGGAGGTGGCGGGGGTGCCACCTTCTTTTTGCAAGCGCCGAGCGTCATGATGGCGCCCAGCGCGAACACTACCATGATCCACTTCATTCTTGCTTGCTTCACATTTCCTCCCTGGGACTATGCGCGCCCGAGACAGCGGCTCGCGGTTATAACTATTTCCAGCTCCAATTGGGCTGAGTATTTGTGCCGGTATTCGTTAACTGCGTTTGCTTGCTGCCGTCGGCCAGCATGGTCCACAGCTGCAGGCCTCCGGAACGATTCGATTGAAAAACGATGTGCCGGGAATCGGGAGACCATGATGGGAAGTCATTGCGTCCGCCATCATGTGTAAGTTGGACCCACTGCTTGCTGACGACATCCATCAGGTAAATGTCGCTCGAGCCAGGTTCACCAGGACCATAAGCTCGAATCCAGGCAAAAGCTAGGAACTGCCCATTCGGCGACCAGGCAGGCGAGACAGCGTAACCTTGGTCGGTCAGGCGCTGCACGTTGGTGCCATCGGCTTCCATGCTATAGATCTGCGGCAGGCCGGTGCGGCCGCTGACGAAGGCAATCTGTGCGCCTGTCTTCGGATTCCAGACGGGGGAGACATCGGGCCCGGGTGTCATAGTGAGTCGCTTCGCCTCTCCCGTTCCCGACGCGTCCACCACATAAATATCCGGATCGCCTGAACGGGACGAGGAAAAGGCAAGCTTCAATCCGTCGGGCGACCAGGCGGGGGAAAGATTGGTACCGGCATAATGCGGGAAGGTCACCAGCCGATTCAAATCCGTCGAATACATCTTGATGTCCCACCCGGTTTTGCTCAAAGCACTAAACGCAATGCGTGACCCATCTGGTGAGATTTTGGGCGATAGAGAGGTTGTACCCAAGTGCGTAATCTGGTGCTGGTTGTTGCCGTCGTAGTCCATGCCCCAAACTTCCTTGCGGCCGCTGCGCGTGCTCACGAAAGAGATTTTGGTTTCCGCGATGCCTTGGACTCCTCCCCCCAGCCGGTAAATGATTTCATCCGCGAATTTGTGGGCGATCAGGCGAACCGCGTCGCTGCTGGCGGTGTCCTGGTACTGTTTGCCCAAAACCTGCGGCTGAGAGACGTTTTTCATGTCGAATAACCAGCCTTGTACGGTAACGCTATTGCCATTTACGCCGAGATTCCCGAACGCGAGCATGGCCGCATTGACCGGGGCCGAGCTCCAGGCACTTGAATTCACCTCCGTGGGCTGGCCCGGCGTCTGTAGCGGATAAAAGCTTTTAGACACCACATCAAAAATACCCGCGTTATCGAGGTCACTGAAAAGCGTGTCGTTAAACGTCTTCAGCAGATCGGGACTCTGCGGCACCGTGCTCGCGGCCTTGAAGTCGGGGACGGCGATGCGGACCTTCTCAACCCCTAAGCCCGTGCCGGTGCGAATCCAATCTTGCTGCGCGAAAATAGGCAAGGCCAAGACCAGCACAAACCAAAGCAAGGTGAGCCGCGATCGGCATGCGCCGACGAAGCGTTGTTGCAAAAATTCTAGAAATGTTGATGGCAAGGTAAAGCGAGCTCGATGAAAGTACAAGGAATTCATTGTCACCCTATAGGTGATTGCTCTTGGTGGATTCCAAGGCGGCAACCAAGTTTGTTTGTCTTCACGATTACTATTTCCTGGGATCGAACTTGTTTTTATCCCACGAGCCAGCGCTTAGCGATAAAACCAGCGTCAGAACATCACTATCGTTTGTAATCAAACCAAAATTCCACCGACACCTTGCTCCCCGCATAGTCCGGTGGCAGCGGTCCGAATGTATCGATCCGCTCGATGGAGCGACTGGCCGACATGTCGAGCGAAGGCACGCCGCTTGATTGTTCCACCCGGATGTTGCCGGGACGGCCGGAGCGCTCAATATCGAATGTGATGTACACCCGACGGGCATCACTGACCCGCGGATCCACTTCGTACTTGAGCCAATTTTCCGAGACTTTTTGCTGCACCACGCGGACGTACCAGGCGAAGCGATTGCCAAAATCTCCTCCCCCACCCGTGAATCCGAAGCCGCCGTGGGCTCCGCCGGCATTGAATGTTCCGTAAGGACCGCTGACCGGGCCGCCTTCACCAAAGGGAACTTCGTTGGTGGGTTCGGCGATGGGCTCGCTGTTGGCCCGAGTAGCGCTGGTCACTGGTTTGGGCTTCTTTTTCAAGGTCCTGTCGGGGATGGGGATGGCCTTCGGTTCCTGCTCGACGGGTTTGGGCAGCGACTTAGTCAGTCCCTTGGAGTCATTGGCCAGAACGTTTTGGGTCTGGACAGGCTGGGCGGGCAGCGGAACCGTACTCACCAGGCTTACGCCAATCGCCCCTCCCCCTCCACCCGCTCCCCACCCCTGACCGGGACGGCTATGCACCAAGACGGAATAGAGAATGATTAACCCCGTCACTCCCACATGCAGCAAGGCAGACCAAGTTAAGGGTTTGCGCCACTCGCTGTGCTCAAAAAAAATATCAGCGTTTGCCTGCATGCTCTTCCAGGGGCTGAGTCACGATGCTGACGTTCGAAATTCCCGACTGCTTCACCGCGTCCATTACCGTGGCGAATACGCCGAAAGGAATATTTTCATCGGCGCGCACGAAAATGGACTGATGTTGCGGGTCACGTATCTTTTGGCGCAGCACGGCCCCAATTTGGTTGATGTTGACCGGATCGTTGCCCAGAAATACGCGTTGCGACTTGTCGATGGTGATGACCAGTCGTTCTTCGGTGATCTCTTTTACCGTACGGGTCTTGGGAACCGACACTTCAATTCCGGACTGCAAAACCGGGGCCGTGACCATAAAGATGATCAGCAGCACTAGAACGACATCGACCAAGGGAGTAATGTTGATGTCGGAAAGCGATGTCTGAGTCCTTCCATTTGCGGAGGTGAATGCCATTAACGGCGTACCTCCATACCCTCCATCGCCCGACTGATCTGGGGTGCTTGCCGCTCGACCGCATTCAGCATTTCGAGTGCGAAATCATCCGTGCGCGCGGCAAAGTCGCGGATCGAATGCGTGATTAGGTTGTAAGCGATGACCGCCGGAATGGCCGTAACCAGACCCGCGGCGGTCGTGATTAACGCTTCGGAAATTCCCGGCGCAACTGCCCGCAACGTAGCTGCGCCCGCCGTACCCAGTCCGTGGAAGGCATCGATGATGCCCCACACAGTTCCGAATAGTCCTACAAAAGGTGTAACCGCGCCGGTTGTTGCCAGCCAGGGCAGGTTACGTTCCAGGCGAGAAATCTCCTCCGACGACATGATTTGCATGGCGCGCTGCACTGCTTGTGGATTGACCACTGAACCGGTCATCCCGATCTGTCGCCGATATTCTTCGAAGCCGCCTTCAAAGACTCCCACCAGCGGGCTGGGCCGGAACTGTTGCGCCACCATGGCAACATCCTGCAGACGCTGTGCCTTGCGAAAGGCACGCACAAAGCGCCCACTCTGTATGCGGGCGCGCTTCAGCGCGCCCCATTTGCCCAGGATCAGCGCCCAGGAAAGCAGGCTGAAAACGAGCAAGGTGAGCAGAACAACCTTGGCCACGGGGCCACTTTCGGATACAAGGTCGATGATTTCGCCGCCGACGAAAGACGCCAAAAATGCTGGTAAGTACATGTGGTTGTAGGAGAATCCTGTGTGCGATTATAGACCAAGGAAAACATGCGGATACTTTTTAGCGCCCTGTGGATTGCGGGGGGAACCATGATGAAAAATAGGGGGAATCGCTAGGCATCAGCAATATTGTCGGCAGGCGCTCGAGCCATTCTCCGCCGCGAGCGCATGGCGTCTTCCGCCGACCTAGGTTTGACTATGAATTAGCTTAACCAGCCGGACGGCAATCCAACGGAAGACGAGGTCGAGGGCAGCGCACCTTTGAGCTGCTTGCAACACCAGTACCGCCCCTGCCACCGCCTGCTTTGTCCTTCCCCCACACCAAATACGCTTTAAGAAAGGAGAATATTTATTTTCGTTCAGTGGGCGTTGATGGTTGAATGTGAAATCGGTCTTGGCGGCAGCAGCTCTGCTTTTGCTGGCAGCTGCGACCAACGAATAACGAACCTCTTTGCATCCAAACAGCGTTTGATGGTTTTTCAGGAGGTACCATGGCGCATTATGGCACGCTTCGGGACTACCGTTTTTCCGATCCCGAAACCGCAAAAGACGACATCCGTGGGTCTCACGTTTACGACCTTGAAGACAACAAGCTGGGTAAGATCGACGATGTAATTTTTGATCATTCGACGGGGGACATTCGCTACGGGGTCGTGGATACCGGTGGCTGGTTACACCATCACAAGTTCCTGGTGCCATCTGACCGGCTGCGACCCTCCACGGCGCATGACGGCGACTTTCAGGTGGGTTTCACCAAACAGCAGATCGAAGCCTTTCCACCGTTTAACGAATCCGATCTCAAATCGGAAGAGAAGTGGAGCGATTACGAGAATAAGTACCGCTCGCAATGGGAAACTGGCCCGGTGATGCATCGCGCCGAAACTGACCGCAATATCACCCCTACCACGGCGCAGATGACGCGGGGAACCGGCGCAACTGGTCCATTGAACGACGCCCCTACGGTTGCTCAGCCACAGGGTGGCATCGAGGCCATTCCGCGCGAGCGCAGTGGAATGGGCAGCGGTGCGTCAACCCAGACCGGGCCGACAGCTGATGCGGGTGTAAACCGCTCGGTCACGCCCATGCGAACTGACACGACTCTCGGCGTTGAGGCGCAGGGGCCGGGCCGGCGGTGGTCGAGCTTCGAGGAGAAACTGCGGGCTCGGCGGCAGGAGATTGTTTCCGGCTGTTCTTCCTGCGGAACTCAGGCATCGTCGGAAACTCTTTCGCAGCGGGAGAGAAAAGTAGGATAGCAGAAATCAAGAGACGAACGTCGCGTCTTTGGGGCCATGGCTTGATCATGGCCCTTTTTCGTGTGCCGAGCATGTTCGACAGCTTGGAGGTGAAAGTCCTCTTCGCATCCTGATGGAGGAAAAGTGATAGCGAAGCGCAAGGGCATCGTCGCGAGGCGGGGTCTGAAAGAAGCGTGGAGCAAAGGCGCGAGCCGATGAACCAGAACCGGATGAAGAGGCCTACGGCAGCGGGCGAGCGAGCGAAAAGTCGCGAAGCCCACATCCATCAAGTCTGCTGGTGGTAATCCGGTGGTTGTGCGCCGAAGGCGGTGGAACTTACCTCGGGAGGTCTGCGGCGTGTCCCGGAACCGGGACTGAGAGTGGAGCGATTCATTCTGATCGCGTCGCAGAAGTCAGCAGCTGGCGTAGTAGTCGGGCAAGCGACGAAGGCCCAAACGGAAGGGAGCGGCGCGTAGGGGCGGGACTCGATGAGCGACAAGCGGCAGAAGAACCAGCTACAGATGGTGCTGGCCTTTACTGACGAGCGGAGGAGTGAAGCTCCAACGCCTCGAGGGGAAGGGACCGAATCGTTCACGGCGAAGCGCAAGTACGAAAGTCCGGCACCGGCAGAGCAGGTGATGCAAGAAGTCTGCGACAGGGAGAACCTGAAGCGGGCGTCGCTTGTGCGAAATGTGGCTACGCCTTCTCACGAACATCGACGCAAACGAGCGCACGAAAAATTCATTATTACAAGTGCATTGGCTCCGAGAGCTGGCGGAAACTGGGCGGCCCA
>JAFATF010000390.1 GCA_019244045.1 Acidobacteriota bacterium
ATTTGTAGATGTCGGAGGTGTGCAACCAGGTCAGCATGTCTTGATAACCGCCGCCACAGGTGGTGCTGGTTTGGGTGCAATCGAAATTGCACGGATTTTGGGCGCAAACACGATTGCGACTACCCGTTCAGCCGCAAAGAAACAAGCGCTGCTCGATGCGGGGGCTCATCACGTCGTGGTCACCGGGAAAGAAGATCTGGCCTCGAAAGTGAAAGAGATTACCGGCGGCAAAAGCGCTGATGTGATCTTTGATCCGATTGCAGGAGATTCTTTGCCCGCCTTGGCAGACGCGGTCGCCTGGGGAGGACAGATCATTCTCTACGGCGCCCTCGGTGGAATAAATACTCCATATC
The DNA here is from genome assembly GCA_019244045.1 of Acidobacteriota bacterium. Lineage (GTDB taxonomy): Bacteria > Acidobacteriota > Terriglobia > Terriglobales > Acidobacteriaceae > Gp1-AA122. Next base: position 354 of record JAFATF010000390.1, read on the forward strand.
CCTTGTTTGCGGGATTCGCCCGGAATTTCACGCTCCGCACCTATATGGTTTACAATTTCTGCGGCCTGCCTAGCATAGGACTGCCCCGCAATGAGGCCGCTTTCGCCCGCGCGGTGAAATTCATCAATGAGAATCTGACTACCGGTAAGCTGAAACCCGTGATCGCCAGGGTTTTTCCTCTGGGCCAAATTCAGGAGGCACACCGGTATCTGGAATCGAACCAGCAGTTTGGAAAAGTAGTTGTGGCGGCTTAAGGTCAGGAATTGAGCATGCCGCTTGTTTTACAAAACGCAATGGCGAGAACGCAAGGTCAACAGTCTCAACAGACCTCTGAGTAAGTGTATCGAGAGTTTTTTTCACCTCGAGACAATTTCCTCCACTCCGGATTCCGAAAATTTCAAGAGGTCGTTCCTGCGGCCTCAGGGGTCACCCAAAACCGGCCATTAAAGGTCACCTGAAAACCGGCCATTAAAAAACCCTACTCGGGACATTGACCAGTCGAAGGCAGTTTAGCCTTCGACGGATATGAGTAATGTCTTGAGCGAAGAGGTTAAAGAACAAATCATCGCACTCGGACGGCTGGGATGGTCGTTACGACGTATCCAGCAAGAGACCGGTGTACGTCGTGAGACTGCATCCGGTTACCTAAGAACCGCGGGAATCGAGGTACGGGGGCGGGGCCGGCCACGCCAGCAGGTCAGGGGGGCAAAACCGGCCATTTCGGTGACCACCGACTCAGAGCCGGTGAAAGCCGCCATCAGCGAGCTGCCGACGCCAAGCCCTGACGCCGCCGCCGGCGCTTCAGCCAGCATCAGCGAACCATTTCGCGAAGCCATTGAGCTCGGGCTGCGACAAGGGCGCAATGCCATGGGAATCTGGCAGGACTTGGTGTCCCAGGATGGCTTTCGCGGTGGCTACCAGAGCGTCAAGCGCTTCGTGCGCAAGTTGCGTGGATCGCAAACGCCAGAAGCTTGCGCGGTCATCGTCACCCCTCCAGGAGAAGAGGCCCAGGTCGATTATGGCGCCCGCGGGCCCCTGGTTCGCGATCCCGACACCGGTAAATATCGCCGCACACGGCTGTTCGTATTGACCCTCGGCTATAGCCGCAAGGCGGTACGCTTACTCACCTTCCGCTCCAGCGCGCGCATTTGGGCCGAGCTTCACGAGAAAGCCTTCCGCCGTCTAGGCGGTTGTCCTCGCGCCGTAGTTCTGGACAACTTACGCGAGGGCGTACTCAAGCCCGACATTTACGATCCCACCCTCAATCCCCTCTATCGCGATGTCCTCGCCCACTACGGCATCGTGGCGCTTCCTTGCCGAGTGAATCATCCCGATCGCAAAGGGAAAGTGGAATCGGCAGTCGGTCATACCCAGAGAACGCCCCTGAAAGGAAAACGCTATGAAAGTCTGGAGGACGGGCAGACCTATCTGGACGATTGGGACACCCATTGGGCGGACACTCGGATTCACGGCACCACCAAGCGGCAAGTGGCAGCCATGTTCGCGGAAGAGAAACCCCACCTGCTACCTCTGCCGCTCGAGCCTTTTCGTTATTACCAGTTCGGCCAACGCAAGGTACATCCCGATGGCTGCGTAGAAGTCGCAGCTGCTTATTACAGTGCTCCACCGGGTTGGATCGGGCGCTCGCTAAAAGTGCAATGGGACAGCACCTTCGTTCGTATCCTCCATCCCGAGACCAGCTTTCTGATGCGGGAGCATGTACGCCAGCGACGCGGCCTCCATCGCATCCAGGCGCAAGACCGTTCGCCACGCACTCCCGCGCCCGTTCGTAAGCTATTGTGGCGCTGCCAACAGGCCGGGTCCCATATCGGCATCTTCGGTCATGCCCTCCATGATCGCCAAGGTCAGGTGGCGGTCCGCCGCATTCAGGGCATGCTCGCCCTTGCCAAAAAATTCGGCGTAGCCGCGCTCGATAAAGCCTGTGCTGTGGCTCTGGAGATGCGAGTGTATGAATACCGCTTCGTCAAACATTACCTGGAGCACCACCCACCTGCTCCCTTGACCCTGCAGCAAGTCGATCCCTTGATCCGTAACCTGCTCGAATACCGCGATGTAATTCAACAAAAAATTAAGGAGCCACTATCTCATGAACCTGATTGAAATGAACCGTGCTCTGCGACAACTGCGACTTGGCGGTATGGCTGCCGTCTTAGAAATTCGTTTGCGGCAAGCCCAGGCCGAAGCCATGTCTCCCATGGATCTGATCGCCTGCCTCATCTCCGATGAGCTCACCCGCCGCAGTGACCGATTGCTGGAGCGACGACGCAAGCAAGCCGGCTTTCGCGATCCACAAGCCAGCCTAGATAATTTTGACTTTGACTTTAACAAGAAGATGAATCGTAGCCTGGTCTTTGATCTGGCCACAGGTAACTTCATTCTGCAGCACCACGATGCCCTCTTCCTTGGACCACCCGGAAGCGGAAAAAGCCATTTGGCCCAAGCCATCGGTCAAGCAGCCATTCAACAGGGTTATCGCATTCTGTATCGCGAGACGCATCTACTGCTCGATGAACTGGCGGATGCCAGCATTGACGGTACGCGCAAAGATTACCTGACGGAGTTGACTTCCGTGCCCCTGCTCATCATCGATGACTTGGGTCTGCGTAAGCTGCCTCTGACTGCCGCCGAGGATCTGCTGGAGATCGTGATGCGCCGCTACCAACGCGCCAGTACGCTAGTCACCTCGAATCGCCCCGTAGAAGACTGGGGCAAGCTGTTGGGCGACTCCGCAGCGGTGAGCGCCATGCTGGATCGCCTGCTCCACCAGGGCCATGTGCTCAAGTGTGGTCCCCGCAGCTGGCGGACCAAGATTGCTGTCGGCCAACCGTCTGCGCCGGAAACTGCCTTGCCAGGATCTACAGAATGATGATCGTCCTATTCTGCCGGATGATCGCGCTGCCGA
>JAFATF010000469.1 GCA_019244045.1 Acidobacteriota bacterium
CCCTTTCGAGAGCAAGTTCCGGCCACGCGTCGAGGCTTTTTTTCGCCCGATGACAAGCGGATTGCTTGGCCTCAAAGATTGAGGCTACAGGATCATGTCGCCGGGCGCGCACACATGCTGCGGCAGTGCGCCGCCGTTAGCAGCGGCGAATCCGGCCGCCTAAATGCCAGTGGCCTGCGCGCAGGGATGTAAATTCATCCCGATGTAGACAACAGCAGAGTCCGCGGGAACGTGGGCCCGGAGAGGCAATTGAGAGACACATTGCCGCCGCTGTCACAGGGGCCGGGCGGGACAGAGAATACGCTCGGCAGATTTTCCCTAAGACCAGCCGGTCCCGGGCCGCGTGTTCTGGCAAGCTAGAAAAACAGTGTGTCCGTCTGCCCCAAAAGTAAATGGTTTTCGGCTCATACCTCCGCAGTGAGCCAACGTTATTTGGGAAAGTGGTCGAAGCCGGCATCAAAACCTATTGCCTCCGGCAAGCAGTTGTGAGGGGTGATCTGTGTGGCTCCCTTTAGCGAGCTTCAATGAATGCCATAGCGAATTCTTCTCCATACGATAGAAATTTTGGTTTGCTGCAAAGCGAATCTTTTGCCCCGGTAAGCACGTCTACCTCTTAGCGGCTTCGATGGAGATGCTCGATGGCTGAAGCTGGTCGCCCGCCTAGGTGGAAAATCCTGCTGGCCTTTGCCACTATCTATTTCGTTTGGGGATCCACATTCTTGGCCATTCGGGTCGGGGTGCTCGCGGTACCGCCGCTTTTGTTCGCAGCAATCCGCTTCACCATTGCCGGGCTGGTGCTCTATGGCTGGGTACGCATTCGCGGTACCCGATCACCGAGTGCCCGCGAATGGTTACGAGTATCCCTGCTAGGCGTGCTGATCTTTCTCGTGGACTATGGCTGCCTCTTCTGGGCGGAACAGCGCGTGCCTTCGGGAATTGCAGCGGTTGTACTCGCGACAATACCGGTTTTCATTACCTTGCTGGATATCCTGGTACTCGGCACCCACCGACTCACGATTCGCCTTGCCACCGCACTGGCCGTTGGCGTGGCCGGGGTGGCGGTTTTGATGAACAATCGGTTTTCTTTCGGCGAGGCTCCCATCGATCGAGCCGGAGCGGCGGCACTGCTCATTGCATCCTTTAGCTGGTCGATTGCCACCATTCTCACTCGCAAACTGCAATTGCCCGCTTCTAAGTCGATGAGCGCGGCGGCGCAGATGCTGGTGGGTGGAGTCGCGCTTTTCGCGGCCGCTGCAGGCACCGGCGAAATCGGAAATTTCCATATTGCGATGGTTCCCGTTCGCGCCTGGCTGGCGCTTTTTTATCTGATTACCGCCGGTTCAATCGTTGGCTTCACCGCCTATCTCTGGCTGCTTCACTACGAATCGCCTACTCGAGTCGGCACTTACGCGTACATCAATCCTGTGGTAGCGGTCGGCTTGGGATATTTTCTCGGCGGGGAGACAGTTGGCCCGCGCACCTTGCTGGGAACTCTGCTGGTTATTTTGAGCGTGATTGTCATCACCACCATGCCCCAGAAGTCCGCAGCCAAGATCCGGGGGGAGGAAGGAACGGCCGGCATGCAGCCGGCCGAAGGCAAGTGACATTCCACGGCCGAGGGGGCGGCGTTAAGCTGGAACTACGGTGCCGTCCAGATCGAGCCGGCTCGATTTCCGGCCCTCCCTAACTTTGCCCACGGCTGCGCTAGCCATTACCCGATCCCAGGCAACTTGGAAACGTTCCATGTCTTGCTGCGTGCCGACGGTAATGCGCACCCAGCTTGGCATCACGGGCCAAACCCGGCCGATAAAGACGTTTTCCGCCGCCATGCGCTCAATAACATCCTTGCCCGGCCGTTTGGTATCGAGCAGAAAAAAATTTGCCTGCGACGGGATATAGGTATAGCCGTGGCGGTCAAGCCAGCGGAAAGTAGCAGCGCGAATAGTCGCGTTAATGCGCTTGCGCTCGGCGACGAGCGGTTCGTCTTTTAAGCTGGCGATCGCCGCCGCCAACGCTGTGACCGGCATAGCATTCCAGCCGCCATATTGCACCACTTTTTCGAGCAGATCGGGCCGGGCAAGAGCAATGCCGCAGCGCAGGCCAGCCATTCCGTAGATTTTTGAAAACGTGCGCAGCACGATAACATCCAGATCGGCTTTGACCAGGTCGATCGCGGAGCCGGTGTCGGCAAAGTGAATGTACGCTTCATCCACCAACACGATGGAGCCTTTCGGCTTGTGCTCGACCAGGTAGGTAATGTCGGAGAGGTTGGTAACCGTGCCAGTCGGATTATTGGGAGTACAAATGTAAAATAGGCCCGCGTCGGGAGCGGCCTCTAACATCCCTCTAACATCGTGGGCATAGTCTTTGGTAGGAGGTACTTTAACAACCCGCGCGCCAGCGCGATCGGCCGCGTACATT
>JAFATF010000626.1 GCA_019244045.1 Acidobacteriota bacterium
CGGCAAGTTGGAGCCCTACGGGTCTGTCTTCGCTCTCGCGATGCTCGAGCTTCGCCGGACGTGCTTAACTCCTACGGTATTGCATGGCCGCGCCATGCGAAGCTCGCAAGGGCGAGGCATGGTGCCCTGGCCGGCATTGAATAAAATTCGTAACCATTTGGGAACGCGTCTGTTTTCAATCGTGCAAAATATCGAATACCAACGCGCGTACCAGACTCCAGTCGGTGCAATTCGGGTCCGAATCCGGCTTGGGGCCGCAACAGGGACTGTATCAAATTTTTGTGCCAACGAGACACGTGGGAGCGCCATCTAGCCGCGAGTGAATCCGGCTTGCCGATTACTCACGGTAAGACCATTCCTTTATCTCGGCAATCCGCCTGAACACACCGTGGAGACCATCCACAGTGGGATCTGCACGTTTGAGCCAGTCCTCCGCCCACATGAGCCAGTCGTCGAGGCTGCGACCGTCAATCTCGATAGATGGATCAACATCCATTGAACGCAGTGTGCTTAGGAAATCCCGCGCGGCGGCGAGTTCGCGCCAATCCAGTGCTATTTCCCTGAAATGCCGCCAGCGGTTGGCATCGCGTTTCCTCCTTTGTTGCTCCTCGTACCGGCGCCGCTCTGCGAGCTGGCGTTCTCGTTCAGCAGCTTCTCGTTCCCGTCGTTGCTGAACAAGCAGCGGACCTGCGGCAACGAATACGGCGACAATGTCGGGTAACGTATTTTCGAGCGGCTGCTTGTCGGTGTCGATCCATTGATGTTTCAGTCCGGCAGGTAGATAGGACTTGATTTCAAAGGCAAGACGACCAGTAGGCACAAGTTCTTGTTTCCAGTCCTTATCACCCGCTATCCGCCAGCGTTGTTCATCTGCAGTCAGTGGACGCCGAGTCTGCTTGTGCTTCTCGCGGAGCTGGAATTCGACCTTTTCACCGGAGATTTCGGCAGAGAGCTCCCGTCGGTCGCCCTGCTTGATCTTGCCACTCTGGCGCTCGATTGCCTTGAACAGTGCATCGAGAAAGCGATGCTGTCGCCGATCGCTATCGCTGAAGTCGCCCGGATCATACAGTTTCTTTCGCCATGGATCGCGTTCTTGGCGAGCACGCCGCTTTCGCTCCTCATGGTCTGCCAACCAAGCGGCAATAATAGCATGTGGCTTCACGAGGCGTTCGGAGACGGCAATCGTGGACGCTTCCGCGTGAATGCCCTCCATTTGGCGGCGCACGTCGTCCGGCAGCTCAGGGGGCGGTTCTGGCAGCGAGGTCGGATAAATGGTGATTGGGCGGGAAGCTCGGTCGGATTCAGTTAGCGGCGTACGCTCAGGCGCTTTTCCAGCCGCGTGCTTAGCCCAATAGCCCCGCGGCGGATATGGAATATCTTCCCGACGGCATATCTTGGCGAGGCCATTGTCGCTGATCCCGTACTGCTCTGCTAACCGCGACATGGGCGTTTCCCACACAGCCACATAGAGGCCTTCCCGAGTGATTGTCGTCGGCTGAGAAGGGCGAGGCGCTGGTGTGGGTGGGGGCGAGGAAGCGGCCGGTGCGGATGTCGCCTCAGGTTTGGGTCGAGCTGCTGGCTCGGCATTACGCGGTGTAGTTTCGGGTCGTCGTGCGCGTACCGTATCCGCATCGGTGTCCAGCACCAAAGGCTCGGGACAATCTGGGGGAGCTGGAGGCAGGGGCGGCTGAGGCTCGGCTTTGCCAAACTCTCTCTTGATCCGGTAACCGGTCGGTGGCGTCGGGATGCCGGCGCGACGGACCAATGAGCTTAACCGGCTTGGAGTGGTGCCCAGCTCGGCAGCCGCGCGCGTCATCGGTGTTGACCAGATACGGTCGTAAAGTTCTTGGCGCGTAAAACGGTGTTCCATCGGGTTCGTGCAGTGATGGTAGATATGATTCCACCAAAATAGCAGCATTTTGCGCGGCTAAGGCTGCAGCCCAATGTTATCCTCTAGCATCGTCGGTCGTTTGACTCCGGTACTCGAACGCACGCTCCCCATCTCTGCAGTCCTGGTTACAAAAGCCTGATTGTCACGGCGCCGGCAATGTCACGAGGGTCGTAACGACAGGTTTTGGTTTTCCGGTGCCGACGGCTTCAACTTGCGGGTTGGTATAACCTTGGAAACCACCGATCGACCACGGCCGTTGGAAATCCGAGCTTCACTGGTGAGCGCGTGGTTGGCGAAACCAAGTAGCCCTTTTCGATAAGCGTATTGAGGACCGTTCGCGCCTGACGCTCTTCGTAGCCTGTGAGGGTGGGCGCATTGCCGCGAGCGTACTCACCGGCCATAACCGCTTCGCGCAGTAAAGGCCAAGAACCCTTCGGGAGCCGCTTTGCGCGCGTTTCCTCTTCCGTCCAAATCTCCATTCGCCTCAGCAGCTCTTCTGGCTCTACGAGCCCGGCCATGAAGTCGATTTGATCTACACACGTGCCAAGGAAGAACCTGCAGAAATCAATCAGCCCCGCCATCGTGAGGTTGCCGCGGCCATCAAGGTCGCCGCGGCGTGGCTCGTCTGCCGCCTGCAGGTTGGCCTTGTATTCTCCGACCCGCCGCGCAAGTCCTCGCGAGACCGCCCACAGTTCAGAGCCGACCTCCAACTCCCGCAAAAGCGCGTGTGAGAAGAGGCGCGTCACGCGACCATTGCCGTCCAGAAACGGGTGAATCCAGGCCAGCCGATGGTGTGATGCGGCTACACCGATAATCTTGCGTAGCTTCGAAAGATGGGAAGACGAGTAGCCTTCGGCGAGCCGCTTGAGAAATGCGTGAAGGTCCTCTGGTGACGGCGGAATATGCAATCCTACCTTGACGTGGTCCTTCCGCAGTTCGCCGGGTACGATCTTGATCTTCTCTTTGCTCGTCGGGTGCTCGACGATAAGCAGTTCTTCCGGAAGGCGCTCGCAAAAATTCTTGTGTGTCCAGACAATGAAGTCGACGGATAGCGCGGGTGAGGGGGCCTCACCGCGGTCAATCATCCGCTGGACTTCGATATGAGCGCGCGCTTCCAATTGCAGATTGCGGCGCTCCGGCTCTTTAGCCAGGTCGTCATTAAGTGCCCGATCAATGTCGATGGGCAGGGTGTTATGGCCTTCAATGAGGTTCGAGTAGTAACAGTTCATCGAACGCACGAGGTCGCCTATCGAGCCCCTCATGACCGGGTGCAGGCGTCCAGCCAGTGTGTTCGCCTTCGCCACCAGGTCGGTAGCCAGGTTTTCTAGGTCCTGCCGATCTTCAGGCAGGAGGGGTTCCATAGCCGATACGTCCATTTTTGCCGCTTTCTTTGCCGCTAAATAGTAAAGCGATATCAAGTCCTAAATATACTTTACGTCATTTGCTTTGCCGCTTTTCTTGCCGCTTCAAAAGGCAAAAAGTAGCCTCGAACTCCTTGTTACCTAGGGCCATTGGCCCTATATACAGCTTAGGGCCAATGGCCCCAGGAGCTTGCCATGACCCTCGTTAGAACGCCGGAAGCCTTGAGAGAGGCGCGCGCCACACTTGGATTGAGCGCAGACGCCTTAGCCAGGATTGTCCGCGTGGAAGATGGGCGCACGGTACGCCGATGGGAAGCCGGCGAACGCGAAATACCGGGCCCTGTCATCGTTATTCTGGAAACGGCTGTCGGCTATCTCGACAGCATTAAGCTGATCGATACACAGCTAGAAATGCTGCGCTCAGGCAAAATGCGCAGTGGTGAGACGACACGTACTGGAACGGTCGACCAGACCGAGGCTGAAATTAAGCGGCTCACAGCCTCACGTAAGGGGCTTGTCGAAGCCTTGGAGATACTTACCAGGCAGCCCGCCAACGAGGGCTCAGACCGAGTGCACTGGTACACCCTGCAACGGGCAACCCCACTATTCGACCCAGCACAGAAAGACAAATGGACCGTCCCCTGTGAACTCAGCCCCGAGGCCGCGCTAGCCTATTTTGTCAAACACGAGGGATTCGAAGAGGGACTTGAAATCGCCGACGATGAAGGTCCCCTTACGGAATTTATCCTCGAAAAGCGTGAAGTGCTACGCCGGCACGTCGGCGCATCGCAGAGGTTAAGCGCGGGAAACCTTGTCGATACCTATCTCGTCCGAAGCCGGGCGGTCGAATGAAGCACGCCGATTTTTCAACGTTACCTCGATCGCACGCCGAAGCAAGAAAACACGGTATCGACCGGTTCTTCACGGGGCAACCGTGCGATTATGGTCATCTCGCGCCACGCTATGTCTCGACTCGAAATTGCTCTCAATGCCAGCTTGAGCATGCTCGCAAGCACGGCGGCTGGAAGGCGCGTCCCTCAAAGGAAGACTTCCTGCAGCGCGTTAAGGAAGCCATTGAAAAGCGCGGCGGCACTCTTCTCTCGGAATACGTTTCTGCCAGGGCCAAGCTGAAGGTCCATTGCGAGCGCGGACACAAATTTGAAGTAACCCCTGACAATCTCAATCGCGGCCGCTGGTGTCGAACGTGCAAGTACCTTGCTCATTCTGCAAGGCAAGCCGCCAACTACCGATCGGTCGAATGGCTACGCGAGTTTGCCCGGCGCGAGCATAGCGGCGATTGCCTCGCGACAGAGCCTGCCGCAATGCACAGCAAGGTCCCGTGGAAGTGCTCGAATGCAGCGCTCTTCCCGGGTCGCATCGTCAACGTTGTTCACCAAGGGAATTGGTGTTCCGGCTGCGATGCTGAGCGCCGGCGACTCCATCCGCCGAAGCCGCAGATCGCGAGAGAAGTTGTTGAGCGCATCGTGGCCGAGCGCGGTGGCCAGATTGTCGATGTTGCCGAGGATGGGGCCTGGCAAGGCAGCAAGACCTACCTGACGATCCGCTGTGCCGATGGCCACCAATGGCGCGCGTCGGCCAGTAACCTAGTCTATGCAGGTAGTTGGTGTCCGGAATGCCGGAACAAGGGCGAGCGCATCGTCCGCGCGATCTTCGAAGCAACATTCGGCGCGAAATTTCCGAAATCAAGACCCACCTGGTTGAGATCACCGAAAGCCCGAAATCTAGAGCTGGATGGTTACAGCGAACACTTGCAGCTCGCGTTCGAATATCAGGGTCCGCATCACGACCAAGACGCAAATGTCAAATTCTACGACCAATTGAAGCGTGATGCTTGTAGTCTGCGGGGCATACGCCTCGTAGAAGTACTGGCAGTCAAGAGACCGTTTCCAACGGAAAATGTCCTGGAGGCGGTCAGGCGAGCGTTCCTACAATATGGGGTCAATGATGCTCCCATTATTCCTACTGTAGAGCTTTTCGCGCGGGAGCTACAGGCTTTGCAGCGCCTCGCAAGAGAGAGAGGCGGCAGGCTGCTCTCGACCAAATATGCTGGAAGCGAGCCGCATATATGGAGCTGCGGCAAGCCGCATCATGATCCATGGCCGGCAGAGGCATGGCGTATCCGAAACGGGGATTGGTGTTCGGCATGTGCCGGAAACCGGCCTCTTGGAACTGAGAAATTGCGCGCCTGGGGTCGGCAACATGGATTGGAATTGCTCGACACTGATTATTGCGGCACGGCCGGCCCGTATAGATGGCGTTGCCTTGCGGCAGGCCATGACATTTGCCGTACCAAGGGAAACATCGAACAGTCCCTTCGCAAGCAGCTTCCCGCTTGTACGGAATGCGCAGTGCACGACCTACGTTCGGATATAGTGAGGCGGGACAAAGCTGATGAATTCGCCCGAAATCTGATGCCAGTGGTCAACGACATAAGAGCAGCCGGCACGACTTCGTTAACGGGAATTGCCGACGAGTTAAACAGGCGCGCGATTCCGACTTGGCAGGGACGCACGTGGTACGTTTCGACAGTCAAAAACCTGCTCGCGCGGCATTGCTAAGCACGGCGGAGGTTTATGGTCTTTTACTACGGGCACGTAAACCCAGCGAAGAATGCCAGGCGCGTTCTTCAGGGCTTACCCGGATAGGCAGCCGATAGCCGATGCGCCGAAGATAGCCACCGAGATTAACCGCGTGAACGCGGAGACCCAGTTGCCCAAACGCAAGTTCAAGAAGCCGCACGCACGCGTTTTAATCGAGCCAGAGGTCCGGAAACAACGCGGCGAGATCTGCGCGCCGGACCAAAGGGGTCGACCGCACCCAATGCGCCGCTGGCGCTCAGAATTAGGTCCGGAAAGCATGAAACGGATAGCATATGCCAATTGATATTTTCAGATCTCACGCCGTAGAGAGTGGGTATCGGCCATAGTCTCCCTGTGGGTGCTCGACTCGGGTCACCCGCACCAATCCATCTCACAACGAACGCCCGGATGCGCATCAACACCGAAGCTTTTCCAAACGATATTGATTCCGCGTTCGATTGGATCAGCGGCTTAATTGGTGCCGCGGTCGACAAGCGAGTAGCCGGATTCGAGCAGCAGGAGCGAACCAACCCGCTTTTAGCGTCCCACTTCCGCAATAACTTCCCGTTAGAACTCGCCTTAGCCAAGGCGCGGAGATACTGCAAGAGTACCGGGCGGCGGCCGAAGGGAGATGAGTACGACGCACTGTATAGCTTTCTCGTCCCGGCTCATCGGATTCACAGCGCGCTCTCAACTGACGTCAAGATTCCCTTCGAGGGCCGTCTTCGCGAGGCCGTGAATGGCGTCAACGGCGCACGACCGTTTGCCTATGAAATCAACATTGCGACCCATCTCATGCAAAAAGGGTGGGACATCGAGTTCATCGATTATTCGGGAGCCGCACGTTTCGATCTTCTGGCGCGTCAAGGAGCTGTCGAGATTGAGGTTGAGTGCAAGACCACCTCCGGCGACACCGGTCGAAAGATTCATCGGCAGGAGGTAAACCGTTTGGCCGATTTGTTAGTGCCAATAACGCAACAAGTCGCCAGCGAGCCCGGCTGCCACCGTATTTTTGATAACGATTCCCGACCGCCTCGGAAAATCCGTACAGGAACTGTCCGGCATCGCCTCAGTCGTAACTTCTGCCGTAGAGCAGAAGGGCTCGGCATCGAGTGAACTTGCACGGGTGGATTATTCATTCGATGGACTCGATCGCTGGCCCGAGCCGGGCGATCCCGACCTTTTGTCCTTCTTTGAACAGCGCTTCGGCGTGCGGAATGCCAATCTCTTGTTTCAAGGCAAGCACGACTTTTCAATGGCTGCAGTCATGATACGGAGCGCCAAAGCGGACTCGGTGGTGGATACGATTGCCAGCCAGGCTAAAGAAGCCGCCGACCAATGCAGCGGAACGAGGCCAGCTTTGA
>JAFATF010000630.1 GCA_019244045.1 Acidobacteriota bacterium
AAATTGCGCATCTTTGCCTCCCTCGGCGGTCCAAAAGTATATATGAGGGGGGACTCAAATCGACGTTGCAATCAGCTCAGCTTCCGGAAAAATCACCCAACTGTTGAAACATCCCCGTTACAGTGCGCCGGGCTAAACCGGCATGAAGCAGAGGATGAAAGAGCCTTACGAGTAAGGATTAGCGATCCGCTCGGCCCCGAGTCATGCGGTGCCTCCCGTGAGGGTGTCGCCGAAGCGTTGGCAGGGGGTAGGCGGGGTAGGTATTCAGCTCCGAAAAGATGCAATCCGGACGCCGCCGTCGTTGTAATGTGCGGTAGGCAACATGAGCAGGGGCGCTAGCGCGAGTTCCTGTTCAGTCCGGCGTAGTCGAAGACCCTAGACACGCCTATAAACTTCATGCACGAGAACCGGGAGACCTCGGAGGCACCTGCGGTCTAACCAGGCCGCAGGGCGGTGGGCGAAGGCTTAGGCCGCACGGCCCATACGTACGTCCCCGAGGAGTCACACGACGGAATAGTACCGATGAACTATTCGAACAACGACAAAGCATCGTCCGCGGAGAATAGGGAGGGAAGGCCGTCGATCAAGGAGAACGCCGGTCAACCCAGCACGCACTCGACACAGAGCGGGGAACGCGTGTCACAAGGGCTGGCGGGCGTGCGGAAAGCAGCACGGGAAAACAAGGAGATGAGGTTCACCGCCCTGCTCCACCATCTGACCGTCGACTTACTGCGGGGGAGCTTTTACTCATTAAAGAAGAAAGCTGCACCCGGAGTGGACGGGGTCACCTGGCAGGAGTACGAGACCGGGCTGGAAGATCGGCTGGTTGATCTTCATGGCCGGGTTCATCGCGGAGCGTATCGAGCGCTGCCCTCGAGAAGAGTGTACATAAAGAAAGAAGATGGACGGCAACGTCCACTTGGCGTCGCAGCCCTGGAAGATAAGCTTGTCCAGTACGCCGTGGCTACCATCCTCAATCAGATCTACGAAGAGGACTTTCTCGGATTCTCGTATGGTTTCCGCCCGGGGCGCAGCCAGCATGACGCGTTGGATGCGCTGTCGTTCGCGCTCGTGGCGAAGAAGGTGAACTACATTCTGGATGCAGACATACGCGGCTTTTTCGACAATCTCGACAAAAGCCGGGTGGTCAAGTTCGTGGAGCATCGCGTCGCCGATCCTCGCATACTGCGGCTGATCCAGAAATGGCTGAAAGCGGGAGTAATGGAGGAAGGCAAATGGTCGGAACCGAAGACGGGTAGTCCGCAAGGCTCGGTGATTTCACCGCTCCTCGCCAACGTCTACCTGCACTACGCTTTCGATCTGTGGGTGGACGTCTGGCGCAAGAAGTGGGCGCAAGGCGAGGTGGTAGTCGTCCGCTATGCGGACGATATCATCTCGGGATTCCAGTATCGGACGGACGCTGATCGATTCCTGGAGAACCTACGGGGGCGACTGGCCATGTTCGGACTGGAACTACACCCGGATAAGACGCGCCGGATCGAGTTCGGCAGATTTGCCGAAGAGAACCGGAAACGAAGAGGAGAAGGGAAGCCGGAGACGTTCGACTTTCTGGGATTCACGCACATCAGCGGGAAGAACAGAACAGGGTTCGCGGTGCGGCGCCTGACGATCGGCAAGCGCATGCAACGTAAGCTGCGAGAGATCAAACAGCAGCTTCGTCAACGCATGCACGATCCGGTGCGTCAAACTGGCGAATGGCTCAAGTCGGTCGTGCAAGGCTACTTCAACTACTACGCGGTCCCAGGAAACATCGGCAGCATGAGACGATTCCGGCATCGACTGTTGGGGCTCTGGTGGCACACACTGTGCCGTCGAAGCCAGCAACGCGTACCCTGGAAGAAGATGCTCGAGCTGCAAGACCGGTGGTTTCCTGAACCCCGCGCGCTCCACCCCTATCCCGCGGTTCGCTTCGCCGCTACTCATCCGAGATAAGAACCGGATGCGCTAAGAAGCGCCCGTCCGGGTCCGTCCGGGGGGTACCGCGCAAGCGGTATCCCTACCGGGATCTCAGAATGGCGGGCAGGAGTTTTGAGTGTACACGCCTGTTCTCGCCAGTCACGCTACCATAGAATGGGTCTTGTTCGTCGCGTATGCAAGTAAGTGTCGTTTTACGTTGGGCTGCACGGTTCCTGTGGTACGCTTCTGTGCTTCTC
>JAFATF010000685.1 GCA_019244045.1 Acidobacteriota bacterium
CCAGTCGAATGGGTAATGAATTCTATAGGGTTGGCGCCGAGGGCCTCGTGCGTTCCGCGCCAGCCCAGGGTGACGATTGGCAGTAAACAGATCAGAAAAGTAGCGAGCTTTAACCACCGGATTGACATAGAGCAATACGCTGCTAGAAGTTTTTCCGCAGGTCCATTCCGTTGTATAAACTGGCAACTTGGCTGCCGTACCCGTTGAATTTCTGCGTAGGCCGCTTAAAGAATTCGCCCAGCCGGCGCTCTGTCGCCTGGCTCCAGCGCGGATGGTCGACCTCGGGATTCACGTTCGAATAGAATCCGTATTCACCGGGAGCGATCAGATTCCAGGTGGTCGGCGGCTTCTTCTCAACAAAGCGAATCCTCACGATCGATTTGATGCACCTCGACCCCAGAGATACCTACTGGTACCTGACGGCCACGGCAGAACTGCTCGAAGTGGCCGTCCGCTCGTGTGGAAGCACACCAGCAGGACGGAGGCGTTAAAGGATGAGTGCATCGACGTTGGTGGGGCCCTTGCTTAAGAGCTTTTTTGTCGACCATCTCCGAGCGCAAAAGCGTCTCAGCGATCAAACCGTCGCCAGCTACAGAGACACTTTTCGCTTGCTACTAGGATCGATCCATCGCGGCACCGGCATTGGACCGGCTGCACTGACGATCTCGCATCTCGACGCTCCTTGTATCCTGCGCTTCCTCGACGCAATCGAGAAGGAACGGAAGAATGCGGTCGTGTCCCGCAATCTGCGCCTGACCGCGACTCGATCTTTCTTCCGGTTTGTGGCCTTTCGTGATCCGGCAAGTGCCGGCGTGTCGACGCGAGTTCTCGCAATACCGATGAAGCGCGCTAACAGAAAAGTTCGCCATTCGACCTCGTTTATGTGCAGCAGTAGTGGCAGGAACTCTGCCGGTACTTGTGTCGGAGCTCTGAGCTTAACATTAACGCAAGCGGCTTGACGTGGTGCCGCGGCCTGCGAACGTCGTTACAGATTGCCTTAACGCGATGGCTACTCATCGGCGGACCAGTTTGCGGGATACTTTGGACCGCACGTGCAGCAGGCGCTAATCGGGCGAGCGTCAGCGACGGGCTACGATTAGCGGCCAGTTCTCATGGTGGCGCGTGACTCGTCCAAGTGGATTTACCCGCGTAAAGGTAGTGGCTCAAAACGAAGACGAAACGATGGTGTAAGATGCGTCCTGAGAGGAACGCGGCTGACAGTGCACGCGTTCTTTATCTCGTTAGTGAGCCGGAGACGATTGGGATACCGACATGTCTACACTCCGCCCCGCATCATTCCGCGAATGATATTCCCGCTGGCGTGTTCAGCTTGCCCAACGGTGAGGATCTGCTTGTGAGGACCCAAGCGCTCCGTCTTTCGACCGTTGGTATCGAGGTTTGGCCGCAAGCCACCCTGCTCAGCGCCGGCGCGGCCCTCGCTCTCTCAAGCGGACACATACGCTTTGCAATCTTTCCGAACTCCGGCACCGCCGCCAACCTGGTGCGAGACGGACGGCTCACCCTGAGCTTGTCGCTCGATGGCGGTATGTGTGAACTGGGTATGCGCGCCCGCAGGTGCGGCCAGGGCACAGAGGAAGTGCCGCTTGCATTTTTTGAGGTGGAGGTCGAACGGTCCGTGTGCATGTCGCATCCTATGCGGACGTTACGAGCGGGATCGGCTTTGCCGTCGATCAGCCGTCACAGGTGCTTGACCGCTGGAAAAGACAGATTGCAGCACTCCGGGCGGCTTCCCATCCGACCGGGAGGCGAACTGAAGTGAAGTCATGAAATCTTTCAAAGACCTTCGTGAATTCCTCCAGGTGTTGGAGACAGAGGGGCAGCTCCTTCGCATCACCGAGGAGGTCAGACTCGAGCCGGATCTTGCTGCCGCTGCGCGGGCCATTAACCAGGTCGCTGGTGAAACGAGCCCGGCGATTCTCGTCAACCGCATTAAGGGCTACGAGACCGCCGAGGTGGTGATGAACGCGCATGGCTCGTGGCCAAACCTCGCCCTTATGATGGGCATGGAGAAAAACGCCTCGCTGAACCAGCAGTTCTTCGAGTTCATCCGCCGCTACGAACAGTTCCCTGGGAAGATGGAGCACCGCGATAGTGCACCCTGGCAGGAAATTGTCATCGAAAAAGACGTGGACCTCTTCGCGCTACTGCCACTCTTCCGTCTCAACAGCGCTGACGGCGGCTTCTACATCGACAAAGCCTGCGTCGTAAGCCGTGATCTTGACGATTGGGACAACGAAGATGTGCAGAATGTCGGTATATACCGGCTTCAGGTGAAGGGTAAGAATCGACTGGGCATACAGCCGGTTCCACAACACGACATCGCGATACACCTGGAGCATGCGGAAGAACGAGGAGAGGATCTGCCCATCGTCATCGCCATCGGCAACGAGCCGATCATCGCGATCTGCGGCGCCATGGAGATCCTCTATGATCAGTCCGAGTACAAGATGGCGGCGGTACTCCAAGGCAGCCCATACCCGGTTGTCAAGAGCACCAAGGGGCTCGATGTGCCTTGGGGATCGCAATATGTTCTCGAAGGCCGCATCCTTGCTCGCCAACGTGAGCTGGAAGGCCCGTTCGGAGAATTCCCAGGTCAGTACTCCGGGTGCCGGAACTATCCGGTCATCGAAGTCGACCGCGTGTCACATTGCAAGAGCCCACTCTTCGAGGCGCTGTATCTTGGTATGCCCTGGACCGAGCTGGATTATATGTGTGCGGTTAACACCAGCGTGCCAATCTACATTCAGCTCAAGAACGAGATTCCGGAGGTGGTTGCGGTCAACGCCATCTTCACGCTTGGCTTGATCGTCATCGTCTCCACAAAACGCAGGTATGGTGGCTTCGCTAAGGCGGTGGGTCTGCGTGTGATGAGTATGCAACACGGCCTCGGCTACGCGAAGATCGTGATCGTCGTCGATGAGGACGTGGACCCATTCGATATGAAGCAGGTGATGTGGGCCGTGTCCGTTAAGGTCAACCCAGCGGGAGATGTGATCATGCTGCCGAATATGTCCATCGACGTGCTCGATCCGGCCTCCCAGCCGGAAGGGATGTCGCACAAAATGGTTATCGACGCGACCACTCCAATCTCGCCCGACACGCGCGGCAGCTTCGGCCAGCAGCTGAGCAATCCACCGCAGACAGACGAATGGCGCGCGAAGCTAGGTACGATGTTGAAGGAGCTGCGAAAATGAGCCAGCCACAAGAAGGCCAGCACCCTCTCGTTTGTCCGCGCTGCAGGTCCGCTGCGATCGAGGTCCTGAGCAACTCGCCGATCGCCGGAGTATGGACGATGTACAGCTGTAAGACCTGTCTCTATGCGTGGCGCTCGAGTGAGGCGGAGGAAAACACCAACCCAGACAAATATCCGGAGGCCTTCCGGATCAAGCCGGAGGACATCCCGAAGTTCCCGAAGGTACCGGCAATCCCGACGTTGCGTAAGAGTTGAGACCAGTGATTACAAAGGCTTTCACTCGTGATACTCGGCGTCGTTTCTGGCATCGCCGTGGCAGCCGTGGTCACGCGAACCATGCAAACGTTGCTGTTCGAGACCAGCC
>JAFATF010000724.1 GCA_019244045.1 Acidobacteriota bacterium
TTTCGTCACAGAGACTCCTTTCTCTGTGACCGAAGCTAGCTCAGGGCACCGCCACGGCTTCGCTCCAAATGCGATCACGCCTCGGGCGTCCGCCGCGCCAGCGGCTTCGTTCTAGTCCGGAAGGGTTTATCAATTCGGGTGTATTGCTCGCCTAAGCACTCTTCCTTTCTCGTTTCATGATTGATCGTGAGATGAGCCAGTCCGAGGAATCCTCACTCACTGGAGTTGCCGGCGGCCTATGGCGTAGATGTCGGCTTCGAGCACCGGAATGCGCTCAAGACGCCAGAGCGTATCAGCAAGGAATTGAGTGAGACGCTTCTCTTCTTCTCGGATGCGTGGTACGAACTGCATGCCACCACATAAAGGTGTAAAATGACGCGCGAGGAAGTTATTGGCCACACATGCAGGGGCCCTCAGCTCTCGAACCGGCACCCAAGCTGGAAGAGCGCTATCGCACTCTGTTGGAAATCAATAATGCGATTGTCACGAGTCTGCAGAGAGATGAACTGCTGCACGCCATCTGCGAGGCATTAAGGCCGGTTCTGCCCTTCGATCGCGCGGCGATTAACATCTACGAGCCGGAAACGGACCTGCTGCGTTTATTTGCCCTGGAGACTGGGCACGAATCGCGGATTGTGGTGGGTTCTACCCTTAGTCGCCAGGACAGCGCTTCAGGCTGGGTCTTCGACAACCAAAAGCCACTCTTGCGCCGTGATCTCGAAAAGGAGGCGCGGTACGAAGCAGAACGACTCGCAATGAGCGAAGGCATCCGTTCCTTGTGTATCGTTCCGCTGGCCTGCCATGGAAACCGGCTCGGGACATTGATCGTATTAAGCAAGAACATCGGCCAATATACAGAAGCCGATGCAGACTTCCTGCACGATGTCGCCAACCAGATCGCGCTGGCCATCGAGAACATGAAGTCGTATGAGGAAATCGCGGCACTTAATGCGCGAGTCCGGCTGATACTCGATTCCGCCGCTGAAGGCATCTTTGGCTGCGAACCCGACGGCACCTGTACTTTCAGCAATGAGGCCGCGGCAGACTTGCTGGGGTACGATAACCCGGCCGAGTTGCTCGGAAAAAACATGCATGCAACAGAGCACCATTCCCGGGCAGACGGAAGCCCTTACCCGCTCGAGGAGTGCCCCATTTACCGCGGATTTCTCGAAAATCAAGGCGTGCACCGAGACGATGAGGTTTTCTGGAGAAAAGATGGTACTAGTTTTCCCGTCGAGTATTGGTCTCACCCGATTATTCGAGACGGCAAGATCCTGGGCGCGGTCGTGACCTTCGTCGACATTACGGAGCGGAGGCAAGCCTATGAGCAAATCCAGACACTTAAGGCGAAGCTCGAGGCTGAAAATGTCTATCTCCAGGAGGAGATCCGCAGCGAGCACAATTTTGAGGAGATCGTGGGCAGTAGTGCCGCGCTAATGAATGTATTGCAAAAAGTGGAAATGGTGGCACCGACGGATGCGACCGTGCTGCTCAGCGGGGAAACGGGCACGGGCAAGGAACTGATCGCGCGCGCCATTCACGCCCGGAGTCCCCGTAAGGCACGGGCTATGGTGAGCGTCAATTGCGGCGCCATCCCCTCGAGCCTCGTGGAAAGTGAACTGTTTGGTCACGTCAAGGGCGCTTTCACAGGAGCCCTAGAACGCGCAATCGGACGGTTCGAGCTTGCAGATGGAAGCACGCTTTTTCTGGATGAAGTCGGCGAGTTGCCGCTGGACACGCAAGTCAAACTACTCCGTGCGCTTCAGGAGCGCGAGTTCCAGCCGGTGGGCAGCAGCCGAACGGTTCGCGTGGACGTTCGCATCGTCGCCGCCAGTAATCGAGACCTGGAACAGGCGGTGCGAGCCGGCACATTCCGCGCTGATCTGTTCTACCGCTTGAATGTCCTTCCCGTGCGAGTTCCGCCGCTGCGCGAGCGCCAGTCTGATATTCCGCAGCTCGTAATGTTTTTCCTTGATCGTTCCTGCAAACGGTTAGGAAAGAAAATTACGGCAGTTTCCGAAGAGACTATGGACCTTCTTGTGCGGTATAACTGGCCTGGAAACATCCGGGAATTGCAGAATATCATCGAGCGAGGAGTCGTGCTCTCGCCCGGCCCTGTTTTCAACTTCGATCGCGATGTTTTCCAGGTGCCAGGATCGAGCATTCCAAAGATCGAAGGACGGGACGCTTCCGCATCAACTCGGCCGACTGGCGGTACGCCTTCCGAACAGGAAGACGTGCCTCCTCTTCCGCTCGCAGATGCTGAACGGCAGCACATCCTTGCCGTACTCAAACGGACTGGTTGGGTAATCGAGGGGCCGAATGGCGCCGCAAAAATTCTCGATATGCACCCGAACACCTTACGGGGGCGCCTGAAGCGTCTAGGCATTCATAGAAACCTCCACTGAATACGGTGGCCATTCCACGCCTCCCACCAAGCTTTTGTCATCGGCCACCATATTTCGTGGGCGACTGTGATGTGTGGTCGAGGCCCTCACACAAGTACCAGCAGTTAGCGCGTTAGCCGGTCCTCCTTCTCTCTGGCACGCAACGTGCTTCCCCTCCGTTATTCCGGCAAGTTTTTATTGCAGCGCTGCGAGTGATGCTGAAGATATCTGGATCCTCCGTGCCAGGGCAGGCGACGTTGCAACTTGCGGGACGAGTGGCTGGCGAGTGGGTCGGTGAACTGGAGAAAGCATGCGGGATGGCGCGTGCCAAACATGCGCGCGTGGTTCTCGACTTTGCCGATGTCATATTTGTGGACCGAGCCGGGGCCGCGCTCATTCGCAGTCTCATGAAGGAAGGAATGTCGCTGGTTAACTGTTCCGTGTTCATTAAGGAGCAGTTAAAGCAGCCATTACCGGACAAGAATTTCGAAAGCGGCAAGTCCTGAAAGGTCCGACTCCGTCCAAGCGAGTCGGACTATCGGTGCAAGCCGATTACGGTTGCACAGGAGAAGTCAGTGGGGAGTGTGGAATAAACATGGATAGCATTCTGATAGTCAGCGAAGACGAAAGGGCCAGCGGTTTTCTAGGGATGGTCCTGCAAAGGGAGCATTTCCTTCCGATTCTCGCTAGCAGCCGGGAAGCAGCCGTGCACAACATTTGCACGCTGCACCCGGACATTTTGATGATCGATGTCCCTATGGCGGGCACGGGCTCAGTGGAATTATGCATGGAATTGGCGGCGTGCCATGACAAGGGACACATCATCGTCTTGGGCGATAGCAGTGATGAGATGGACAAAGTTCTGGCTTTGGAGGCGGGCGCGGACGACTACATTGTGAAGCCGTTTGCGCCACGGGAACTCGTCGCACGTGTACGCGCTCTGTTACGTCGTCGTAGGGCCAACGCGGCCCCCGTGATCCACTTCGGGAATATGGAAGTGGATCGCGAACGCCGAATCGTCACCAGCCACGGCGAGCAAGTAATGATGAGTCCCTGCGAGTATAAACTATTGCTGTTTTTCCTAAGCAACGTGGACTTGGCACTTACGCGGCAGACACTGCTTCAATCAGTTTGGGGTTATAGCGGAGATGCGACTACTCGCACGCTCGACGCACATGTAAGTAAATTACGGAATAAATGCGAGCCGGATCCCGCGAACCCCAGACACTTTGTGACGATTCATGGTGTGGGTTACCGGTTCGTGATGTAAAGGTGTGAATTCTGCCCCAAGAAAAGTTTCGGGGAAGGGGATGATGTCGATGAGGCCTTCAGCTTCCTGCGCTCGAGGCGTGCCCACTGGTACAGGATGTCTATCTCTGCCTCCGAGAGCTTGGCGTCAAGATGAATCAGTTCGTATTGTGGCAACGGCATCTCGTGATTCTTCACGACGGAAGCGATGTCAGCTAACAGTTTTTCCCGCTCCTTAGCGCTGTAGCGAGCCCAACCAGAGAAGTTCAAGTGATCCCGCCCACGACCCACATCCCGTTCGATCAACCACGATGCGGGTGGTACGTAGCTGTACCATGGCCACACTGTCTGAGATGAATGGCAATCCTGGCACGATCGCCGTATCAGCGTTTTGACTTCGAGCGGCATTGTCAAATCAGAGATGCCGGCCGGATGGGGATCGAATTGCTTGACTCGTCCAAAAGGATGAATTGCGATCCAACAAACTGCCGCAAAAAAGAGTGCAACGACAGGCACTAGTGAGCGGCGCCAGACAGAAGCTCTCACATGATGAATACTCCTTTCAGAGCTGTTCTATTCCCGCTTGTGCAGAGTACTGAATGCTGACAAACTGGCGACAGCGTCGTTTTGTATTGCGCTACCCCTCTGAAGTCCGCCCGTGACGGAAAATATTTGGAATAAAGTGACGACCAATGCGGTATGGAAAGCTAGACGTGACCGCTTTGAACAAACCGTGTTACCCCACCTGAATGCCGCCTACAACCTGGCGCGGTGGCTTACCGGGAATGAACAAGACGCAGAAGATGTTGTGCAGGAATCGTATCTTCGCGCCCTACGTTCGTTCGATACCTTTCAAAGTGGCCGAGATTCACGTGGCTGGCTGCTGAAGGTTGTGCGAAACACCTGTTATACCTGGTTGCGCGAAAACCGCGGGAAAACGGTTACGCAATTTCAGGAAAGCGGTCAAGAGCCTCAAAGTACTTATGCGGACCCCGAAACGGAGTTGATCGAAAAGGCAAATTCCGATCTGGTCCGCCATGCAATTGAGGCACTGAACATCGAATATCGTGAGGTATTGATCCTGCGGGAGTTGGAAGGGTTATCTTACAAGGAGATCGCCCACATTCTCGAAGTTCCCTTGGGCACTGTAATGTCTCGTCTGTCCCGTGGGCGCAAGGAGCTGCAACTCCGGTTGTTCGAATCCACCAGGGAAGCGAAGACATGAGCTGTCAAGAAGCACGGGAGCTGCTTGACGCTTACCTGGACGGAGAACTAGACCTTGTCCGAAGTCTGGAGGTCGAGACTCATGTAAAGGGTTGTGACAGATGCTGTCTCGCTCGTGACGAGTATGATGTTTTGCAGCATTCACTCAAAAAGCATGGTGTTTATTTCAATGCTCCCAAAGGGTTGGAGCAAAGAATACGCTCCCGGCTACGGTCAGATAAGGATTCTCAACGAAAGCACCTGATTCCCTCAACATTTCCCAATTGGCGTCCGGTGAGCATTGCAGCCAGCATCGCGGCTCTTATTGTCGCTTCGGCAATATTTTTCGGCACGCTCCTACGGCCTTCCTCTACAAACGTGCTTGCGCAACAAGTCGTCTCCAGTCACATCCGTTCCTTGATGGCAGACCACCTGACCGATGTCGCCTCCTCGGATCAACATACGGTAAAACCGTGGTTCAGCGGGAAGCTCGACTTTGCGCCAGTCGTCAAGGACTTGGCGGCTCAGGGGTTTCCGCTCACTGGCGGCCGGTTGGATTATCTGGATAACCGGCGCGTAGCGGCGCTTCTATACAAGCGCCATCAACACACGATTAATCTTTTCTTATGGCCAACTTCGCAGGCCGATTCCGAACCTGAAACGCTCGCGATTAAAGGCTACAACCTCGTTCACTGGACCCAATCCGGAATGACCTATTGGGCCATATCGGATGTGAATGCTTCCGAACTGAGAGATTTCGTCCGCAAACAGAGGCAGTGAGCCGGGCGTTTCCGATCCCGCAAAGAGAGTTCTTGACGATTGGGCGAGAATACTACATAAAGAATATGATTTCTTCCTACTGTGGTGTCCAGTGAGGATGATTCGTGAAGAGGCCGTTCACAAACCCAATCTGATATGTCAGAAAACCGCCGAATATAAGACTTGCAAGCCCAGAGAAGGCTCCCATGCCACGATTCCAGCCGGCAAATCGGTTCGCTGTGTAGGCAAACGGAAGCGCAATGGTAGCGGTGATTAACATCATTCCGGCCACTGTGCCCGCCCCGAAAACCACCAAATACGCAGTGGCGGCGTAAGGATTGCGGATCGTTGTCAAAACCAGGAGCGCCACGGCCGATGAACCAGCGAGTCCGTGCACGATCCCAACCAGCAATGGACGGCAAGTCTGGAAAGGACCGAGTCCTTTTCCGCCCCCATTCATAGCCAGACTCCCGTCCGCGTTCGCGCGTGGACTCCTCACCCACCCGGTGATCCGCTGCAGAATTCCTGTGAGGCTCAATACGCCGAGCAGTACCAGCATTAATCCAACCATGAGTTCCATGGTCAGCCCCAACCGCGGCGGGATGCTCACCCTGAAAAGAATAATGGCCGCGCCGACAACAAAAATGGTCAACGTATGTCCCATTCCCCAGAGGATTCCGATCAGCGCGGCTTGGCGAATATTTTGTTGCTTGCTGACAATGGTGGTCACCGCGACCACATGGTCAGGATCGGTAGCATGTCGCATTCCCAGAGCGAAACCAATAAGGATAATCGTTAGTGCAGTCAACACGTGAGCCCTCCCAATTCCGAAGCCGCTTTAACCCGGCCAATGAATTTGCACGATACCGGCCGTCCAAAGCGCCTTGACGGCGATTCCAATCCCGAGAATGCTCATTACTCCCGCCGAGGCCATCGGCAGCCAGCGCGTGAATAGCGGCCCCTCATTTCGAAACCGTGACATGAAATTACGGCCAAGCACCATCAGCAAGCCCATGCTCATCAAAACGGCGGCGAGTCCGAGGCTGAAGGACAGGATCAGAAACAAACCGAAGCCGACGCGATGCAAAGCCACCGCGCTTAGCAAAACGACGAGTGCGGCTGGGCACGGAATGATCCCGCCGGTTATGCCGAGCGCCAAGAGCTCTCGCAGCGGGACACGCTTTTCCAAGCGGTCCGCCCGTTCCGTGAGGGCCTTGATCTCTGCTCCGTGATCGTGAGCTCCGCTTTCACTTGTCAAGCTGCTGATTCCCCCGAGCAAACCGTGAGAATGCTCGAATCCCGCGTGGCTGTGCGATAAGCCAATGGCGACGCCTACATAACGCTGCAGAAATAGGTAGAGACCTAGGGCCGTAATGGTCAGACCCGAAAGCAAGCCAAGAATCGGATACACTTGCTCCGGCACAATGTATCGTTGCGCCCAAAGCGTGATCGCTCCCAGCAGATAAACGCCAATTGTGTGAGACGCCGTGACGATCAAGCCCAGCAACATCGCTTGACCAGCCGTGCCGCGCGAGCCGACAAGGTAAGTTGCAACGATGGTCTTGCCGTGACCTGGTTCTAAAGCATGCAACGCGCCAAGTCCGGCGGCAATGATACCCGCCAGGATTATGATTCCGATGCTCAACTGCTTCGCGGCCATGAGCTCCGTGAAGCCGCTGCGCGGCGTAGCCTGGCGATTTGGCGTCAGCCGCATGGCCGGCTCTGGCGTCGTGGGCTTCAGATCCCGCTGTTGCTGGCGAGATTCGGCGTGAGTGGTCTCTGGCGTGAAAGGAGCAGCGCGAAATGCAACAAGGGCCTCCAATTGTTGTGGCGGGCTGCTGAGCAAATCCGTCGGATAGTTGGTAAGCTGTGCGCTACGATCTTCCCGCGGAACGTCGCTGCTAAGAATCTTCATCTCCACACTCGAAGCGATAATCTCCTTCCAACCCGCATGCTCCGGATAGTTCCTATCGATGTAGCGCAGATTATTGATTCCTGCAAGTTGCTCGTCGTGCAGGCTGGCGCGAAGCACTACTCCGATTTTCATCGTCGGCAATTGAGCTGCTCCGGGAGCAAACAGTATGCTTGTTGATGTGATTTGGAGCGCTAACGGTTTCCCATTTAGCACAAGAGACAAATTCCGTCGAAGCGTTTCGGCTTTTGCCGCGAGATAGGCCCGCACCTGCGGATCGTCAGGTCGAGCGCCGGTACCGTTCTGCTGCATTTCTTGGAATGTGGGGATTTCCGCCATATCGATTAGATAATGCAATTCCAGGAAATCCTGATCGATTCGAATGGCGGAATAGTGATTGATGCTGAAATTCCCCATGGGGTGTGCTGCTGCGTCGCTCGCCAATCCGAAGACCGAGCACAAGGCAACTGCGGCAAGGCGCAACGATCGACGGAAGCGAGTCTTACGAGCAGTCACCATTTCGTTTTACGTCAAGGTTTATCAAACGTTTTGTGGCGATGGGAGCAGCATATCTCTGAGGAACCCACGCAAAACGACCGCGGCCGATGTGGAATCGCGCACAACGCCACCAATCGGCTGTGCGCTTGGCGCGCCCCGCAAAAGCAGCGGGTTCCTTTCCCTGCCTCGGGGCGCGCATCCACCTCCTTTTGCGCTCTGCAGTCAGAACCGTCTCCATAATCGGCCCATCGGCGCGGGCGTTGGATTAGCTTTGACTTTGTTTCCTAGATACGATTCGACCGCCTCATTTGGATGTGTAGCGCCTGCCCGCGGCATTCTCGACTGAAGGAATTGTCCTATTCACTACACAGCAGTACTTAGAAAACTCTCCCTAGTACGTACTAGGACCTTTTTATAGTCACGCGCCATCTGATTTTGTCACAGGCTCAATCCAATCGATTACACGTGTGCGTAGACTCAACTGCTGAAGGTAGGTTTTTAGAGGGCAAGAATCCTGATTGCTCTTAGTCGCGCATGCCACGGAGCGTGGGGGGACCATGAAGATAAGTTTGTTGTTTAGCTCAATTCTGATCGCAGGTACTGCTTTCGGGAGTTCCTGCGTGTCCGGAAGCTTGCAAAGCTATATCAATCTTGGCGCCGGAGGATGTGATCTGGGCGCCATCTCGCTATCACAGTTCGCACTAGCACCGGGGCAAAACGGTGCCACGCCGATCAATTCATCTCAGGTTCTCGTTATTCCAGGCGGTTCCCAGTTCGCGCCAACCCTTCAGTTCTCGCTCTCGACGACGGCGACAGCTCCGAACCTCCTTGAATCGTTCTTTAGGCTCCGAGCTTCGGGGCCGATGCTCACTGGCGACATGCTCACACTGAACCAATCAAGCGCGTCCGGCGATGGAGCCGATACGGCGCTAGAGTACATCTGTCCTGGCGCTTCGTTCGGGGTAAACTCGCCGGTCGGCTGCCCTGGCTCGGCGTCATTGGTTACATTCATCAATTTATCCTTTTCGCAATCGACCGATGTCAAAACCTTTCCGGCTACCAGCTTCTTTGATATTTTCGTGGATCTCTCGGCGGATGGTGGACTTACCGGCTCGGCAAACTTCGGCTCGGCCACCGTTCAAATCACTGCCACGCCAGAACCGGCGTCGTTGTTGCTTGGAGTAACTGGGCTGGCGTTGCTCGCTGTCAGCCGCTGCCGCATCAGCAAGAAATGGAAATTGTTTTAACTTCTCGGGGACTAGAATGCCGTGCCATACCATTGCGCGTTGCTGCCTTGTTGTCGGCTGCGCAGAGACATCCGGTTACGCCGGCTCAATCGTATTATCAACGTTCGTTAAGTATGCCGAAAGGAGTCAGTAAGTGTTCCAACGATTCATTTTCACAATCGCTGCAGTGAGCTTGTTGGCCGCGCCGGCCTTTGCCGCTAGCCATCGCAACGGCCCCCTGATACTCGAAGACCAGACGGCCAATCTGAACGACTTCTATATCTTTCGAAGTTACGAAACCGGCCGCTCTGACCGGCTCGTGATGAGCATGAGCGTGCAAGGGTTTCAGAATCCCGACAATGGGCCGAGTTACTATAAGTTCTCGGACAGTGTTCTTTACCGGTTTAATATCAACAACTCGCGTGGGCTGGATGGCAACCCGGACATCACCATTGACGTCCTGTTTAAGACCACACTACGCCCAAACAACACCTTCCTGTCGTATCTGGGGGTGATCGACTCGATTGACAGCCCTGGGATTCTGCTGTACGAAACCTACTCGGTAACCATCACTAATCTCAAGACAGGCGAGAAACAGACTTTCGAGACCGATAGGCACGGGCATGCGCTTTCGGTGGCGCCGCCGAACATCGGTGAGAAGTCGACGCCCAATTACGAAGCGAATCTTGGGGCCCCCAGTGTATTCGAGTTATCGAACGGCATGCGTGTTTTTGCCGGTCCGCGCGACGACGCGTTCTACTTCGACTCGGCCGGCGTGTTTGACTTTCTCAATTTCCGGCCACCGGCGCCTATTTTGCAGGGTTCGGCGGACGAGCCTCCAGGGCCGCCTTATCCGGCGGCTCACGACGGCTTTGCTGGATATAACATCAGCTTGATTTCGGTCGAGATGCCGATAGCCATGGCCACCGAGAACGGCGCCATTCCCACCTCTCCAAGTGATCCACACGCAAAAATCGGCGCGTGGGCGTCCACCTATCGCCGGTTCGTGACTGTTCGTCCCAGTCCGCGGCCCCCGGAGGATTCGGGCCACTGGTCACAGGTAGACCGTGTGGGTAATCCGCTCACGGTCGAGGCTTTGATTCCGCTGCCTTTGAAAGATTACTGGAATCGGAGCAAACCGGCGGATGACGCACAGTTTTCCAGCTTTATCGGCGATCCATTTTTTGCTTCGGGAATTCTCAAAGGCGTTTTCGGATTGAAGGTGCCGCCGGCGCCGCGCCAAGACCTCCTAGGTGTGTTTGTGCCGGACATCACGCGCATCAACCTGGCGATCCCGCCCACGCCGGCCGACCGGCAGAACCGGCTCGGGCCGTTGAGAGGCGACGATGCGGGGTGGCCGGTCGGCGGACGCCGGATCGGCGATGACGTGGTCGACATCGGCTTCCGTGCGCTCGCCGGTGTGCTCGTACCCGGCTTCAATATCTTTCCCAACAATGCTCTCGGCGATGGCGTAAACTCGAACGATATTCCCTACCTCACACGGTTCCCTTTCCACGCCCCGCCCCATGCTGGTTTCAATCACAGCAGCATCGAAGGAACGGACAGTCGAGGCATACCGACTGGTCTCTAACGCTCGCGATTCATGGAGCAGGGGTCAGTAGCCTCTGCTCCTTGGAGAAAAGAGGAGCGCATGAAACTCTCAAGGAACCCGCGCAAAACGGTCACGGCGCTGATGGGATCGCGGACAACGCCCGACCCACGCCTCAAGGGCCCGGGTGCCCCGCGGCATGTGCGCTTCGCGCCCTTTGCGCTCGTTTGGATCCTTCTTGCGATTCCGGCCCTCGGACAGAATCCCGATGGCGACCGGTTCGTGACCGCCCTCAGAGATCGCGCACTCGGGGTGCAGGTCGCGGGCCTCAACACCGACCAACGCATCCAGACATACCAGAAGCTCGCTCAATCCCAACCGGGCGAACCGCATTATCTGAACTTGCTTGCCGCAACATATATTCAAAAAGTTCGCGAAACTACGGATTTCAGCTACCTTGATCGCGCAGGCCAAATTTTGGAGAGCGTTCTTTCGAAGGATAAAGACAACTATGAAGCCCTTCGCTTGAGCACCGAGGTTGAACTCGAGCGGCACGATTTCAAGGGTGCCGTCGAATCATCCCGTCACCTGACGAACGACGCTCCAAATGACGCTTGGAATTGGGGAACGCTTGGCGATGCGCTCATAGAGGAAGGCCAGTACGAAGCGGCCGCCGATGCGTACCAGCGCATGATGGACATCAAACCCGATCTTTCCAGCTACAACCGAGCCGCATACTTCCGTTTCTTATATAGCGATATGAGCGGAGCCATCGACATTATGAAGCAGGCCATCGCAGCGGGAAGCCCGATACCGGAAAACGTCGCATGGTGCACCGTAGAGCTCGGACATTTCTACCTGAAATCCGGGCGTCTGGACGAGGCCGAGCATGCCTACTCGGCCGCGCTCAGGCTGTTCAGCAACTATCACCCGGCGTTAGCGGGCCTCGGCCACGTCGCAAAGATACGCGGCCAAACGCAGCGGGCAATCGAACTTTACAAGAGCGCCCAGGCTCGCACCCCGCTACCCGACTACGCAGGCGCTTTGCATGATCTATACCTCGCAGCTGGCGAGCCCAAAGAAGCACTAAAGCAGATGGAGCTGGTTGACGTTATTGACAGATTGGGGCAGGCCGCCAAGGAACGCGTCAATCGCAATCTGGCGATGATCTACGCCAACCATGATTACAAAGTAGCGCGCGCTTTGGAACTCGCGAAGACGGAGCTAGAAGTTAGAAACGACATCTACACTTGGGATACCCTCGCATGGGCGCTGTTCAAGAACGGTAAGGCCGCCGAAGCCGACGTCGCGATCAAGAAAGCGCTCGCGCTCGGCACGCCGGAGCCGATGTTTTACATGCATGCCGCGAAAATCGCGGAAGCGCGCGGCCACAGCGGAGACGCTGCAAAGTACCGCAAACAGGCACTGGCGTTTAATCCCTCATTCAACGAGAATTCGCTGTGAAGACAATACTTTGGTTGATTCCCCTGACAGCGCTTGCCGCCACTGATCTTGTAGAAAAAATGGAAGATCGTTCGCTCAATTCCACGCAGCGCAACGATGCGTGTTATGAGCTTCGCGGCAGAACGCAAGGTGATGTCCTTGCCGCGATGCGCCGTGCCCTGAGCGATTCGGATCTGCGCGCCTGCGCAGCGGACAATCTGCGAGCGGCGAAAGCTCTGGATCTCTTTCGCGACGCGTTGCACGACCCTCAACCCGAAGTCCGCGCTATTGCGGTGCGCGAAATCGGCGGCTTCGGCCGGCTCGAAGATCTACCCGCGCTCGGCGCGGCTACGCACGATAGTGACTTGTTGGTTGCCAGCAACGCTGTTTATGGACTTGCGATGTGCCCAGGTAAGGAGCCTATTTCCTATCTGTTGGAAATCGCGCGCCGCGGCGGGATTACGGGAGAGCAAGCGCTTCATCTTCTCGCCCAGCGCCGGGCGCCTGAAGCGCTTACCATTGCCCGCGCGTTCCTGTCTAGCCAAGCAATCTCCGACCGCCTTGCTGCTATCTCCGTCATCGGGCAGCTGGGCGACCGTTCCGATTTGGCGTCATTGCGTGAGGTTCAGAAGAAGGAAACCGGCGAGCTTTCCAACAAAGGCCGCGGGTTCGGATTTACACCTGTCTTCAGCCTGTCGCGCGCCGCCAAAACTGCCATCGAGAGCATTGAGGGCCGTTATCCAATCCAATCCGTCAGTCGCTGAGGCTAGACAACGCTCGAACGCTCTGGTATGCATACGAACCCGATGTCTTGGGATTCATGAATTTCAGGCCAACGTGATGCGCTAGCCGTAAGCCAAACTGCAATTCGGACAGATCTGGTGGCGCTGTACAAGTCGCTCGGCGGCGGATGGTTGAGCGAATGAATCGGCATTGATCACTCCGGTGACAGTGGCACCGGCTTGTGCTCCCGACTCGAGTTCTGCTACAATGGGTAGCACTACGATGAGTAACATTTTGGCCGAGCATGATCCGGCCGATCTCGGCGATCTGGAGCGGGAAGTGATGAATCTCGTCTGGCAGGAGCCGGAAATTACCGCTGAAGAGGTGCGCGAAAAGTTGAGCCGGCCCTTGAAGGAATCTACTGTGCGTACCGTGCTGCGGCGGCTCAGCGAGAAGGGCTATGTGAAATATTCGGTGGAGAACCGGACGTTCCGTTACCGTCCCGCGGAGGCTCGCCAACAGGTGGCGGCACGAGCCGTCAAAAAGATTGTGGACTGGTTTTGCCAGGGGTCGGTCGAGGAACTGCTCACCGGCATGGTGGACAGCAAGGTTATCAATCAAAAAGAGCTGCAGGCCCTGGCGGGAAAGATCGCTAAGGCCAGAGGAGGTAACAAGTAATGCTTCCGCTGATGATAGAGGCGGCCCTTCGTTCCCTCGCGGTAGGAGTGATTGCAGGCTTAGGTCTGTTGGCGTTTCGCGTGCGAAATGTTCGCCTCGAGCGAGCCGTGTGGACGACAGTGTTGGGAGCAGCGCTGCTGATGCCGGCGTTGATGAAATGGCCTGTCTTGAGAGTTCCGTCTCTGCAGATGAAGAGTCCGGCAGTATTGCCGCTGCAGACGCAGACGCCCATCCATATCATTCAGACGGCGCCCAAATCGGATGATGGTCCGCGTCAACAGTTCGGCTCGCAATATGATTGGCAAGCGCTTGCGACATTCGTTTATCTCGTTGGCGCCGGGCTGTTGTTTGCACGCCTGTTGTTTGGTTTGTACCGCGCGGAACGAATTCGTCGAAAAGCCACTCCGGTTATGGAGAGCTGGACTCGGGGCGCCAATGTGCGCGTGAGTTCTGTGCTCAGAATGCCGGTTACTATTGGCAGCACGATTCTTCTACCTGAAGATTTCGATACGTGGGATACGGAACGGCTACGTGCGGTGATTGCGCATGAGCAATCACACGTCTTGAACGGCGACTCCTTAGTGCTGTTTCTAGCCAGCCTGCATCGGGCCATTTTCTGGATGAGCCCACTCTCGTGGTGGCTGCAGCGGAGATTGACCGACTTGGCGGAAGCAATTAGCGATGAAGTGGCGCTGCGAGATGCGCCGGATCGTCCGTCGTATGCGGAATTGTTGATCGATCTCGCTCGGCGGAGAGAACGGGTACTGAGTGGTCTGGCGATGGCGCGTCCAGGAACGATCAGC
The DNA here is from genome assembly GCA_019244045.1 of Acidobacteriota bacterium. Lineage (GTDB taxonomy): Bacteria > Acidobacteriota > Terriglobia > Terriglobales > Acidobacteriaceae > Gp1-AA122. Next base: position 14,430 of record JAFATF010000724.1, read on the forward strand.
CGGCGTGTCGAACGGATTCTCAGCGGATCGCGCGTTTCGCTTTCGTTTGCGTGGCAACATCGGGTCCTGCTGTTAGTCTGTGCAATCCCAGTCGTCGTGCTCGCGGCGGGCTGCAGCTTCATGCAATCGCCGGTTCTGGCGCAACCATTGCCAGTGATGCCGCTGTCACTGGCGGTAACTGCCCAAGAAACGCCGACTCCGCCGGTATCTCCCGGTACACCCACCATCGCGCCGGTACCACCCGCTGCACCTTCAGCTCCCGGAGTCGCTCCGGTGCCCCCGAGCGGGCCGCTCCCGCCAGCAAGGCCGGCGCGGAACTGGTGGTGGTCGTCGTCTTCAGATCGAGAACCGTATGTCATCGTTTCGGGAGACTCGCTTACTATGAGCGGCTCCAGCGAAGATGCCGAGCGCGCTCGGCGTTTCCGAAACGGTACAAGTGGTGATTACATCTGGTTCGTTCGCGACGGGACGCCCTACATGATCAGCGATCCGAAGGTGGTACAGCGCGCCAAGGATCTGTTCAAGCCGCAAGAACGACTGGGGCACCTCCAGGAGGAGCTGGGCAAGCAGCAGGCAGCTCTCGGCGAGCAGCAGGCCCGGCTGGCTGGGTTGCAGGCACAGGTCAAGGTGCATGCGCCGAGTTCGGAGACGCTGGACCGGCTGGAGCAGGAACTCCAGCAACTTCGAGCCAAGGTCAAGGCTTCTAATGGCGAGCTCTCCCAGAATGAGCTCAGCGAACTGCAGTCGCGTATCGCCGATTTGCAGAGCGCGTTTGGAGAGGCGCAGTCCGTAGCGGGTGAGAAGCAGGCAGCTCTGGGCGAGCAGCAATCGAAGCTCGGGGAAGAACAGAGCCGATTGGGCGAGCAGCAGTCAAGGTTGGGAGAAGAACAATCGCGATTGGGTGAGGAAGCTTCGAAAAAGATGCAGGCCCTGCTTGATGAATCAATTCACAGTGGAGCAGCCCATCGCGTTCAATAA
>JAFATF010000038.1 GCA_019244045.1 Acidobacteriota bacterium
CAAATCTGGCACGTACTCAGCATTTCGCCGGTAGCGCTTCATCTGGCAAAGCTCCGCCATTCCCCGAAAAGGGGTTGATTTCGACGGCAGCTTGCGGGAGGGTGCGGTTGGCAACATGCACCCCGCCGCAAGCGGCAATGAGTTTGGGGGCCCCGGAGCTGGACACTCCGGGGCTTTCAGACGTTCAGGGACTACATCAGACGAGCTCCCCTACAATGCCCCATCCGGCATGCTGACGGATTTGGATTGTTGAGGAAAGAATTTTCGCTCGAACGGTTGACAACTTCCAAAAATTGTCCGGGAAGGCCGCAGAGCAAGGGTTTGCCTCGTGCAGGAGGTTCAGTCGCCCGAGCCTCTTTGTCCTCTCAGTTGGCGAATTTTGCTCCCTAGGTGCCCTGCCTGCTGGCGTCGTCTTTAGTACTTGCCCGCGCCAGCCGTTGCCTTCGCTATAGCCAGCGCCGCCGCTTCCTCGTCTAACAACCTGTTCGACGCCTTCCAGCTCTGTTTCTTTGTCCGCCTGAGCGCGAGATCCTCGAACATGTCGACCAGGCGGGATGCCTCGGCAACCGTCAATGCATGCAGGAATGCCCCGCACCAAGAGCAATGTCCCCTGCCATTTGGTATTACGGAATTATCATATATTTCACCACAGATTATTATGTTCTCGCATCGGCCATCACCTCCCCTCTTTCAAAATTGTTTTTAGGAAAGCAAACCTGCTTTCCGTAATTGCTGTTTAATACAGGAAGGTGAATGCGCAATGAGGAATACGGGAAGCGATAGCGCCACCGTAGGAAATCATTGCGCAGAGGAAACCCCCGGTTTCCTATCCGATACCCCGGCCTATAAAACTCTTCGTATTGTCACTGTCAGGATGACATGCTATTATTCCCCTACTTCCAACCTGCCCGGAAAGGCAGGTGATTATGAATGAGCGTATTTAATCAATGCACGTTTATTGGCCATGCAGGCGCTGATGCCAAACTCTTGACCACAAGCACCAGCCGACAATTTCTCAAATTCCGTCTTGGTGTTTCCGACTACTCCGGAAAGGATGAGGATACCCTCTGGCTGACCGTCCTGGTATGGTCGACCAAACAGACCGAAACATTGGGCAATCTTGTCAAAAAAGGAGCCCTTCTTCTCGTCACCGGCAGACTGTCAGTCCGGCCATACGTCAACAGTGAGGGCCTTGAGAAAACCGAGGTTGAGGTGATCGCACAGGACGTCCAGGTGCTGGCCCGGCCGAAACAGCACGAACCAAACGGACAGGCGGAGACAGTCTCAACGGAGACAGCCGCAGCGTAACACGGTCAAACACTGCCCACTGCCGACCTTAGGCCGCGGGCTCCCTGCTCTCCTGCCGAACAATGAGAAAATCCTCTTTGGGTTTTCCGGTTTTTTCCATCTGCTCCCGAAGCCAGCGTGGCGGAATGCCCCTGCCAGACCATGTTTCGGCAGGGTTCTCCGGATTGCGGTAAAGCGGCGGAAGCGGGCCCCTGCGCTGATCCTGTGAGGATTGCCTTTCTATTCGCGGACGGCCGCGCCTCCCTTGCCCCTCCCCTATTCTGGAGAGCGTCATTTCAAACCCGGCTTCTCGGGCCATCAGACGGAATTCATCAATTCGGCTCTGCACCCGCTGATTGATGATCTCGCGGATCCGCGATTGCAGTGTGCGAAGCTGCTCATCTGATAGGTTCTCCAGCTCAAGGTGTTCAATATCCTCAACCGTGCGTGCCATATGCCGATATCTCCGAGATCGAACCATAGCGTGTGCGATTACCTCCCAATGAATGCGCTGTCAATAATCCTTGTCTGACTGCATAAGATCATTGTAGGAGCATATTTTTGTTAAAACTTCATTCAATATACCTTACCAATCAAAAGCATTAATACACTGTACTATTGACAAAATGGATTTAACTCGTATACTTATACTTAGCAAACAACACTAACTATGGCATCAGTCGTTCGACATATAGATTACAAACCATTTTTCGAGCTGATCGAAGAGCCGTTCAACACCGTTGCCTCTCCCCGGTTTTTTTATCTCTCCCCCATTCACGCTATCGCCTTGAACAAGTCAGTCTCCGCTGTCGTTAATCGCAAGGGTGTGTCGGTCGTTTATGGTGATGTTGGAACCGGCAAATCCACTCTTGCCCGGATTATGCATGACCATTTTCAGGAGCAAGGGTTCATCTCGGTCCTGCTAACCAACCCCGGTTATGTTTCGGAAAATGCCTTGATGCGCACAATCAATGAGGCCTTTGAGATCAAGCCGGGCCGTTCCCTCAAGGACAATGAGGACCGGCTCAAAGCCTTCCTCCTCGAGAACGGCGAGATCAACAACAAGACCATCGTCCTGATCATCGATGAAGCACAGGAGCTCAAGCTGCCCCTGCTTGAGGCGATCCGTAGAATTTTGAATTTCGAGAGCGATAAGAAATTATTGCAATTGGTTTTGTTTCCGCAGGAGGAATTTCGTGCCAAGCTGCAAGACTACCGAACTAGAAATTTCCGCCGAAGGATCGTCGATGCATCAACCTTGGACCGCATGGACGTCGACACAATTGGTAAGATGATCGATTTCCGCTGGCGGGTTGCCAGCGGAAATAAACAACATCCATTCACGAT
>JAFATF010000531.1 GCA_019244045.1 Acidobacteriota bacterium
GCGATCTTTGCCAACTTCCCCGAATGGGGTGTTTTCAGTGTTTCGTGGCCAACGTAGTAAGTGATCTCGTCTAGATCGATGGGCAAGCGTTCAGCTCTTACAATCTCTCGAAGTGCAGTGACTACAAGCGGCTGTTCCATATAACCAAAGTGCAGCGTCAGCCGCCAAAAACCATCTCCGAGATCGATCAGTTCGTATCTTTCGGCGCTTGGAAGCTTCGAGATCACCTCGGTGCGGACGGACAGGAGAATGACGTTGTCGTGCAACGATCGACAACGCTCCACGAAGTGCACCAAGATGGGCGGAATATGATCCGGACTTGGCGCCATGAAAACTGCAGTGCCGGGTACGCGATGCGTAAGGCAATGGCGGATCTGATCGTGCACGAGATCGAAGGTGGGGAACTTAGTGGCGTATCGTTCGGCGAGGTAGGTCCGACCGCGGTTCCAGATGAGCATCGCGGCAATGAGCGAAGCGCCGATCAGTACAGGCACGTAGCCACCCTCAAGGAATTTGAAAACGTTCGCTCCCAGGAACGGAATATCGAACGAGAGAAAGAACAGCAGAACCACAACAGACTTCCAGCCGGGCCACTTCCACACATAGTGCGTAACGAAGTAGAACAAGACTGAGGTGATGGTCATGGTGCCAGTGACAGCGATTCCGTACGCAGCAGCGAGTTTCACGGATTCACGGAACGTGAGTACGAGGAGTACGCAGCCAATCGCAAGCAGCGCGTTGACTTCAGGAATATAGATCTGCCCCTCAGCCTGTTCCGACGTATGGTGCACCGTCACATTCGGAAAGTAGCCCAGCACCATGGCTTGACGCGTCAGCGAGAAAGCTCCCGAGATGAGGGCCTGGGAAGCGATCACGGTTGCGGCACTCGATAACAGGACCAGGCCGATAGTCGCTGGACCAGCAGGGACCTGTGCGAAAAATGGGTTCTCTATGGCCTTAGGATGCGAGAGCACAAGTGCGCCCTGGCCGAGATAGCCGAGCAACAGCGCCGGGAAGACTAGCCAAAGCCAAGCTCTGCGAATGGGCGCACGCCCGAAATGCCCCAGATCCGCGTACAGAGCCTCGCCGCCTGTAACCACCAACACTACGGAGCCCAGAACCAAAAACCCGTGCAGCCCATGGCGGGCGAAGAAGGCGATGCCATAGCTTGGTAGGACTGATTGCAGAATGCCCGGACGTTTTAAGATATGCCAGACGCCCAGGACGGCCAAGGTCACGAACCAGAGCACCATAATCGGGCCAAAGAGGCGGCCGACATTGCCTGTCCCGCGACGTTGCATCGCGAAGAGCGCTATAAGAATGACACACGTAAGTGGGATGATCCACGGCTTGAACGCGGAGCTAGCAAGCGTCAGACCCTCCACGGCGCTAAGCACCGAAATGGCAGGCGTGATCACGCCATCGCCATACAGCAGAGCCGCTCCGATGACGCCAAGCAGGGCGATACCACTAACGCGCCCGGCACGACTCGCATTCGCACGGAAGCGAGCGGGCACGAGCGCAAGCAATGCGAAAATGCCGCCCTCGCCGTGGTGGTCGGCACGAAGGATGAAGAACAGGTACTTGATAGTGACGACCAGGATGAGCGCCCAGACCATGAGCGAGAGGATGCCGAAGATATCCTGAGGGTTCACCTGTTTGCCATCTGCCGACGTGAGGCAAGCCTGCAACGTGTACAGCGGACTTGTGCCGATATCGCCGAACACTACACCGAGCGCCGCAACCGTGACCGCAAGCGCGCCCGCGTTCTTGCAAGCGCCCTGGAGCGGCCGATCGGAGTGCAATGCGGTGGGCGGAACGGGAGAGGCCGTCCCAGTTGTCATATTCGAGAGTCCTAAACCGGCTTTATCAGTGGCGGAAGAGTGTATCGGGTGTTTGACGACTGACGGGGAGACAACAATACAGCTCAGATAAAAAGTAATGCCAGGCCGCGGAGCTTAGGCTCCGGTCAGGCGCCGCCCAACAGCCGTTCTGGAGCTCTGTTTTCAACTCGCAGATGTTTCGAGAGCCTTCACAGTGGTACGGTGAAAGGCACAAAGGAACCCCGCTGAAACACCTTACCTGCGAGACGCCATCAGCGGTCAGTTCTGCTCCGTGTCTCGGCTGAGCACCGCCAGCTCACTCCCGATAAGGTCCTAGCGTTATACGGCAACTTGAAAACCGACGAGGGCTATGACTTGCAGATAGTAGGCAGCCGCAAATCCAACGGCATCGCGAAACGGTGGTGAGCGTTCAGAGTTCGCCCACCGTTTACGCTCTACAATCGTTTCGGTCTTCTCGTCGCCTTGGCCGCGGTCTTATCTCGCATCCCAGCAGCTCTCTGCATCAGCTTGATCCCGATCGCACGGATCGCCAGAAAGCCGTGAGCTTCGCCGGTGCTTGTCACGGCCAAACCTGCGATCTTCCCGCTGGAATTGATAGGCCATGCCAAGTCCGGAGTCAACTTCGCCGCGTTCGAAACAACCACGGTATTGAGGTCGACCGGCGTGCCGTTCTCCCATAGAACCGCATATAGGTTAAAGTTGGCGTCTAGTGAGGCGCCAACCACCTCGCCTCGGTCGTTAATGTGAATGGCCAGGCTGTAGACATCCCCGGGAAGCGTTCCGAGGTCCTGCATTCCCGTCTCTCTGGTCCACAGGAAGGCGTGGAACGTTGCGTTGTCGGGCAGGAGCGAATGACCAACCACCTGACCTCGGTTATTGGTCCCTACTGGCGAAATTCCCCACAGAGGACGTCTCAGTCCCGCCGTTGCCCAGGTCGCGGTACCGGTACGAGCCGTCTCTCTCCCAAAGCAATGCGTGGTGATCCGAGTAGTAGAACCCACTAGCCGCGTTAAACGATGCGCAAGCGCCGACCCGCCAACCACCTGACCCTTGTCGTTGATCCCGACCGGGATTCCAACCGCGTCGCCAGGATATGTAGGGAGTTCGTGAATCTGGCCCCTCTCCCAGATGACAGGCTTGAATTCAGATACTGCGCAGTCCGGGTCCGCATAGGTAGTCTCCGCAAACCCAGCCACTTCGCCTCTATTATTGATCGCCAAGGCCTGGCGGTTAGCGCCGCCGAGCGTCGGGAGCTTGGACATCTGGCCGAATTGCCACACGAAGGGGAGGCATGCAGTCAATGAGGGAAATCCGTAGGCGTTGAACCCGCAAAAGTCTGGGTTATTTGGAGTTGAGGTCTCGGCCGTACCCACGACCTGGCCAAGTTCGTTGACGCCGAACCCTGCACTGTTGGGTCCTCCGAGTCCGTGTGCGCCGATGTCAATCTTCAGTGCGTTGTACCAAAGGACGGCATGCATTACGGTGGCAGAGGCGGCCGCCGCTCCGACGACCAAGCGACCGTTGCTAATGCCGTACGGCTGGCCAGGCGGATTGCCCACGGGGCCAAGGTTGATAACGGCGTAATGCGGCGGATTGTTTCTTTCCGGAGTCGCTGACTGCCCCTGTGCAGTGGTTTGTATCGGGATTGCAAACAGAGCCGACACGCCCATTCCTTGTGGCAGCAGTCCGCCTAGCGTGAACGCCTCTAGCTCTGGTTCGTAATTGAATTTGTTGCCGCACCCCTTTCGGGTCTCCAGCACGACGCGGCATTCTCTTTTCTTTTTGTCCAGCTCGTGCGAAACGCTGGTAAGATCAGTACGCCGCAATTCTAGTGAGTGCTCGACGCTAGGGTCGCGGCACTGGATGTTGCCGGGGCTGCCGCAGCACGTTTCTCCTGCGCGGTCTTCTGGAACTGTTCTCGAAATCCCGGAATGATCTGCCCCAAAAAGTCTTGGAACGTGTTTGCAGCAACGGCGATCATCGCACCTTTGATCGTGTCGAATGTCTCTAGAGCCTTGTTCTTCTGCAGTTCCGTTCCGCGTCGGTGCTCGGAATCCCCGTCGCTCCGGTTCGCCGAATAATGGCGCTTGGATTGCGACCTTCGTCCCGTCAGCGAGGCCAGCAACAGCCCACCGCCCGCGGCAATACCTATCAACAGCATCGGCCTTTTTTGAAACTGGGCACGCCAGTCGGTGACTTCTTCCACTTTGGACTGAAGTTCGTTCAGGTTCCGTCCGAGCTGGCCCCGTTCGGCTTGAATCTCGTGTTCTATTTGGTTTGACTTTTCACCCATTCCACGTTCTCCTTCATCGTTTCGATAGTCTTTTCCGGCTTCGCATGGACTGTCTTGAACCGCTTCTTGCCCGCCGTAAGCAGAACTGCAGTTATCAC
>JAFATF010000686.1 GCA_019244045.1 Acidobacteriota bacterium
CGTTTGCGAGGGCCGTCGTCCGCAACGTTACTATGCGCCGCGTTTGAGAAGCGTTCCCGCGAAGCCTTTGGGCGTATCGGGGGAAATGCGTCAATTGGAACGGTAAGTGGCACGCTCGCCCAGCTTTTCTGGCCCAACCGACGGACCGGCGAGGGTTCAGGACTTGAGCTGAGGCGGCGCGGTCGAGAAGCCACCACCGACACACGCCTCTAACAGGGTTTGCCGCTTATCGGCAATCTGGCTCTATTCGAGCGGCGATCCTTTACTGTCCGATAGCCCTATGTCTCAAGCACGGCCGGAAGTAAACGTGCTACATGTTTCAGAACGGCGCTCCGCGGATCGTTGAACAATCTTCTAAAAGGAAATCGGAAATGCAGGAGCAGTTGAGCGGTTCGATAGAGAAGACCCCGGTGATGATCGTAGGTGCGGGACCTGTCGGCTTAACTTTAGCTGCATCACTAGCAAAGCAGGGGATTCGCTCTATCGTTCTGGAGAAGAAAACAAAAATCGACGAACACTCGCGAGCTCTCGCCGTAGCGGCTCGAACGCTGGAGATTCTGCACTCGTATGGGCTGGCTGGCGAGTGCATGAAGGAAGGCACGTTCCTCCGTCAAATTGATCTCCACGACGTGAGTCGGGGTAAAGCTGCGTTAAGAATGAGCTTTGCGGAAATTGCCAGCGAGACAGCTTATCCTGGCATGCTTTTCCTGTCGCAGAGCCGCTTGGAATCCATACTCCTCGATGGAGTACTTGCGAGCGGGCTTTGTGAGGTTCGCTTTGCTCACCAGTTTGTCTCATACGAGGAGACATCAAGTAGTGTTGTCGTCACGTTCATCGACAGCCACAATGTCAAGACGACAATGACCGCCTCGTTCTTGGTTGGATGTGATGGGGCGCACAGCAGCGTACGACAGCTTTGGGGACAGGTCCTCGAAGGGATCACGTTCCCAGTTCGGGTATTTCTCTGCGACGTAAAGGTACCCGATCCATTCCGCGGGACTCTGCCTTTTCCCAGAGTCCAATTGACGCGCTCCGGACTGGTGGGAGCAATCCGCTATGAACCATTTCATTGGCGGATAATGGGCACCCGTCCTGTCGAGGAGACCGAAGAGGAAGCCTTAATTTCAGACAATCTGCCCGACCTTGTCGCTCGCCTTTTAGGACCAGGACCGTTCGAGCAGCTCTGGATGGGCGTGTTCTCCATTCACTCCCGGATAGCTGCTGGTTTCCGGAGAGGACGCGTCTTGCTCGCTGGTGATGCCGCTCATATCAGCAGCCCGGCTGGGGGCCAAGGGATGAACAGCGGAATGCAAGACGCCGACAATCTTGGCTGGAAACTTGCATTTGCCTTACAGGGGGGAGACATGGAGCGGCTCCTCGATTCCTACAATCAGGAACGACATTCGGCGGCGTTGTCAGGAGTTCTACCGTTTACCACACGGGCAAGCCGGTTCGCTCTAAGGCCGCGACTCTTCCGAATGGCACTACCGGCTTTAGCACTTGCATTACGAAGCAGAAAGCTCCGGCGGGCGGCTGGACGGCGTCTCGCCATGCTTGGAACTCGCTATAACAAATCTTGTTTGATCCTCGGAGAAAAAAAGTGGGCCGGTCGCTCTGCGCCTGGCGCCACTCTGCTCACATCGACTGTATTCATCTTTGATGTTTCCGAAAAGATTCTGCAAAACGTTGAGCAGACAACGTCCGAGTTGGATCGTGAACGTTTGCCGTTTCCCGTCACTGTGCGCCGCATTGAGAAAACTGATCCGCTCTGGAGGAGATGGCAAGCACGACCCAACCTCGTGGCATTGGTACGTCCAGACGGATTCACGGGGTGGGCAGCTTTAGCACCGAGCGCGGCAGAAATGCGCTTAGCAATCCGCCGAGCACTCGGGATACTTGTGGCCCAGTAAGGGGACGACAGTGCAGCAAATCAATATCGTTGGACGAGAATCGGCGGCCTCACCGCCGCGCTAGCTCTCCAGCGACGAGGCTTCCACATTTCGATCTTTGAACTTACTCCGCAATTCGCTCCGGTGGGCGCAGGCATTGTACTCGCTCCAATGCCGTTAATTCTGGCTCATTTGGGAGTTGATCTTAAGGCCCCCAGTTACCCAATCCTTCAGGTACAAATACGCGAGCAACGCGGCCGCACTCTTCAGATGCTGGACCTTACTCGATTGCCTCCATTTATCGGACCGGCTCTTGCATTTCATCGCGCTGAGCTGCACGAAGCTTTGGCACGTTCTCTTCCGGCGGGCTTGGTTCAATTTGGGTGCTCCTACTCT
>JAFATF010000189.1 GCA_019244045.1 Acidobacteriota bacterium
ATAACGGCCACATGCTCGATCAGGCTTCCGGCGAGAGCAAAAATTTTCTGACACCTGTCGAAAGAACAGTGCAGCAGTGAGAAGATCCACTGATTGCTCTTTGCTGCATGAGCGTTAGAGCAGTTTTCGATTGAGTTTACCAAGCGAATTACTCAGAATATTAGAGCAATTTGCCATTGCGAATAGCTGGGAGCGCGGGCATCCTTGCCCGCATGAGCGCCACTGGCGCGAAATCCTTTGGTAAACCCGTACGAAATCCGCTCTATTACTACAGTTGTAGATGTACCGCTCGTGCGGCGCGTCCTTTGTAATGACATCGCTTCGCTATGGCTTGATGCTCACGTCGCCACTGCGACCACCTGATGACCTGCTCAGGCGTCGGCATGCGCCCCCACACGATCCACCAGACGAGCCGCCGCACCTCTGGGACGGTCAGCGGAATCAACTCCTCGGCTCGGTGCTCGGCCCTCTTTCCCTCCTTCTTTTTTTTCCTCCTCCGGCTGTGCCACCGCCTCGGCGCGGATAACCGTCAGATAAGCGTGCGCCAACATCGCCAGCGTGATGTGCCGATACCAGCCCGTCCAACTCCTCACCTCGTACTGATCAAGGCCAACTTCACCCTTTCCGGTCTCGAAACTTTCTTCGACCGTCCACCGTCTCCCGGCGACTCGCGCCAACTCTTCCAGCGTTGTCTGCCGCGGCCCTGAGGCGACATAGTAGGCGATCTCCTCCGGCTTACTGATGCTGCGCCGAGCTAATAACCACCGTCGTCTGCCACCCTCCAACTCGCGCAGCGGTAGCCACACCCAGTCATAGCGACGCTCACCTTTACTGCCCGCCCCACAACTACACCGCTGCCACTTCTTCTCTGGCAACTTGCTGACGACCGTAGCCGCCCAGTGGCGCGCATCTCCGGTGAAGATCCGATATTGTGCCGTCACTCCGAGCACATAGCTGATGCTCCGCTCTTCCAACCACGAGCGCATCCGCCAGTCATTGCCGTACACTGAGTCTCCGGTGACCCACCGGAAGGGCACCTTCGCCTCTAGCGCACGCTCAATCATCCGCCGCGCCAGTTGCGGCTTGGTCGCAAACACGACCCCTTCGGGCACTCCGGCCTCTGCTCTGCGCCTCACATCTGTGGCCCACACCTTCGGCAGATACAACTCACGGTCGAGAAAGGTGTGCCCACTGCTGGTCGCATAGACCAGAAAGACGCCAATCTGGCAGTTCTCGACGCGCCCAGCCGTCCCGCTGTATTGCCGGGCGACGCCGACCGACTTAATGCCTTTTTTCAAGAAGCCGGTCTCATCAAGCACGGCGACCGCTTCCTCATCACCTAAATGCTCGACCACATAGGCGCGCAGATCCTCTCTCACTTCATCTGCTGACCACTCTGCACGGCCTAAGAGGTGTTGCATGCCATAGGGCTTCTGATGACCAGCTCCTTCGGCTAACTGCCAGCCGTTTTTGCGCTCAATAGGGCTAAGTAAACCACGCAAAAAGGCAGCCACACGAGTGCGGGGTTCGGAGCGGGCGAAGCGTGGGGCGATTAACTCAACGATAGTTTCCAATCTGCCAGCCCAGTGGTGGGCTTCTCGTAGAGTTTGATTAGGTTGATCGGCAATGTGTTTAATCATGATCATCTCCTACAATGATTTACAGGAGATGATACTCCACAAACATCTACAACTGCAGTACTAGGGTGAGAGTTAAAGCCTTCGGAGAGTTGATGTTCACCACCGCAGAGCCGGAGATGGGGCCGGAGAGGAAGAGGCTCTTGGGCCGGCCAGGGTGAAGCCGATGTTCCAAACTCGGCCATATTGATTCTATTTTGTCAGAGACATTAACTCGTCAACTTTAGACCATTGGGCACCAGCGGAAGCGAGCGGAGGCGGATGCCGGTCGCATCGAAGATGGCGTTTCCCACCGCCGGGGCCAGCGCGATGAGAGGAGATTCTCCCGCCCCGGCAGATGGTAAATCTTGGCGGTCAACGAAGATGGTTTCGAGAACCGGGACATCGCCGAAGCGCGGGACACGGTAACGCGAAAATCGCGGGTTGAGAATCTTCCCGCTCTCAAAATCGATGGCTTCAAACAGTCCTCCGCCGAGACCCTGAATAGCCGCTCCCTCAACCTGATTCTTCAGTCCGTCAGGATTAATGATCGCGCCACACTCGAAGGCCGTCACGACGCGTGCGACTTTCACTTTTCCGCTCGTGCGATCAACGGCGACTTCTGCGCAACTTGCCACATAGCCGCC
>JAFATF010000298.1 GCA_019244045.1 Acidobacteriota bacterium
GCGCTGTGACACGGGGGCTGCTTCCCATAGCCCGGACCCACCCCTCATCCACTGGTCAGTCCAGGAAATCCGCCGCGTTGCCGTGCGCCTCGCCCAGCGCCGTATCCGGCCCGCCCATATCATCGCCTGGTCACTCTGGCGACGCGCCCATCAGGCCGCTGCGCAGCAAGCTCATCTGAAACGAAACTCGCAACTGTAGTGCTAGGCGAGCCCGAAATATTGTCGAGCTTGCCCCTCAAGCCGCGCTGCACTAGGGAAACCAAGCGGATCATCACGCGCAATTTCTTTGAGGCCGAGCGCGAGAAGGTGCACGCATCGCAAGGACCCGAAGCCTTCGAGCGCTCAGCCCAAGAGCGGTGCAAGATCGAGATGTTGTTTGCTTATCTCAATCGCAATCTCAGCTTCCGACGGCTGCGGTTGCGCGGGATAACCGGTATCATAGACGAGTTTCTGCTTGCCGCCACTGCCCAAAACTTGAAAAAGCTGGTCCGGTTTATCGGCGATCGTGCGCCAACGCCGGTCGGTTGCGCGGCTTGATACCCAAAGCACCAGACGGCGTGGAACCGCTTGCCGATCATTCAGTCCCGGCTGGGACGCCACCCCGTTTATTGATTTCGGCTGTTCTGGAGAGGTTTAGTCTCCGTCACTGTATGAGTTTTCAACGGTATTATTAGGTATTGGGACTGACGATGCCGTCGATAAGCGCTACGATTTGCGTGCTCAAGTCGCGGAGCTCGCGAACTTGATCGCGATTGAAAGCGCCTTGCTCTGGTGCAAGCTTGTTGAGCTGCTTGGCGAAGCTTCGCCCTACCGCAAGCAGTCTGGTCGATGGTGTCTGCGGCGTTCGGATGTCTCCGGTTTCCTTTTTCTCGCGGGCAGCGCGAACAGTCTTGAAACTGCCGCTCTTTATCTCCGCCCACATACGAAGCTGGTCTTCCCTGTTGGGTAGCCGTGCGATCTCGATCAGTACCGATTTTGAAGTGTCCGATGTCGGACACTCTGCTTTGATTTCGTCCAGGAGATTGTTTAGCGATAGGAGCGAGGCGACGGTGTTACGGGCCTTGCCGATCACACGACCGAGGTCTTCATGGGTGTAGTGGCGGCTCTCCATTAGATCAGAGAGAGCCTGGGCGAGCTCGACTGGATGGAGGTCTTCGCGCTGTACGTTCTCAATCAGCGCCAGTTCCTGAACATTGCCATCAGTTACAATGGCAAAGATGGTTGATTTATTGAGCAGCTCGTGAGCGCGATAACGCCGCTCTCCGGCGACGAGCATAAAAAGGTCATTCTCAAGTGGTTTGACTGTAACTGGCTGCAGCAATCCGTGCTGCTCAATGGATTGCGCGAGCTCTTGCAAGGAAACGGGATCGAATGTTTTGCGAGGCTGGTCTGGATTGGGCAAAATTTTCGATAACTCGATCTCTACGACCTTGGGAAAATTGGTCGAGAGACCGAATATATCAGGGGTAGCGGTATCCTCGACAGCCTTCCTGAACATTGACAAATCTGGTTTTTTAGACGGCATACGTGATGAGTTCCTCAGCTAATTTATAATAGACCTGAGCTCCCGGGATATTGGGATCGAGCTCAAGGATCGGCTTGCCGACGGAGGCAGACCGCCCAAAGGCGGTACTGCGATTGATAGGCTCAAGTATACGAGTGCTTCCGCCGAGAGAGGCTCGAAGCTCCTCAAGGATAGCCCTGTCCTGGCTAAAATGAGCGTTGAACAGAGTCGGTAGAATACCGAGAACCTGGAGGCGATTGTTGCCCCGTCGCTGTATTTTCTGGATAGTCTCAAAGAGGAGCGGAATGCCCATGATATCGAGATATTCCGCCTTGGTAGGGATCAGCACGCGGTCGGCTGCGGATAGCGCGTTGATTGTGAGAAGCGACAGGTTCGGCGGCGTGTCGATGATGATGAAGTCGTACTCGTCGCGAAGCTCGTTGACCTTCTCCTTCAGCACGACCGACGAAAACGGCTCGGACATGAGCTCGGCATCGGCGGCCGATAACATAATACTTGAGGGGATGAGAGCCGGGTTGCCCCCAACAACGAGCTCTGTGAGTGACTTCTCCTTAAGCAGTCCGTAGTAAAGTGTCTGATGCTGAGCTTCCAATTTACGCGGGTCATTCCTTAAGTAGATCGTAGCACTGGCCTGTGGATCAGCATCGATTATCAGGGTCTTCTTGCCGTGTTTAGATAGGGCGCACGCCAGATTAACTGTAGTCGTCGTCTTACCGACACCTCCCTTCTGATTAGCAACTGCTATTGTAAGGCTCATTACTTTTCTCGTTTTAGAGCTATTATATTATCCCTGGGATAGGAAGGAAGAATTGCCAAGTTGCGAGTATCCTGCTTCCAATTGGTGTCCGACGTCGGACAGAGATGCGTCACCTGACGAGGGCGACAATTAAAAATTCGAGTGATGGCTAATTACGTTGTAAAACCTGGGATTTTTCTGGATTGGATTAGTAAGCGAGTGTTTTCGGTTACAACCGCATCGCGAATCGCCTCAGCTTCCTGCAGCTCGTAAATTATGATTATCGAGTTCCGGGGCACCTGCCAAGACCCATATGTGGACGGCCCCTTCCTCGCAAGGTGTTTTTGCAGTGCTTTGATCAGATCGCTTGCGCCCATATGTCCGGCCTTCTGGCGCGCTCGCACGTGAACGCTGGCCAAGATGGTTTCCGCGACAAGGGTTCCAAACA
>JAFATF010000330.1 GCA_019244045.1 Acidobacteriota bacterium
CATTGTTGCCGGCGCCTTCTCGGGCGTACTATGGCAGGAAAGACAGGTTTGGCTTGCTACTTTGAGCGGTCGTGCCAGCGTTAAAAGACGCCCTTCAGGTGTATCTCGAATGACCACCGCTTGTTGCTTGCTCGGGTCGGCACGAAAGTCGTTGATGATGTCGGCCTCCCAACCGACCGCCCGATCTCTGACATTGGTCGGGTTTAGTGTCGGCTCATGATAAGTATACTCCGGCAATCTCTGCCGTACTAATTTTAAATTGCTCTGCGCGGCAAACGACGGAACCGAAACAGGTAGAAACTCCACCTTCATCTGCTGTTCTAGCAACGGCTTTATGACTTGTGCGGTATAAGACCGAATGGCTGATGCGGCTTCAATCATTATCCGCGCGTTCTGAAGGCTGTCCTCCAGGGCATTCCTGGTAAGGATCTCATAGGCACTGACCCCAGCCAGTCCGAGCCCAACCAAGAATGCGCCACACATTGCCAAGTCGATCTTCCACCGTATCTTCATTGTTCTAACTTCTTCGATCTGGAAGCGGTCGAAGTCATAAGTATGACCGCTAAAGACGAGTTCCTCAATATCGTGATTGGCGATTGCCGCTCACGGTGGCAGCTGTGGAAGTTCGTCTACTGCGTGTAATCACGGAAAAGTGATACCTTCAAAGCACCGATATATAAGCCACGTTTTTTTTGGTAAAAGCACTGTTATTTACTCTTCATAGTTCCCCTCGAGGCATGACCAACGTGAACGGCTTCAAATAAGCCCTCAACCGGCATCGACACTGCACCGACACCCGGGTGAAGCTGTAGATCAGGTTACATAGGAAAGTTTCCGGCTGGCGATAAAGTGCCGGAGGGTCAGACGGTTCACATCCAGAAGCTTGGCAATGACTGTTTGAGAGATGCCCTTCTCGAGGTACTCCCGGATGAGATCCTCTTTGCCGGTTAGCTTGGTTTGCCGCGCCAGGCTACCCTTGGGTCTGCCTAGCCGTTTTCCTTCGGATTTCCAGCGGGCTAAGGCCTCCGTGGTGCGTGAGGGGATCATGAAACGCTCGATCTCGGCAGAGAGGGTGACAAGGTTCGCCGCTAACCACCTCCCCACTGTAATACGGTAATGCTGTAATACGGTAACACTGCTTGACAGCAATACCGTAAAACTGTATGATACAGTAAAGCGGTACAATACCGTACCGTGGGGGAAGTATGCTAACTATCGCTATTGCCAACCAAAAGGGCGGGGTCGGAAAGACCCCAACAGCGGTCAACCTCGCATTTGCTCTTGCACGGGCAGGCAACTGCGTGCTCCTCCTCGACCTCGATCCCCAGGGAAGTTTGAGCGAATATTTCTTGGCCGAAGAGGCCGACATTCAAGAAATCACGGTCTACACAGCGCTTTCAGGGTTGCAGCGTATCAACCCCCTTCCGATCACCGATCGGATCGCCCTATTGCCCGCACACGATGAGCTCGCCGGTGCGGAGCTCGAACTTCCGAACAAGGTGAACGGCCAAAAGCGTCTGGCCAAAATCCTCAGTTTCTACCAGTCAGATTATGATTTCTGTGTGATTGATTGTCCGCCGAGCTTGGGCATTTTGACAATCAACGCCCTTGCTTCATCCAACCAGGTTATAATTCCGGTCAAAACAGAAATATCAGCTGAACGCGCTCTCAAGCGTATCAAGAATACGATCAACGATATTCAACAGAGCGATCTCAATAGCAATCTCGCCATTTGGGGTATCCTCCCCACCATCTATGACAGCAGGAAAGCACATCATAAGGAAGTGCTCCAGGCTCTCAAACACAAATATGGCAACGAGGTTTACAGCGAGCCCTCACGGGAAACCACAAAGTATAACGATGCAACTGTTCTGAGAACCGATATCAGCGCCTTAGATAAGGCACTTGCGGCGTATTGGGATACGCTCGCCGCAACCTTTGTGGAAGAAAGGAGGATGACCTGACAATGGCACGACGCCCAAATGCTTATTCTCAACTGATCCAAGAAGGCGGCCAAAGCGCCTCCCCAGAGACAACTACTGAGCAGCCAAACCTAGACCAAGACACCGTAATACCGCAAAACGGCAAAGCGGTAAAGCGGTAAAGGCCAGTAATACCGTCAAAATCACGATTTA
>JAFATF010000477.1 GCA_019244045.1 Acidobacteriota bacterium
GGCCGAAACAAGATGCCCGGATTTGCGCAGAACCTGAAACCCGATCAGATTCAGCAGTTAGTTGCATACATCCGTCACTTAGCGAAGAAATGATTACGTGCTACACATGCGTAGGAGGATGCCATCCGTCCAATGCTCTCAAAAACGACGCAAGTAAAGAAACCAATCGCCGCTCGTTCCTTGCCGGATCTCTTAGAGCAGGAAGCACCTTGATAGGCGGCTTCTTTGCGGTTCCTCTGTGCGCTTTACCCTGCATCCACGTCGGCTGAGACGACGGAGAAGTCACCGTCCGACGTCGGCAGTGTCGATGAATTGCAGCACCTAGAAGTTCCAGTCAAGAAGGGTGTGACTATCGAGCAGCGGCATGGCTGGCGCAAGATCGTGCGCGAAAAGCCTGTGTCATAAGCAAAGGTGCCAGGGTCGATTGATCGTTCTGGCAGCAGCCTGCACAAACCTGGGGTGCACAGTTGCGGGGTTGAGAGAATCGACACGCAATTGTGTTTCGGCCGGAGTGGTACTACCTCCCGGTTTTTCAGTACCTGAAACTTGCCCCACGTTCCGAGGCCCCCAAGAAAAGCGATCTTCAAGAGGGAGTCGTGCAATGCCTGTCATCAAGATACCGGATCTCGTATAGCGGCTGCCCAAAGCTGATTGCCATTGGCGAATCCTCCCACCTAGAATCGCTTGCAGACCTAAGCAAAAGACGATCGTCGGTGGAATGCCAAGCATTGACTTGAAAGACAACCAAACGAAAGCTTTGCTGGCTGATCTCATTCAGGACCTTGATGCCCGCCTTCCGCTAGGGATGGGCAGTCTACCAGAGCTCGTGCTCGAAGCTTAGGGCTGACCGGCTCATGCTTGTTGCATATTTTGTGACTTCCTGCATGACTTCGAATCTGATGTGAGGTGGGACAAAATAAGGTTAGTACTCTCGATTGTCATGAGTTCTCGACCCAAGCTCCAAGGAATTAACCGCCGCGAACTGCTAAAGCTGACGCCAGTGTTGGCCGTGGGTGCTTTCGCCGTGCCGGTGTTGCGCAAGCCATTGCTTAAGACCGGACTTGGCCTGAGCGATTGGGCGGCAAAGAGACTTTTCCGGCGGGGGCATCTGGCTCCTACATTCGCTGACTCCGAACTCACACCGTTCAGCAAGTTTCCGGTAAACGATTATGACGTCGACGATCCGGGTGTCGACCTTGACGCGTGGTCTTTGACCGTAAGTGGGGCGGTACAGAAAGCGGGGGAGTACAAGCTGGCCCAGATTCAGGCATTGCCGAAGTTCCGGCAGAACACGCGCCAGGTTTGCGTAGAGGGGTGGGACGTAATCGGGCGATTTGGAGGCACTCGCCTCTCCGATTTCCTGCACATGATTGGTGCGGACACAAATGCCCTTTTCGTGTACGTGGAGTGCGCCGACGATTACTACTCCTCCATCGATATGGCCACTGCTCTTCACCCCCAGACCCTGCTGTGCTATGAGATGTATGATCAACCGCTCACGCGCGAGCACGGTGCGCCGTTACGCTTGCAGATTCCTACTCGTATCGGCTATCAGCAGGCTAAGTACCTTACAGACCTAAGCGTCACTAACGTTTTGCAACGAGTCGGATACTGGGAGGATCAAGGCTACTCTCGTGTCTATGACCTCTAGATTCTGAGGAATCGGTATGGCGGCACAAACCCTTGCTGCGGATGAGACCCACGGGCACAAGGTGCGCAGCACCCAATACGAGCACCCATACATGGTGCGCCTATGTCATTGGCTGAATGCGGTTTCGTTGTTCGTTCTGGCTGGAAGCGGGTTGCAGATTTTTCGCGCTTTCCCCAGCTTCGGCGCAAAAATTCCGCAGAAAGATCTCCTGCACTGGCCCAAAGCCCTCGCCATTGGAGGATGGCTGGGGGGGGCATTGCAGTGGCACCTGACCTTCGCCTGGATATATCTCGCAACCGGACTGGTCTACGTCGGTTATGAGCTGTTCAGCGGTAACTATAAGCAGGTGTTGTTTGTGCGGCGTGATGTGTCAGGGGTTTTGCCAATGGTGCGCCATTACTTTTTCCTCGGTCCCAAGCCCCTACAGAATGAGAGTTACAACCCCCTGCAAAAACAAGCCTACACCGTGGCGGTGATCCTCGGCCTGCTTTCTGTGCTCACCGGGTTAGCGCTTTGGAAACCGGTCCAATTGTCGTGGCTGGCCTGGTTGCTCGGCGGCTTTCATTGGGCGCGTTTGTGGCATTTTGTCACCCTTTGGGCCATAGTCGCCTTCGTCTTTGGGCACCTGGTCATGGTTGTACTGCATGGCTGGGCTAACTTTATGTCGATGCTGACGGGCTGGAAGAAAGAGACGGAATAGACCCAAGTCCGCTGATTCGGTCGGCTATGTATGTGTCCCTTGTTGTTTCAAAATCTTCCAAAGGCGCCTAGGGTTCTGGTCGAGGCGGGTTCTAACGGTCGAGGACAAGCCTACGATCAACGGCAGGGGATCTGATTCATGGTGTCGGCAGAAGCGAGGTCCGTCGACAGCCGTGCCGAGCAGCTCAATGAAGAGATCCTGATTCGCCGCGTGCGGGAGGGCGAGCATGAGCTTTTCTATGAACTCGTTCGGCCCTACGAGCGGCGGATCTATGCCGCTGCTCTGGCCATCCTGCGCAACCCCAGCGACGCCGAGGACGCTGCCCAGGACGCCGTGCTGAAGGCGTTTAAGAACCTGAGGCAGTTTCGGGCGGAAGCAAGATTCAGCACTTGGCTGATTCAAATCACCGTGAACGAGGCGCGTATGCGCAGACGCAAAGACCAGACCGCCATGGTCGATCCGATCGTTGAGTCGCAAGATCGGGAAGGCAATTACACCCCTCGCGATTTCGCAGACTGGCGCGAGATTCCTTCCGAGACTCTGGAGCGAAAGGAGATCCGAGAGGCTTTGGCTCGCGCAGTGGCCTCGCTCGGTGAAATTTATCGGGATGTATTCGTGCTGCGCGATATCGAGCACCTCAGCATCGAAGAAACCGCGAAGGCGCTCGGAATTTCCACCGCCAACGTGAAGACACGCTTGCTGCGTGCTCGCCTCATGTTGCGTGACCTGTTAGCACCCGGTCTGGGGGGGAGTTGGGCGAATAAGTTGTCGTTCGCCAAAGGGAACAAACCATGGTAATCGATTGTGAGGAAGTCTGGCGCGAAGTGTCGAACTATCTTGAAGGGGAGTCTGGCCCCGCAATGTGCGCCGCCATCGAAGACCACTTGCGCGGCTGCAAACGCTGTGTGGCGGTGGTGAACGGGACCCGCAACATCATCCGATTGTATGGAGAGGAACGCATCATGGAAGTACGTGCGGGTTACAGTGAGCGCCTGCGGCATAGACTGGAAACCAGTCTTCCGTTGCGGCGCGGAACTCTGTTCGGCTGGATGGTGGCATTTGCCGCCGCCGCCATGCTTTTGGTTGCATTCGAGATCGGAAGCTCCTCGGCTTTTACGCGGCCGTATCTGCGCTCGGCCCATGCCCAGCCGGCGGCTCGAGCCATTCCCGCCGATTTGGCAGTAGTCGTAACCGATGAAGCCAAAATTTTTCACTTGCCGGGGTGTGGGGTCATTCATCACAGAAGCACAGAACGAACATTGACCGCGGCAGAAGCCGAGCGCGAGGGTTACGTTCCCTGTGTGCGCTGCCTGCGAAAATACGTGAATGTCACTCGCTCCAGCTACGGCACCGGCGCGGCGGGGCTTCCCGGCGATGTCCCATCCAATGCGCCCGCACAAGTCCTCCTCTTCTCCCATCAGTAAAGGCATTTGAGCGGACCCAAAATACCCTCCGGTACAAAGAGCTCCCCTGCCAGGATCTTTGGAGCGGCTCCCTGTTGCCCTGAATTGCTTTTCGACTGGATTGCCACCAATCCGCTCGCGCATTTGCGAAAAACGAGTGCCGACATAATCGTCTGATTCATAAGGAAGGAGCGGCCACACGCTCAATCTGCTGCGCCTCTGTTTTTAAGTGCGTTGGACAAGTAAATGATAAGGAAATAGTGTTGTATGAATCGCATGGTTGCCCCAGCAATGGCCTCGTCTGGAAATAACAGGCAAGTTGTAAACCAAGCCAGGCAAGCGGGAGAGAGTGTAGCTGTCGTCCACAGGATAATCTTCGTGCAGAGTCTCGCCTCATGACCGGTGCATGGATTGTCGCCATCTTTGTGGCAGCTCTCGCTGTCGTCATTCTGTTACTCCTGCATCGCACCCCCGCCGGAGATTTTCTGCACCGGCACATTCCTGACACGCCGAGGCGGCGTATCCTGCTGGCCGCTATCGCCTTCTTTGTTACCTTTGCCGGAGTGCGCGCTCTTACTTGGTCAATTCATAACCACGTTGGTCCATTCCATGACATTCACATGGGGGGAAGACACATTCACCACCTCGTCTTCGGCATCTTGCTGCTTCTGCTGGTAGGTTATGGATGGTTGGTGGATGCTGGTGGTGAGGCGCAGGGCTGGCGCCTGGCCGCACGTCGTCTGCTTTGTGTTCTCTACGGTAGCGGGGCCGCTTTAACTCTGGACGAGTTTGCACTCTGGTTGAACCTGAAGGATGTGTATTGGGCGCGTGAAGGCAGATCCAGTCTTGATGCGGCCGTCCTGTTTGCTGCTTTCCTAATTATTGGCGTGGAAGGAACACCACTGTGGAGAGGTATAGTCCGCGAAATCAGAACAGCGCGGCATTGACGGCCTTGTCCTTTGCGGTCAAGAGTTCCCAGGTTGTCAAAACGGAGCTGAGCTTGAAGTTCACCGTCAGCGGGTGCAAGAGATTGCCTGATGCGAATGCCAATATGAGTTAAGTACGAGTCAGACGAGTGTTCAACGCCAGCTCATGGGCGTGTTCCGTATCTTATTGAGCCACCTTCTGATTCCTCGCATACAGGTGGGCTGACACCACCCTGGTTAAGCCGGCCATTGAGCGTTTCTCCAGGCCAGAGGTGCACGTGCACAAATAATGTATGCCTGCACGAGTAAAGCTGGCATACATCGAGTCACGAGGCTGGCAAACATCCAAGTTCGAGACGGTGGGCCCATCTCGGCTCATCCAGGTACGCACTTCCCCCAAGGCCTGTACAGATTCGCCTGCCATCGAGCCAATTCCGCGCGGACCGCTTGAACTGGTCAGCCAAGCCATCGGGCAGGGCACAGCCTTCCGCGCGCATTCGTGGCCTGCGCGCACGCGGTACAGGTCCCAGGGGCTGAACATCCCGAATTTCGCAGCATGCCACCACCCGCGTATGCGCCGCTCGCGCTTAACATCAGTCGCGATCGAGATCACCGGTTGATGGACTTTGTCCAAGCGCCGCCGGCGAAGCAGTTTCCCCAATGCTCCGCCCCCGAGGGAGGCGCTCGCTTTCCACGGTAAGCACGTCGGCTGAATTCATTAGGAAGCGCCCAGCGATCGATCAGTCGAAAGCTGCCGAAACTCCAGCTGCATTTGCTTCCTTTGATTCGACTGAAATGGTATATCTCGGGCGCCACCTAAAGACGGAATGTCTCTCGCGCAGCTGATCAGAGTGCCTATGCTGCTTCTAAAACTCCGATAGCAGCGGGGATGGTTAATCTAGTCCGCGCACTCGCGGAGCCGAATTGTGCCTGTTGCTCACGTTTTGCCTCCGTGTGCGTGCGCCGCCATAGGATCCCAACGAGCTCTAGCCGACTCTTGTTGCTGTGGCTACTGGGAGACGCAGCGTGCTCGGGCAAGTGGTATCACAATCGTGGTAGAAAGCGGCCATTTAACACCGAAGTGGTCTGCCGCACACTGAGGGGGAAGAGGGTGTATGCGACGATGTGCTGTGTGGGTGTCACGGTTCCTGATGGCCTTAGCGCTGGCAGGCGCACCAGCAGGTTTATCGACCAGCGCAGCATACGCGCCCAGCGAGCAAAGAGACGGCCAGCGTGACTGGGACAGTTTCTTCGGGAGCTGGAAGATGCACCTGCGGAAGCGCTTGCGTCCGCTCACGGGATCCGATGAGTGGGTGGAGTTTGAGTCGCACGATAGCACGCGGAAGCTTTGGGATGGACGAGCAAATCTCGACGAGCTCGAAGCCGACGGTCCGAGCGGGCACATCGAGGGACTAACCTTACGGCTCTATAATCCGCAAAGTCATCAGTGGAGCATCTACTGGGCAAACCGCGTTAAGCCGGCGCTGGAGAACCCAATGATCGGTGAATTCAGGAGCGGCCGCGGGGAGTTCTACGACCAGGAGATACTGAATGGCCGCGCCATTTTTGTGCGCTTCCTGTGGACAAACGTCACGCAAACCTCAGGCGATTTTGAACAATCTTTTTCTCCAGACGGGGGAAGGACATGGGAGCCGAATTGGATCACGACCATGCAGCGCGAGCCCAGTGGCCGGGCAAATGTCCCTCCTAATCCAGACAATCACGATGGCCAGCACGACTTTGATTTTGAATTTGGACGATGGAAGGTACATCTAAAACGGCTCGGTCATTCGCTCAGCGGGTCAAAACAATGGCTGCAATACGACGGAACGATTGTCGTAAGCAAGATATGGAATGGACGCGCAAACATTGTCGAATTTGAAGCGAAGAATGGAACCGGTCAGATCGAAGGCTTAAGCTTGCGGCTGTTCGATCCAGGCACCCACCAGTGGAGTATGTGGTGGGCAAACCGGGAGGATGGGTACTTGGATCGTACTCCCCAGGTGGGCGCGTTCCAGAACGACCAGGGGCAATTTCTCGCCTTTGAAACGAGCTCGGACCGATGGGTCCTGGTGCGGTTCATCTTCTCAGGTATAAGAAGAAATTTTGTACACGGGGAGCAGTCGTACTCGATTGACGGCGGCAAGACTTGGGAGCCCAATTGGATCGAGGATTTCACCCGCGATTAGGGGCGAAAGTAAAGACGGGACGAAGGGGAGAGCTGCCCTCACCGCCTATCTTGCTTCAGCTCTGGCCGCACGCTGCGCTGAATCGCTGATCGGTAGCCCCTGCTCGCGAGAGCAGCCGGTGACGCGATGTCCTGAGGTGCCAGAGGGCGATGAGCAGCATGAACAAACGAGCCCCTGCCATCAGTCCGTCCCCTGCGGGTCAACGCTCACGCTGCAGAATTACCTGTGGCAGCTATCATGCTTCAACCCGATTACATTTGGACGTTAGGACCTAGTGACCACGACACGTTTGCAGATGGCCTGGAGCCGATTTTGAAGTCCGAGTTGATGATCGGTGAAGGGCTGTTGCCGCAATCCACGAGCGAGTTGGCGAGTTCAAGCACTAAACTTCGAAAATAAAGCAGCACGCCTTGGCGATTCCGCAATGGCTCTGTGAGTTGCTGATGACTAATGGACTTGGGCAAAGTGACCAGGCAGACTCAGTGCGCGTGCTAATACGAGCAGGGGAGACCGAAGGCGCTCGCAGCCTAGCTCTTTGCCGGAAATGAAAAAGTAGTTAGCTCCCCATGCCTCAACTCGTACGCGGAATTGGGAAATAGCGTTTCCCCATAGACGTTCCGGACCTGACCGTTTAACCTGATTATTGCCCAATGTAAGTGCCTTTGAGGGGTTTTCCAATGGACCATAGCTTCGAGACTCCATTTGACAACATTGAGAGTGCTCAGGAGTACCTGGCGCTGTTATGTCAGGCGCTCGAAGAAGCGAAACAAAATGCCGAAGCCGATATTCTAGGGCCCGGGAATTCTCATCATTCACGCCGTCGAGACGCTCTGCGCTTAGTTTTGTACAACCTGGAAAAACTCGAACACCACGTCAAAGCGAGCCGGCGTTTGCTCAACGATCTCCGCACACTTCGACGGTTGCTTCTCGAGGAAAGAGCAGAAGTTGTCCCTTCCGGCCGTGGAGCAGACTCCAGAGATTAAGGTTGCCGAGCCGAAATTCCAAAGCACCCAATCGATCCTCATCCGCGGCTTCTCCATTCCATGAAAAGGCAGGTAGCCTGGATTGCTGAAACCCAAAG
>JAFATF010000628.1 GCA_019244045.1 Acidobacteriota bacterium
ATCCCACCGAGGCGCACTCAGTATTGGAAAAAGCCAATCAGCCTCTCCTGCTTTTTTTTGGCAAGAGGTCCGTCTTCCCAAGTGTCCCGAAGGCCTCGAGATCCGCTGTCGTGATTCCGTCAAAATACTTAAAACTTGAAGCACCAGCCCAGGAAAGAAAACTGCTTCTCAAAAATCGTCTTCAACTCGTCGAGAGTTGACTCAGCCAAGTTCTCGTTTCGTTTGCTGTTGAAAAATCGCGCTATAGCATCTTTGACCGCCATCTTCTCAGGCTTCCGAACTGTCCGTTCATGGCCGCCCTTTTGTTTTGCGGAGAACTCCCCTTCGAGTTGCCGTTTGAACTCCTCTGCCTTTTCCCCGCTGCGAGTCTTGGCGCTTCGGCGTGTGAAGGGACGCCCGGACCTACAACTCCGTTTACCCGCTTCGGGCAGCGGAGCATCTGTAATTGATGCTGTGGAAGAGCAGGGAAGATAGTGGCGAGACTAAGAAAGCATGAATTCGGCCTTTACCGAATTCAATGCACGTTTATTGCACGTTTTTACAAGATGTTAGTTAACTTATGTATTCTTAACACATTAGATTGGTGGAGGCGGCGGGAGTCGAAGTAATCGAGGGGTTGAGAGCGTGTAGGTTATTGATTCTAGAAAATGGCGCAAGGGCCAAATCGTCTCCATTGCCATATCGGTTGTACGTTTATTGTGCGAAAATATTTCGTTCTAGACTCACCGTTACACCACCTACCGCTCCATATTTAGAGGTACGCTCAGATTTATTAGAGAGAAAACTCGACCGCGTTTCGCGAATCTAGTGCCGGAAGTTAGGCGTAGCAGGCTTAGAAGATCACGTCTCAGCAGTGGGTCTGGAACTAGGCTGGTTCTTCGAGCAGATTCAGTTCCTGCTGGGGCACGCCTCGGTTCTGACCACCGAGCGCTATCTCGGCTGCAAACAGAATCTCGGGCATCCGGTGAACGACCTCTTCGACCTAAAAACGAATGTCCTAGCACTAGAGGACAGTCCTAGTTCTGCTACGGCGCAAGCCACGCCCGTAAAACCATTGTTAGCCGAGCAAGTAGGCCGCCGGCAAGACAACGGCGATGCGTTCCGGAGACCTGCGCCAGAAACAGTCCGTGAGGAAGAGCCGCACCGTGTGCGTCTGGATGAACCGCCCGGAGGCACGGAGCTGCACGGGATCTTGAGCGCATCGCCTGGTTATCAATAGTCAGGTCAATGGCAAGCATTAAAGAGGATCAACCACTCACAATTGTGAACGGGCGCCACATAAGCAGCGGACGCGACGAGTGAATGACCTGAGTGGAGCTTTCGAGCCGCAAGCTTTCAATAGACTCGATGCGCGTGGCGCGGCCAGCAGGCACGGCTGGAGCACATGTTTGAATTTCGTGAGGCTCCGGTAGACAATGAACGCGTGAGTCCGCACAAGCACCGGATTGCCGATTACCTGCGGCCCAAAACGCTTGCGATGTTGTTGCTCGGGTTTTCTTCGGGCCTTCCTTTTCTCCTGGTCGGCAATACGTTCGGCTACTGGCTGCGCGAGGAACACACCTCCCTGACGGCGATCGGGTTTCTTTCCTGGGTGGGCATTGCCTATTCGCTGAAGTTTCTGTGGGCGCCCGTAATGGATCGCATCGATTTGCCGTTGTTTAGGCGCCTTGGACATCGGCGCGGATGGATGATGTTCTCGCAAATTCTCGTCGGACTGGCGCTGTTCGCGATGGGCGGAATTGGCACGAAAGCCGGGCTCAGCCGGCTCGGCGCTCTGGCGCTCGTCGTCGCGTTTGCCTCATCGACACAGGACATTGTGGTCGACGCCTGGCGAATTGAATCGGCAGACGATGGAGAAGAACAAGGCCTCCTCGCGTCTGCCTATCAGTTCAGCTACCGACTTGCGCTCCTGACTACGGACTCCCTTATCCTCATCGTAGCAGCCGCAGTAGGCTGGCGCATATCCTACGGAATTTACGGCGCATGTATGGTAGTTGGAATGATCGCGACTTGGTTTGCAAAAGAACCGCAGCGCGCGGATGCGGTGATGCATAAAAAAGAGCGCGAAGCGCCGATTTGGACGTGGCGCGGTTTCTTTGACGCTGTTGTGGGACCGTTCATCGCTTTTTTCCGCGCACATGGTTGGCTCGCGCTTGTGATGTTGGCGGCAATCAGTCTCTACCGGTTGCCGGACTTCATCATGGGTCCGATGGCGAATCCCTACTACCACGACATCGGTCTTTCGAAAGCAACGGTCGGAGCGGTGCGCGGCTCAATCGGACTCATCGCTACGTTTGCAGGCATTGCAGCGGGCGGATTCTGCTCGCTGAAGCTTGGCTACATGCGCGCGCTCATCATCGGGGGCATTCTGCAGGCTGCTGCGATTGCCACGTATGCGACCCTCGCATTCGCGGGCACGACCATTCCTCTCTTCGCTCTGGTCATGGCAGGTGATAACTTCGGTATCAGTTTTGCAGGCGTTGCGCTTGTAACATACATGTCGAGTCTCACCAACATTGGATACACTGCCACGCAGTATGCGCTCTTGAGTTCAACCTATGCTTGGCTGGGAAAGATCTTGAAGGGGTTTTCGGGCGCTGAGGTCGAAAGTCTGAGCACCACGCAAGGCCTCATTCATGCGTACGGCATTTTCTTTATCGCTTGCGGACTGACCGGCGTGCCTGCCGTCCTTCTTTTTGTGATATTGGCCTACTGGCACAGCCGCAAGCAACCCATCTCAGCCGCTGCCTCGCAAAGTTTTCACTCGTAACCCAACGTTGGAGCAGAGTTGCTCTCTTGACACGCGCGGACTCTACATATCTTGAGTTTTCTCATGAAACTGCGTATTTCCCCTCAGACCGTGCTGGTGCTAACGGAATTTATACAAGCCCGGAGCGATTGGAAGTGCGGTCCAGGCACTCATTGACGTCGATCATTGTCAGCAATACGTGATGAATGGTGGCGACAGTGCCGGTCCGACGTGTTGCCACCCTGGGTCCTGTCCTCCGGACTCGACCCCGCCCTTCCACGCAAAGGTTTTCCGGACGCAGTGAAGAGACTGCAGATGATGAACTAGCGGGTGGGTAATGCCATTTTTCACTAGTGAAGCTCAGTCAGGAAACACCCAGCACTTTGGTCGCAGGCGATACCGCTCAAAACGCAGCTCAGGCTGGGA
>JAFATF010000683.1 GCA_019244045.1 Acidobacteriota bacterium
CGAGATTCGCAGCCCGATCAATGGCTGGGTTACGGATCGCCCTCTTTATCCGGGAGAAATGGTATCCGCGGGAACGCCTCTCATCACCGTCATGGACTTGTCGAAGGTCATCGCTCGCGCCCACATCCCCGAGGAGCAGGCGGCACTTGTGAAGATCGGCGATAAAGCTACCGTCGGCTCCCCTGATGTCGAGAAACCGGTCGAGGGCAAGGTGACCGTGGTTAGTCCGGCTCTTGATCCCAACAGCACCACAGTTGAGATCTGGGTGCAGGCCAGCAATCCCAAGCGCCAGATGAAGCCCGGCAGCAGCGTGCGCCTCGTGATCACCGCGGCAACCGTGCCGGATACGCTAGTGGTGCCGGCCACGGCGGTGCAGACGAATCCGGATGGCGGTACGTTTGTGATGTTGGCGGGTGCCGACGGAAAAGCTCATCAGACGGCCGTAACTGTAGGTATCAAACAGGACCAGGAGGTCGAGATTACGCGGGGAATAAAGTCCGGGGACAAGGTGATCACCGCAGGCGCCTACGGTTTACCCGACAACACGAAAATAAAGATCGAAACTGCGAACGAACCGGAGAAAGAAGCGGCCAAGCCCTCGGCCGAATCCCCAGGTAAGGATAACGATGAGAAGTGAGCGCACATTCGTTTCCGGCAACGAGGAAAAATCTGGGTATTGGTTTTCAGCCCATTCGCGCTCCGTCATCTTCCTTATCATTACGCTGGCCATTCTGGGCGTATATCTGGCGTTCACCGTTCCCATCGCCGTTTTTCCCGAAACCAATTTCCCGCGTATTCTGATCGGCGTTGACAACGGGGTCATGCCCATTGACCAGATGATGGTCACCATCACCCGCCCGCTCGAGGAAGCGGTGAACAGCGTTCCCGGGCTACAAAGGGTATGGTCGATTACGAGTCGCGGTTCGGCCGAGGTGGACTTGTTCTTCGACTGGAACGTGGACATGTTCCAGACATTGCAATATGTAAATGCGGCCATCTCGCGTATTCAGCCCGAACTGCCCTCGACCGCCAAGATTGAAGCGCACCGGATGACCTTCGCCAGCTTTCCCATCATGGGGTACAGCCTGACCTCCGATGACGTGCCTCAGACCAAGTTGTGGGAGATGGCAACCTATGAGCTCAAGCCACGCTTGAACCGCCTGGATGGGGTGTCGACCGTCATCATCCAAGGCGGCCAGGAACCGGAATTTCACATTATTCCCGATCCCAGCAAGCTGCTGGCAGCCGGTGTTACCGTGACCGATGTCCTCAATGCGGTACAAAAAACCAATCTGATCGACTCACCCGGCCTCTTGCAAGACAACCATCAGCTTTTTCTCGGTCTGGTCAGTGGACAGGTGCGTGATCCTGAACAGATCTCGGCCGTGGTCATCAAGACTACCGCGGCGGGAACTCCTGTCCGGGTCGGTGACTTGGCTCGAGTGGAACCGGAGGTGCGGCCGCTTTATACCATCGTTCACGCCAACGGAAAACCGGGAGTACTTCTTAATATCAATCGCCAGCCGGACAGCAATACAGTCCAGGTCGCGAACGAGGTTCACGCCGAAGTTGACCAGATACGAAGGACCTTGCCCCCGGGGATCGAAATTAAGCCGTTCTATGATCAATCGGCCATGGTTTCGGCTTCGATCAAAAGTGTGCGCGACGCCATTCTGATTGGACTGGTGCTGGCATCGATCATTCTGGTGTTATTTCTTCGCGACTGGGGCACTTCGGTGGTGGCCGGCTTGGTGATTCCCGTAACTATCGCCGTGACGTTCATCGCTCTCAAGCTTCTCCATCAGAGCTTTAATCTCATGACCCTGGGCGGTCTGGCCGCGGCCGTCGGCCTAGTCATCGATGATGCCATTGTGGTGGTCGAGAACATCGTGCTGCACCGCGATGCGGGGCAGCCGCGTCTGCAAGCGATTCATAGCGCCTTGCAGGAAATTACTGTTCCTTTGATCGGCTCGACCGTCACTCCCATCGTTGTTTTCCTGCCCCTCATCTCGATCACCGGGGTCACGGGGACGTTCTTTCGGGCATTGGCCGTGACCATGGCGGTATCGCTGCTAACCTCTTTGGCGCTGGCGCTGACCTGGACGCCCAACCTGAGCCAATATTTCATCCGTTCAGAACCGAAGCTTCGTCTCGACACCAGCCCCGCCTTGTCGGAGGAGGAGTCCATCCGGCGCCTGTTGGCGGTTGAAGAGCGGTCACTGACCGGATTTTTTCTGCGCATCGTAAACTTTCAGGAACGCTGGTTGCGCCGTGCCCTTGCGCGTCCGTTGTGGCTGGCGGGTTTGAGTATCGCGCTCATTCTTGCCGGGTATCTGTGCTACCGCTTCTCCGGTTCCGATCTGCTGCCGGAGATGGATGAAGGCGGCTTCATCATTGATTACATCATGCCCGCCGGCACCTCATTGGCGGAAACCGATCGCGTAATCACCCACATAGAGCATATGCTGCGCGAGGTTCCCGAGGTCGAGAACACGTCCCGCCGTACCGGCCTGCAGTTGGGGCTCGCTGCTGTGACCGAAGCGAACACGGGTGACATCTCAGTAAAGCTAAAAGACAAACGGGATCGCGGGATCGACGAAATCATCGAGGATGTCAGAGCAGAGATTAAGAAAGAAGAGCCGGTAATCGATGTTGAGTTTATTCAGACCTTGCAGGACATGATTGGCGACCTGACCAGCGCGCCTGAGCCAATTCAGATCAAGCTGTTCTCTCCTGACGCGTCTCTGCTCGAGCAGTGGGCGCCCAAGGTCGCCGATGGCATCAGTAAGATACCCGGAGTAGTCGATGTTCTAAACGGAATCGACAACACCATCAGCGGTCCCGCCGTCACTTTTCAAATTGATCCTGTGCTAGCAGCCCGCGCCGGCTTCAGCCCCGACGAGGTTGCAATTGATGCCTCTGCGGTCCTGGAAGGCGAGCCTGCGGTCACGCCGATCGTGGCCAATGACCGCGCCTACACGCTGCGCGTCCGTTTCCCGGCAGCCTACCGCTCTTCGCTCGAGGCGATGAAGAATACGCTGTTGACCAGTTCAACCGGCAAGACCGCCACTTTAGGATCGCTCGGCGCCATTACGCAGAATCCGGGCCAGACCGAGATTCGCCGTGAAAATCTGCAGCGGGATGTGGCCATAACCGCACGGCTTGAAGGGCGAGACCTGGGCAGCGGCATGAGTGATGTACAGAAGACGGTCAATTCTCTCCATCTGCCCTCGTCCATTCGGGTGGTCTATGGTGGCACTTATGAGGAGCAGCAGAAGTCGTTTCGCGACCTAATCTTTGTCTTCGCGCTTGCCATTCTCTTGGTCTTCATTGTTCTGCTGTTCGAATTCGGCAGCTTCGCCGCGCCTATCGCAATTCTCGCGTCCGCACTGCTGTCCACTTCTGGAGTTTTCATTGCCCTTCTAGTTACCCGAACCACTTTCAACATCTCGTCCTTCATGGGGATGATCATGGTGGTCGGAATTGTGGCAAAAAACGGGATCTTACTGCTCGACGCCGACCAGAAGTTCCGCGCTGCCGGTCTGTCCATTGAAGATGCCATGCTGCAGGCGAGCCGCCGCCGTTTGCGCCCCATCGTCATGACGGCTCTGGCCACCATCGCCGGTATGTTGCCACTGGCCTTTGCCATCGGTGCGGGCTCACAGATGCTGCAGCCCCTTGCCATTGCGGTGATTGGGGGAATTCTGATTTCCATGGTCCTCTCCCTGATTATTACGCCAGCCGTACACTTCTACCTCACGAGAGAAAAAGAGCGCACAACGGCACGACCCGAGCTGTCGCCCGTGTCCTAAGCGACGCCGGTTGAATTGCCTAGCGAGCTACGTAGCCATACGGCGCAGTAACGGGAGTTGCCGCCCGTGAGCCCCGCACGTTTACTGGCAGAAACTCGAATAGACCGAGGAGCCTCGGGTACTCCAGTTCGGAGCGGCCCTGCCAAGTATCAGCCATTTAATCTTTGCTGTAGCAAATGCAACAAATCGGGCAGATACGAGGCTGCCGGATTGCACGCTTATTCATCAGCGTTGGTGCCGGTCTGAGACAACAGCGGATCTGCTCTCCAGGCGCAGCTTTCGTCAGCGGCAGTACGGGCCGCTTCGCCTAACGGTAGTTTTCGTCTCAGCTGCGCTTGCAAAGTGCATAGCCTTGCGGTAGAGCGACGGCCCTCGAACAGGTGCTTGGTAGTGCAGCGTCGGTTGGTTGGGTCTTTGGGGCTACGCGCAAGCGATCGGATGTCCCATGGAAACAGTGGTTTACCGAGACCCTCGCTCGATGTCCGCCCAAGGCGGTGCGTCCCGCTTCCGTCCTGGAGCTCCTGCTGATTGTCGCAGTTTGGATGGCGACTTGCATTAGAATAGGGCTGGATTTCTCCGCCCTGTGGAGTTTTGTGTGATGGAGCAGTCTGCCACAAAAGGCAAGCCACCACTCGATGAAGAGTCCTTCACACGGCTGCTGGCTGCCGCCTATGTCATGCAGGAGCACCAGGATCAGGTGCGCTCCAAAGTGACGCCCGCGGACCTGACGCAGATCATCGCCCAGGTGGTCGAGACACAAAATGAGATCCAAAATCATTCGCTGAATAGAGACGCGGCTTTCGACCTGATTGCAAGGCGGCTAAGTTCACTCACCGGAGCGGCCGGTGTTGCGATAGCCACCATCAAGGGCGAAAGCCTGCGCTATCGCGCCGGGACCGGCAGCGCTGTGGCCCTGCTCGGTACAGAAGTGCCAAGGGAGACGAGTTTCGCATCTTCCTGTCTGAGAACGGGAACTGCTTTCCAGAGCCCTCTGGCTGAAACGGATCCCCGCCTGAATTCTGCCGAATGCCGTAAAGTGCGCGCCCAATCGTTATTGGCAGTCCCGCTCTATCAGGACGGACACGTTTCCGGCAGCATCGAGATGTATTTTTACCAGGTCAGCGGCTTCGGTGAGAGCGAAACACGTGCCGCAGAATTGATGGCGGAGGTAGCTTCGGAGGTGATGGCCTCTGGCGCCGAGCAGGAGATTAGGAATGAGCTTGATTTGGAACGCGCCAGCGTGCTCCAGGCGCTCGAGATGTTGGGCCCGGAATTGCAGAGAATCTCTGGCCAGAAAACGGAGGCGAGCGCCCCTTTGGCCGCTAGATCGGAAAGCGAGTCGTGCCGGGCTTGCGGTCACGCCCTGCAACGTAACCAGACTTCCTGCAGTGCCTGCGGCGCTGCACGAGCTACGGAGATTTTCCCCAGTGCAGCTTTGCAGGGCAAATGGGCGGTTCTTTGGGAGCGACATCTTGCCGGTGGGGGACAGAATGGCATGCCGCTTTTTCGCAAGCCACCTCAGGAGGAGACGGTTGTTTCATCCGAGGAGCTGGAAACAAGCCTTGAAGAAGAGGAACCAGACGAAAACCATTCTTCAGAAGAGCCATGGAAACCTGGGGCAGAGTTCGACAGCGCCTCGGAAGGTTCCACGCTGCTCGCCGAAGCAGGTGGTCCTAGGACGTCAATTGAGGTTTCGCCTTGGGTAGATGAGCCCGAAAGCCAGGAACCGCCGAGCACCAAATTTCCCGAGAACCCATGGAGGGCCCGCCTCGAACGGCTCAAAGCTCGCCCCGGGGACGCGAGCCTCGTGCTAGGGGCCCTGGTGCTAGTGATGACACTCATTTGGGCATTTTGGTCGCGACCTGAAAATGCTCCTTCAGCGGATGCGCAGCCGCCGGCTGTGACAGCGGTCAAGCGGCGACCGAGGCCAAAACCCCCGAAACTCAGCGTTCTTGAACAAGTGCTGGTCGGCCTAGGCTTGGCCGTGCCCCCACCCATGCCGCAGTATCTAGGTGATCCGAATGTTAAGGTCTGGGAGGATCTGCAGACCGCCTTGTATTACTGCCCCGATGCCGAGCTGTACGGAAACACCGCCAAGGGGCGCTATACCACCCAGGCCGAGGCGCAACAAGATGCCTTCGATCCCGCATTGCGCAAGCCGTGCGACTGACGCCGCGATTACACTCGAGACTGGCTACAGTGTCTTCCTGCTTGATTTGTCTGCAGCTTCCTGAAACGATTGAGAGCAGCTGATGGCCGAGAGCGATGGAAAGCGTGACTGGCTGGATTCCCTTCAGGGAGAAACCAGCTTCTCGGGACTACCGCGTCCGGAGCTGAATCCCCTCGTCAACCCGCTGTTGGGCGAGAATATGGGTCGCTGGGCCCAAGTTTACTTCACCAGCCCGCCCGAACAAAGAGAGCAGGCTGTCGAAAAACTCCTTGAGGAGTTGCAGGCGGAAGCCGGAGGGCAAAGGGCAGCACCGCAGACCTCAATGCCGATAGATCGCGCCGTCGCCGCTTCGGACTTCACCGATTCCACCACCCCTGCCAACAGCAACGTTGCCAGCAACAAGAAAATAGGCGTAGATCTTGGGACAAACGATCTACCGATGCCGCAGTTCACAACGAAGAAACCCGAGCCCGTGGAAGTTCACGCCAATGGCAGCCTGATTTGTGCTGTCTGCGATCACAAAAATGCGGCCGAACAACGCTTCTGCGGCATTTGCGGGGCGCCTTTGGCGCACAGCCCTGCAGCGCGCGAGATGCAACGGCAACCAGTAAGGGAACCGATTCCCCAGCCGGCTGCGCGGACTCGAGATCCGGAATCAGACTGGCAATGGTTACAACAAAGAAATCTGGCCCACTTAGAGACGGTCGAGGAAGCCAAGGGCGGCTCACGGTTCCTATTGGGCCTCGTCGTTTTGGGCCTGATTATCGGGGTTGGGTACTTTCTTTGGCACAACCAAAGTAGTGGGCAGCAGCCAGCTCGCGCCCCGTCACCGCCCGCCGCAAAGCAAGATTCCGCGCCAAAGAATCCTGTTGCGCCCAGTTCCGCGCCGACAAGTGCCGGCAAGACAACAGAAGCAAAGCCAGTTAAGCCTGCGAGGCAAGCCAGCGACTCCCCTCCGCGCCAGCCACCTGCGTCCACCTCTCGCGACTCGATAAGCCAAATCGCCCCTTCCGCGGGCAGTGGTCAGGATGAACTTGAGCAAGCCCGGCGATATTTGAATGGCAACCGGGTGCCAAAGAACAGTTGGATGGCTTCGCAGTGGTTATGGAAGGCAGTTGCAAAACACAACAGCGACGCGGTCTTGCTGCTTTCCGATCTCTATGCCCGTGGCGATGGCGTGCCACGCAGCTGCGAGCAGGCTCGAATTCTGCTTGTGGCTTCCGTCAAAAAAGGCTCTTCAGCGGCCGCGCAGAAACTGCGCTCAATCGAGACGAGCTGCCGTTAAACAAGATAGTATTTAATTAAGTATTCTGCTCTGAGTTGTTCTTCTCTCGCCCCTCCCAACCGCAGCTAATTGTCAACCCGGAATCTGTTCAGAGTAAGTGTTCCGCTATCTCATTTCGTCGATCGCATGCTAGGTCGCACGTGCCAGAAGACCGAGCAGCAGGGGACTACAGCCAAGATGTCATAGCGCAAGCAACAAATGGCATGGGTACAGTAAAGACACTTTTCAGAAGAACGCCGCTTTGTACGCATTCGGCAATCGGGAGAAGGCCTTCATCGTCCACCTCGACACAAAAAAGGAGCCGGAAATTCCGGCCCCCAGTGGAAAAGATAGATCCCTTTGTTTAGAAGGTGAACTTCAGGCTCAGGTACATGCTCCGGCTGAGCTGGCGGTACAGTGGTTTGTTGTAGATACTGTTAACCGTCATCGCACCATTCGGGCCAACAACTCCTGAAACACTGTTCAAAGCCGTGGCCAAATTGTACCCGGACATAGCTGCTTTATAGAACGCGGGCCCATTGACGAGGGTGCACGGGCCACTGCAGTTGGGGGAAGATGGCGCCAAATATTGCGGGTAGAAATTAGAGTCAGCGCCTTCCCAATAGGCGGTCGTCGCACGCTGATTGAAAGCATTGGGTACTGTCGCGGTGAAGCTTAGAGCCTTGGTTTCGCTGATCCTGAAGTTCTGGGTCAGCGACAAGTCACTCTGCGTGAACCACGGAGTGCGCCGCTGAACCGGAGTGCCGACGTTGACAGTACCGTCCGGATTCTGCGACAGGGGCAGGAAATCCCCGCGGGGTACGAGGTACGTCGGGAACGCACCGCCTTCCGCGCTGGGCACACCGTATTCAGCGGTGAAAGGAGCGACCGATACACCTGCGTCCACGAACGTACTCACGGGCGAACCTTGGTAGAGATACTGAAAGATACCAAAGTCAGTGGCGAGTTTGTTGTGCCACCACGGCAGCTCGTAATATGCGTAGCCCTTGAACGTATTTGGCCGATCGGTGGGAAGCAAGCCGTTGTTGAGGTTCCCGGCAGCGTCATAGTAGAAGTAGGGTTCGTCGAACGCACGGCTGTTGTTGGGTGCATTGCGGCCGCCGCCACCGTCGGAGATATCGGTATTCGTCAATCCGGTGTAGTTTCCGCGGAAGTGGCTGTAGGTGTAGGAAAACATCCCGGCCCAGCGCTTGCTGGAGGTCTTGGTCAGGCGGAACTCCACGCCGTCGTAAGCACGCTCTGCTCTCGGCAGATCGGGCGGGCACCCTCCAATAAGCGCGCCGCATCCGCTGGGCGTCCCGTAGAGGAAGTGGTAGAAACCATCGAACGTCTGGTCGACTCCCTTCCCTGGGTTGACGATCACGAACGTTTCGCTGGCTAGGGTGGCATTAAACAAAGCGGCGTCTTCGATGGCATTGTCGAGCCGACGACGATCCCATCGCGCTTCGAAGGCAACGGTGGGGGAAAGTTGATGGTCGATGCCAAACACAACCTCGTGTTGCTGGTAAGGCTTTAGGCCCGGCGCGACTCCCTCCTCCGTCGTCGTGCAAGTTGAACAGGTGGTGGGGAAGGTGCGCTGGTTCGTGTTTTGTATGAAGACGATGCCCGGGGGCGTCGTACCTCCTGAAAAGACGCCTGGGGTGCTGGCGCCGGCGCCCGGGCCCCCACAGTAACGGGTATTGTTGTCAAAAACGGGAATGATGGAACTAATGTCTGGAGTGTTCAGAGCGTAGTAACAGTTGTTCCAATACTGACCACCGAAGGAGCTGATGGCAAGGTTCAGCTTCATGATGTCGAAGAACTTGCCATAGCTGGCAAAGATCTTCCACTTGCCGTTCTGCAAGGGATCCCAGGCGGCACCGATACGGGGAGCAACTTTGTCGCCCCAACTGAATTTGATGGGCTGAGTTATCCCACCTCTGGGCTGATCTTCCGCGGGCAGGAATTCGTGCTCAAGGCGCACTCCAGCGTTGATCGTCAGGCCGTGCCCAATGGTCCACGCGTCCTGCACATAGAAAGCATGGTTCATGCTCGTCGCTTTGCCATTCGAGCCAATGTCGTACAGGTACATGTAACCGTATCTGCCCGCACATCCGCCGTAAATTCCGCCGGTACCGGTCACGGGATTGAACCCGGGATCAGCGATTCCGCAATTTGCCGCCCAGGTAGCGCCCGCCTGGTTGGCAATGTAATTTCCAGCCCCCGGAAGAAAATTGATATCGGGTTCATTCCAGTGTTGCAGAATGGAGTTCGACAGACGCATGAGCTGGTAGCCGAACTTCAAGTTGTGCGTGCCTCCCCAGCCGCTCTTGAACCAGGCCACGTCGGCATCGATCTGGTTGCGGTGGCTTGCGTTGTAGGTCGTGTTGTTGATGTTGTTGGGAACGCTGAAAAATCCAGCAATCTGGGACAACGGGGAACTAGCTGGTATCGGAGCGCCGAGATTATCGGTTACTCCTACACCGTTCGTAAGGAATGAGTCAACTACACCGCCCGTGGGCGCACCGAAATCGTGATAGTTCTGGAAGTTATAGCCCCAGCGGAAAGTTCCTACCAAGTGGGGCGTGACGGTGTAATCCAACCCAACATTGGTGGTTACATTCGGCGCAGTATAGCCGAGGTTATGAGCGTACACCTGCGCCGGACTCGTGGCCGTAGGGTTCGTGAGCCCGTTGACCGAGTCTGCCGCCGGCAGGAACTCGCCGTTTACTCGCTGGTATTGGTAAAGCCACGAACCGAACACGCGCATCTTCTGGGTGAGCGCCAAGTCGAGTCGCGCATTGGTATAGTAGGTCCTCTGGTTGCTGCTGAATGGAGTTCGGCCAAATTGGGCGGGGAACGCTGTGTTTCCTGCCCAATTCCAATTCACGAAGCGCTGCCGATTCCTGAACTCAGGGTTGAACCCGAGGAAAAACCAAAGCTTGTCCTTCTTGATCGGACCACCGAAGGTGAAGCCGGGGAAGATATCCACTAACCTATCCTTCTTGGGCTGATATGCTTGATAGGTAGCATCGGCAAGAGCGCCGCCTATCATAGCCTTCCCGGGCACAAACGCTGGATCATACCGGGGATAGTCACTCGGCGAGCCGTCCCACGCGCCGTTCTCAAACTGCGAGAAGACCGATCCGTGGTATGCGTTGCTGCCTTTCTGCATGACGACATTGACTACGCCACCCAGCGCTCCGCCGTACTCGGCCTCTACGCCCGTGCTCTTCACCTGCAACTCTTGAATAAAAGAGAATGGCACATTGCTATGGGAGAAGCCGCCGATGGCGTCTGCGGTCTCCTGCCCCTCAACCAGGTAAGCGTTTTCTGAGTCGGCGCCGCCGCCGATCGAATAGCCAAATCCCTGGCCGTTCGTGCCGCTGCCGGGAGCGTCACCGCCGGTTCCCGTGCCGCCAGCCGCATTAGGTCCTACGCGTCCACCCGCAAGAGGTTCGTTGCGGGCCCCGGGAGCAAACTGAATCACCGACTGATACGAATAGCCGTGCGGAACGTTCTGAATCACGTCTTCCGTAACGTTGGTCAGGGTGTGCTCTGTGGTTACGTCAATAACCGGCGCGGCGCTGCTGACCTCTACCGTAGTTTCGGTGTGACCAACCTCGACTGTGAAATCCACAGTCGGAAGGTGGCCAACCTCTAGAACCAAAGCCTCTCTTTTAACGTTTGCAAATCCCTTGGCCGCAACCGTCACCGTGTAGCTCCCAGGAGGGAGATTTGCAAAACGGTAATAACCGTGTTGATCAGTTTGTGCCTGCTTGTCGCCTACGAGTGTAGTGCCTGTGATAGTTATCTGCGCGTTCGGAACGACTGCACCCGACTGGTCTCTCACCGTACCCTGCAAGCCAGCGGTGGTTTCCTGAGCGAGTCCAAACGGCACCAGCAGCAGTGCACAACAAAGTAGCAGCCACAGACCTCGGATCTTGGCCATGAACTCTCCCTCCTAAATTGGCAACAGAAATCAAATCTTGACGCGGGAACGCGTTCCCTACCGGTCAGAACACACAAATCAACCACGCCACAACAGACGAAACACAAGGCTGGTGCAATCACAATTCCAGTTGACAACATGGCGTTGTGATCTCTCGGTTTCCCCCTGTTGTCTTTCGTTGTCAGCTATTTAGAGATACTGCGACGACGCGTAGATCGCAGCTTACATGGTGTAGGCCTACAAAATTCCGTAGGTTTTTCCGAGATAACATAGGTGGGAGTCAACGCGAAGCACTCGAGGAAGCGCCTGGATGGGGTACCACGGCGCGCACAACTATACTTCCATCTCGCCTGTACAGCGCGTTCGTGCCGAGCCTTAATTCCGGTTTTCCACTGCTTTTCCGTGCTCGGTAGAATGCACTGCTTGTGGTTTTGGCTTGTGGTTCGCCGCGGCCGGTCGGCCCTCCTTGCTGGCTGCAGGCGTTTCCTGCCGGGGTACTGGCTGGGGAGGCAACTCTGAACGGCTTGGATATGCTGCCGGGTAGTTCGAGTTGTGCCGAGCTAGCTTCAAATCATCGCGCTGAGTTGCGGGTCCCGGTTCGCGGGCTGGCGCGTTTGGCCGAACATTGCTGCGCTCCGGCGGCTGAGGAACCCGACGCTGCTCGGAAGTGGTCGGAGCGGCAGCCGGTCTCTGACTTTGATAGGCGGTCCGCCCATTCCCCTGGCCCTCCTCGGTGCGCCCTGCTTGCGGCGGACGGGGCACTGGACGCGTCCCTGTCGACTGCTCAACCACTCCGCCTTCGCCGCGCTGCCCCTCGACCGGTTCGGCGGAGCGTGCTGACCCGGCCTCCGCCTCGCGAGTTTCGATCGGACGCGCGACGGGATGGGCGGGGGCGCTCTTACTGGTCTCTTTTGTCTCCGCTGGCCCGAGTTGCTCATCTCGTTGCGGCGGACGTGGTACGTAGCGGTCGGGTGCCGACCGAGGCAGCTCAGCACCTACCGGGCCGCGGGAATTCTGCGTTGTCGTTTCGGCTGGCGGCATAACGGCCCTGCCATTTGCGTGGATGTTGGAGGCAGCCTGCCCTGGCTGCGGCCCTCCTGCATTGCGCTGGGGTACTTGGCCGCGTTCCGCATTCTGGTTTTCATGTTGCGGGGCGGCAGACTGGCCCTCCGTCCCCGGGCGGGCATTGACCGGCTGACGGGCAATTTGTGTGCGGATCCTTTGTTCATCATCGTGATCGAGCGGACGTCCGGGATGCGCCGCGAGGGCCTGCTGCTTAGCCTCAAACGGCAGCGGACGCGCCGGCGGAGCAACGCGTGAAACCACCGGCCGAGCCGATTGCATCAGGCGAGATGGCGGCAGAGCCGCGGGCCCTCCGGCATGCTGACCAAGTACGCTTTCTTTTTGCGGGACCACTGGGGGCGTAACGGCCACTGACACTTGGCGCAACTCTGCGGTAGGAATTTTTACGCACGCCCGCGCCACCGGTTGCGCGCTCACCAACGCGCTCTTCGGCACAGCCGTGACCGCTCCGGGCACACTCACGTTCGCGTAGTGGATATTGCTCACGTTTGTCACATTGGTTGTGTTGGTGACATTTGTGACATTCGTGACATTCGTTGTGTTGTAGTAGTTGTTGGTGACATTTGTGATATTCGTAATTCGCGTGTTGCTGACGTTCACCTGTTGGAAGTAGCCTCGGCTCGCACCGTACGGCGGAATATAAGGCTCTCCATAGCCCAGCGGGAACCAACCAACCGGCTCACCCGAGGTAATCGCGATCCCCCAATGGCTACCGCCGACCCAGGCCACCAGAGCAGGCGCGTATACAGGCCGCACCGCCACCGGCCCAGGAGCCCATCCCCAAGTTCCTCCGTAGTAGACCCAGCGCCCGTAGTGGCAAGGAGCGAATCCCCAGGGGGCGTCGTCAACCCAGGTCCAGCCCCAGGGATCGACCCACATCCAGTGGCCGTAATGGTACGGAGCCCATCCTGGCGCAACAGCCGGCCTCCAAACCGGACCATAGGCCGGCACAGCTCGCCAGGTGCCGTATTGATCAAGATCTTCCGCACCGATCACATCAGGCGAAACGTAGCGTGCCGATTGCGATTCGGCGAGGCGGCGGTCGCGCACGACACACCAATCATCGAAACCATCGCGATCAGGTTCGCCAACCATCCGGTGCTCGAGCGAGGTGCCGCCGGAGAATTTGGCCTGCTCGCCGCGGTCTACTCTGACAGCGCGGCCTTCGCCAGTCGCTTCGCCGCGGCCCTTCCACACCGTTACCGACGTGGTGTCCTTGTTCGGGTCGACGTCGAAGCGGTACTCACCGGCTTTTGTAATGGTGAAGGCCAGGTTGGGAGTGTCAATCTCGTAGATCTCCTGATTATAAAGATGGCGCACATGTACGTTCAGGGTGCCTTGATCTAGTTGGACCTGGACGGTTGCATCGCTAACATTGGTCAGGGTCACACTGGTTTCGGAATTGATGCGCATCAGTGCGCCGCCGAGATGAAGTTCGGCGCGCGATTCCTTATCCGCCCACACACGGTCGGCGCTGGTAAGAGGCCGGTTAATGCTAGCTTCCACCCAGTCATTCACACCGCCAGGCTGAACCGAAATCTGGCCGGAGGTGTACTGCAAACGGGCAACCCGAGTGGGCGGATCGGCCAAAGCCACCACTGCCGTGCTGAGAACCAGCATCAGCACAGTGAAGCAAAATCCTAATCTCGCCCGACGCATCATAATTTCCCTCCCGAAGCACACCTCGGCTGCATAGACCGTCGCAGCAGGGGCATCGAATCCAGAAACAAACCTCGCTTCTGTGAAAACACCCGCAGCACGAGAGTTGCGGGCGTCGTCGGTGAGGGTAGCCTGACCGGAGTGTCACGCGATAGTTACGTTCGTCTTGTACTCCAGTAAGTGACTGAAGTCACGCAATTTGCAGGAATCCGGTCTGCGTGAGAGCCAGCTGAGAGATAAGGTGGTTACCAAATTAAGCTTCCGTCCCCGGCACCCGGTCGCAACTCGTGCCCCGATGCCGGGTTAATACAAGCGAAGTGGAAGTTAAAAACGTGGGCACCAGGGCTCGGAGGTACACGATAGCGCGGCGTTTAGCAACATCGAACCCGATGCGATGTCCCGAGGGAGGTATTTATGAACCGGCTCCGATATAGGTTTCTCGGCGTTATCATCTTGTCCTTGTCTGCTCTCGCCTTCGCGGATCCCCCGGAACGAGTGGCTCA
>JAFATF010000731.1 GCA_019244045.1 Acidobacteriota bacterium
GCGGCACCCGCCCTATTGATCCATCGTTGCCGGTGTCATCTATCCAGCCGAAAATCCACTTCCATCAAGGTATGCACCGGCGTAGCCCGCCCATTCACCCGATAGGGCTCAAAGCGCCACCAACGCACCGCGTCGACTGCTGCTGAACGCAACTGTTCGGGGCCGCCAACGGCGTAAACATCCCGCACCGATCCATCTTCGGCGATCAGAACCTCCAGTGTGACCTCACCCTGGACCTTAGCCTGAAGAGCTTCGCTGGGATAAATCGGATCGACGCGATGGACAATCCTTTGCCCCATCACGGAACTCGGCACATCAGCCGCTACCGGAGCGTGATTCGCGGCATCCGCGTCACTTTCCAACTCTCGCCAGCCACTGTTCCACGTCCACCAGGCGACCGCCAGCAGCACTGCGACGACCAAACCCGCGCTCAAAATCGCCCATCGCAGGCCGTGGGGTCGTTTGCTTGACCTTCGAGTCCGGCCGCTTACGCCAGTTGGCTTCTCCTTTAGCGTTTGAGGCGCCGGTTTGACCGCCATGGTGGCGCTCTGGTCCGCTGCCATCTGCGTCCAGGTGCGTAAAGCGCTTTCTTGCTCGGCCGGCATAGCAACAAATTCAAATCCGCAGTGCATTAAGGAATAGTGGCGCACAACCGCCTTTGCCTGGATGGTGTCGCGGATTAGGGGAAGCTGAAATTCAATCCCTACGCGTTCTCCCGGTGACAACTCGCCCGCCAGCACGGTGGCCACGCCTCCCTGGCTGAGGTTAAGCGTGCGCCCAGGTATTGAAGCCGGCACTCCGGAACGCAAAGCTATCACTTCAATGGGCACGGCGAGATCGTAGCGGCGCACCCGCCGCCGGATCATTTCAGAATTTGAGGTGGCCTCTGCCATCATTATGTGCCACTCACACGCATACACCCACGCCCACGAGGTCATCGCGGTCAGACAAAGCAGATGTATGAGGGTAATGAAACGAGGCTATCGCCCGTTGCCTGGGTTGTCAACGTGGGCGGGGAACCCGAAAGGGCTTGACCCCACAGGTCACGGCTAGTTTCCCGTGAGAAACCGTCGGGCTTGGTAGCAGGAGCGGCGTCAGTTGAAAGAGCAAAAATGAATGTTGGGTTCCGCGCGCGGCAGCGCCACAGGCTGCCGCTCGACTATGGCCAGCGTTTAGCGTTGTCTTCCCATCCCGCGGCCCGTGCTGCTGGTTGTGGAGCATTACCGGGAGCGCTCGGCTGTGGAATTCGGATCGGCTGTTGTCCGGCTGGGCTGGCTGCAAGGCTGGGCTTGCTGTTAACCGCCTCGGCAACCGCCTCATTTCCGTCGGAAAGCAGGGGGGCAGCGACACGCAGTGCCTCCACTTCCTTTTCCAGCCGTGCCAGCTCAAGTTCCTTCTGCCTCAGGACCTCGTAAACATTCTTCATGGATAGCTGCCCCTCGAATGATAATGCGAATTCCCAAACTTTATGCAGCGCGCCCTCTGTTGTCAAGAAATTAACTAGTAACGGCTGGTTAGGAGAGGAAGGCTAACGCAAGAGAGCGAAAGCGATGGTTGCGGCGGAGATCAAAATCATTCCGATTACATAGCGATTCGTGATGACCCACGATCGAATCCCCTGCTGGCCTGGCGCGGGAGCGGGGACCGCCAGGAACCCAGAACTGCTCGCCCGAAAACCTTTGGCTTCACAATCCAAGCAGAATCTACGGCTTTCGGAGATCGGGAAGCCGCACTGCTCACAAGCACCTATGCGATCGGTGGACTTGGAATCGCGCCGCGAGTGGCCGGACAAATCAGTTGGGGAGCCGAGCTCCTCCTTTGCCCGCTCGGGCCCGGCACCCGTAACCGCGTGGGTAGCTCCACTGGAGATTGAGCCGGAGCCGGCCGGCACCTCAACGCCTGCCGAATCGAGGGTGGGGGATGCCGGAGTCGGATAATCCTGAGTTGCCTGATCCAGAGCTATATTGACCATCTCCCGCAAGCGCTCGAGCGCCGTTAAGTCGCGCTCCTGAAAAGCATGCGGCTGGCCTGAAAAAATCTCGAACACGCCGACCGCCGCACCATGGCGGAGAATGGGCATAACGGCGAACGAACGAATGCTC
Source organism: Acidobacteriota bacterium (assembly GCA_019244045.1). Classification (GTDB taxonomy): domain Bacteria; phylum Acidobacteriota; class Terriglobia; order Terriglobales; family Acidobacteriaceae; genus Gp1-AA122. The sequence continues at coordinate 2,103 of JAFATF010000731.1, forward strand.
AAGCGACGGCAACTTTCGCGATCGACCCGCGGGTCATCGTTCGCATCAGCGCAGCACAACGCGGTGCGTGTACGAACACTCTCGCCGGACAACCCGGAATTCAGGTCGAGGCAAGAGCCTAATTCTGGGGCCGCCGAGCCTGAACTAGCCCGGCACAGGACGCGATGGCCATCTCGTAAAGCGATCGCCGCTCCTGCGGCTCCCGTAATGTATTGCGCACGGTCGGCCAGCAGCTGCAGCGTTGCCTCCAAATCGCGGCGGGCAACTTCCGCAATCGAAAGCCCCTTTCCTGGTGGGTCTGAAGCTGCGTGTCTAGCCTGCGCCGTGTCAGCGGCTGATCGCGTGCTAGCTCTTGTCTCGCTCCGCTCGAGGGTGGAGTATGCGTCCATTGGGCGCCTATGCAGCGAGTGTCGTCTGCTCGATAAAGAGGTGTCAAGACAAGGGACGCTCCAAAGGTACTAGTCCGGGAGTCACTCATGTTCCTCCTAGGAGAAGGCGAATGGAGAAATTCGCCGAGCAAACACCAGAGATATGCCAGACTCGAGCAGCCGGCTATAGGCAACGCTGACGGAATCGCGAATTACCCTATCTCCGATCAGTAGAATGCCACCGCGACGAAATATGCCCCATTGGGATAAGTGGGCGTATGGGCATAGCAACTGCCGACGGCAAAGCTGCGCAGCTTGCGATCGTTCAGCGGCCGGCGTGCATCCCTGGGCAGCGACTCGGGTCTTAAATCGGTGTAGGCGAGCACGTATCTCATTGGACCAAGTCCGGAAACCTGCCGGGGGTTGATCTGATCCTCGCTCGCCATCGAACATGCCGCCCGCCGCAAGGTGGGCGACTGCAAACGCTTCAATGGGCGTTGTCCTTTGATCGCCGCAGCCACCCTATCTTCGGCTTGGCTGGGGGAGACGGGCGGCTCGCTTTCGCCGAAATCTTCGACCACATAAATCTGATCTCCTAAACGGGCAATACCAAATCCGACGATGTTGTAGTCGCCGCGCAGCAGATTCTCACGGTGATGCGGTGAATGCATCAGCGCCTCATGAGCCTGGTCAATTTCGATGTCGAGGGCCACATTTTCACCCGCTCGGAGTAAGTGAAGGGTATTGCTCGCCAGCCTTTGGTTGAGCGCTGGCTCGCCAGGTAATTGATGTGAGAGTTGGTGTCGCTCGGCCATGGCCAAAGCATGAGCGCGTGCAGCCGAGGTCAGCGTCCGATCCAACCCAAGCGGCGCAGCGCCCACCCGTTGCCGTTCCTGGTTAGTTAATGTGAGCAACTCCTCTTCCCCTTTAAGATCGTAACGGGGCAAGAGCCTCTGCCGCGATGGGGGAACGTCCGCGGTCGCTCGCGGGGCGCCCGCCGCGTTTGCCGATTCCATCGGTTGGGCGCTGGTGGGGAGAAGCAGCGCCATCGTAACTATGAAGGCCAGAAGCATCAGTTTGGCCTACGCTGAGAAGCCTGGGTACCAAAACTTCTGCTTTCGTTCACTAGAGCCTATTCTCTAGAATCGGGCTACGGCTAATTACGCTGGGGACACTGTGCTGATTACTCTCATCATCTTGAATTTGGCCCTAACCGGCCTCATATATCTGGCGCTCGAGAAGGCCACACGCAGGTCTCTGACACGAGACAGTGTGGACCGACTTTCGTCCCAAATTGCGAATCTGGATGCCTCTCTGTCGGAACGACTTAGGTCGGCAAACGCCGATCTGGCCGCCCGTTTGGAAGGTGCCAAAGGTGACTTGCGCCAGGAAGTAGCTGACCGGTTGGCCAAGGGGTTTGGCGAAATTCGCGAGTCTGTCGACGGCCAATTATCGGGCGGCCGTCGCGAACAGGCCGAGCATTTGTTGCACTCTCGTACCGAGCTGACCCAATCGCTTGCCCGAACTACCGCGGAACTGAACACCCAATTCGATGTCCTGAACCAGAGAACCGCCCATTCGCTCGAAGCCATCCGTGAGCGCGTCGACGGCCGCCTTATTGAGATCACACAGCAGGTGCAGGAGAAGCTGGATCAGAACATCAAGGAGGGCTTCGCGCACTTCGAAAAAGTGCAGCAGCATCTCAAGGCCGCAGAAGAGCAGTTACGCGAGGTGGGCGCGATCGGTCATTCCATTCATGATCTGAACAACCTGCTCAAGCTGCCTCACCTCCGGGGCCACTTCGGCGAAGCCAGCCTGGAACGCCTGCTCGCCGACTTCTTCCCGGCCCACATGTACAGCTTCCAGGCTTCGCCGGGAGAAGGGGGGGGCCGCGCCGATGCCGTGGTTTTTTTCCCCGACCGCAAGCTGCCCATCGACGCCAAGTTTCCCCGCGAGCAGGTACTGGGAATCTTCGAGAGTACCGATGAAGCTGAACTTGACTCAGCCCGCAGCGACTTCGTGCGGGTAATGAAGACCGAAGCCAAGCGCATTAAGGCTTCTATCCAGCCTGAAAACGGTACCACCGATATCGCGTTAATGTACTTGCCCAGCGAGACCTTGTATATGGAGGCGGTACGCCACCGTGATCTGGTTGACTGGCTGAACCAGCAGCACGTCTTCCCTGTTTCTCCCAACACTCTGTTGATGACCTTGCAGACCATCGCTCTGGTCCACAAGTGGTATGAAGTCGCCAGCCGCTTTGAAAAGAGCCGCCTCGAACTCGGCAAAGCTCAGAAATCCTTCGACCACTTCCAGTCGCAATTTGAAAATGTCGGCAAGAATCTAAACAAGGCGCAAGAAGCCTTCGATACTGCCGCCCGGCACTTGAGAACCTATCGGGGCCGGGTGAGCGTATTGAGCGGCCAAGAGCAATTAGAACTTGACCAGCCTCAGGAAAGGGCACTGGCCGATAAAGCTAGCGCATAGTGCCGGCGGGCTTCGCTCACCACCCCTCCGGTCGTGTTTCCGGGCCGCGGTCGAAAAACTGCCGCGACCTTCGTCCGTTGTGCCTCGAGCCCGTAAGCTCGTCGATCATGACGTGCGTCACTTGCCATGCAAAAAAACTTCTGCGTCGAATCGAACCATGATCCGTGCTCTGGGGTTCGTCAGCCTACTGATCGTAATCGCGGTGGGCATGGATCTGTATTTCTCGCAGCTCGCAAATATTTCGCCGGCTCCGACTGCCAATCGCGAGGGCACGGTCAACATGGTTGGTGTTCAAAATGATTTGCTTGCGATTGCGCGCGCGGAACGAGACTATGCCGCCGAAATGGGCTCTTATGCTTCTCTCGAGCAATTGCTTTCTGGCAATTACCTGACACTCCCGGGCAAGCGGCCGCCGTATTCATACCAAGTCGACACCTCCTCAAGCCGCTTCCGTGTAACTGCTACACGTATGACACCTGGGTCTCCCGCTCAGCTCTGGATCGATGACACGATGGAGATCCACACCTCACCCTGACGGCAGCCCTAGTCATCAATAGGTTTCACGAGGACATCTGGCTGGTCAGGTTATGATTCGGATACTTCGATTCGGAAACTCGGATCCTCGAATCGCTCGAAAATGCCTTCGCCCCAAAAGTGTTACCCATGTGATCGGTACGTTGTGTCACCCATGTCTCCGGGCTGGACCTGAAGCAGATGGCGGCCCCAGAGAGACTCGAACTCCCGACCGTCAGCTTCGAAGGCTGCCGCTCTATCCAACTGAGCTATGGGGCCGCTGCGACTCAGAACCATAATAAAACGCCGGAGTAAATTCCTGAAGTCCTTTCGGAATTCGCCGACTGGTCGCCGCTTCCATTCCGATGCGCTCGAGCCCACCCGTGACCGGCGACAAAGGAAAGGGAGATCTGCTTAATACCAGGAACGCCAGAGTATAAATTGGCACATTCCGCCGATCGCGCGTGATCAGATCGCCGGAATCGGTGGGGTTTCGTCTAAAAGAAACATGGCAGCGATGGACGAGAATCTTACGCCCGAGCTAGAGCGCTACATTCAGCTGGAGAAACTATTGCCAATGACGCTGCCCGCAGATAATCTTATGCAATACATAGATCGGTTCAGCAGTCTTGCCGTAAATTGGCTGGCCAACATTTCGAATCCTGACTTCCTGATCGCACACCACCTTCAGCGGCATGCCGCCATCTCCGTAGCGAAAATGGAAACGAGCTGGTGCTTGCACCGCTGGCTCACAGGCGGTTGCACGGTCACCCTCCGTGTTTGCCCCTGCATGCAGACCGGCGCGAGTGCAACCGGCAGCAGGACGACGCAAACCATTCTGACGCACGCGGAGGTTGTATGTCGCTGAATCACAGAAAAATGACCATGGGCGTCATCGTGGGTAGCAGGGGATTTTTCCCCGACCACCTGGCCAAGAGCGGACGCCAGGAGATTCTACGTACATTGCACGAAGCCGGCATGGACGTGGTGGTTTTGGATTCGCCGGAAAGCAACTATGGCGCGGTAGAAACCAGGGAGGAAGCTCGTTTCTGTGCCCAGTTGTTCGCCCGCAACCGCGAACGCATCGATGGCATCATCGTCACCTTGCCTAATTTTGGCGAAGAACGCGCTATCGCCGATACCTTGCGCTGGGCCGACCTTCGCGTGCCCGTTCTCATTCAGGCCACGCCGGACGATCCCAAGAAGATGACCATCGCCTCCCGCCGAGATAGTTTTTGCGGCAAGATGTCTGCCTGTAACAATCTTCGGCAGTACGGGATTCCTTACTCTCTGACCACGCTTCACACGGAGAGTCCTGATTCCCCCGAGTTTGCCCAAGATCTGGAATGGTTCGCCGCCGTTTGTCGCGTAGTAAAAGGATTTCGCAATTTGCGTATAGGGGCCATCGGCGCCCGTCCGGCTGCGTTCAATACGGTGCGCTATAGCGAGAAGATTCTTGAATCCCAAGGTATCTCGATCGAAACCCTGGATCTCTCCGAAGTGCTGGGCCGCATCGAGCGCATGAAAGACAATGACGAGCATGCGCAAGCCAAGCTGGCCGCAATTAAGAAGTATGTGGATACGGGCAGCGTGCCCGCGGCGGCGTTAATCAAGATGGCGAAGTTGGGCGCGGTTATCGATCAGTGGATGAATGCCACCGAGGTCACGATCAGTGCGGTGCAGTGCTGGACCTCCATGGAAGAGAACCTCGGCGTCGTTCCCTGCACCCTCATGAGCATGATGAGCAACGAACTGCTCTCGAGCGCCTGCGAAGTGGATATCTGCGGTGTCCTAGGCATGCACGCTCTACGTCTGGCCTCCGGCACTCCTTCGGCTCTTCTCGACTGGAACAACAACTACGGTTCGGATCCTAACAAAGCCGTCTGCTTTCATTGCTCTAATCTGCCGAAGCATTTCTTCCGCACGGTCAAGATGGATTTTCAGGAAATCATTGCCGGCACCGTGGGCAAAGACAACACTTTCGGCACTTGCGTCGGGCTGATTAGGCCCGAACGGATGACCTTTGCCCGTTTTTCGACCGACGACACAAGTGGCGTAATGCGAGGATACGTCGGCGAAGGGCGATTCACCGATGACCCGCTCCACACCTTTGGCGGAGCCGGAGTGGTGGATATCCCGCAGATGCAAAAGCTGCTCAGTTTCATCTGCGAGAACGGTTTTGAGCATCATGTGGCCGCTAACCTGTCGACGGTCGCAGCCGCCGTCCACGAGGCCAGCACGCGCTATCTGGGGTGGCAGATGTACTGGCACGGCCACGGAAGCTGCTGATGGCCATTGTCGCCGGTGTTGTCGAATTCGGAATTAAGGGTTCCTATCTGCCGCTGGGCCGCGAGCGGAAGCTGCCGGCACGGCTGAATATCGCCTCTGCCGCAAACCGTCAAGACCCAGACCTTGCATAGGCCACTCACATGATCAAATCCTTGCTCTGCTCGCGCCCCCTGGAGCGAGCGGCGCTGTTGAGATAGGCGCTCTTTTGTAATGCTCGTGCCCAAGAGATTTCCCTTGGCATATCACCCTCGATGATTCATGGCGCAAAGAACTTAGGCTCCCCGCTGGGCCTTCAGCTGGGCGAGCAACTGTTCGATGCGCTCCTGCTTTTCAAGTGCCGCCAGCCGGTCTTCGATGTTGTCGGTGAGCAACTCCGTTTTGGCGTGGCTGGTTGCCTCCGAATGCGCGACCTTGCGCTTCAGGCGGTCAAAGGCGGCGCCTTTCTGCCCGTCTCCCACCTCGGCATGTGCGTCGGCAGCTTTACCGACGGCACGTGAGCGCCGATGTTGCGCAATCAGCAGATCGGCCTTGGTCTTTGCTTCCGACAATTTCTGATCGAGTTTGCTGAGTGCGCTCTTTAGATTTTCGACCTGCAATTTCTGGTCGGCCACCTGCTGGGCGAAACTCTCGCCCAGCTCTTTGTAGCTCATGGCGCGCTCCAGCGCGGCACGAGCCAGATCGTCGTCCTTTTTGTCGACTGCCAGCTCGGCGCGCCGCGTCCAGGCGGCCTGCCTTTCTTCATTCTCTTTTTGCTTTTTCTCGAGCAGGTGCTGGTCAGCGATAGCAATCGCCACCTGCGTCTTCACCTGTAAGAGCTGATTGTGCATATCGAGGATCACCTGTTTGATCATCTTCTCAGGCTCCTCAGCTTTATCGATCAAGTCATTTAAATTGGCTCGTATCAGTGTCGAAACTCGTTCAAGTAATGCCATAGGAAACTCCCTTCCGCTTTGCTGCCCCGATCTGCTTCCGGCAGCCATTGCCCTGGCAAGGCCGAGGGCCCCGGCAATACCATCCCTCACCGCACCGCGTCGCCGTTAGGTGGGCAGGGGCGGCACGGGCAATGGCCAAATGTTGCGCCGGAGACAATGCCCTAAGCTTTACTTGCCCGCTCCGGCCGCGCCCGTTTTCGCTTCCGAAGGTGGCAGCCCGTCCGGCCTGGGCGATTTATCGCCAATCAAGCGCACCTTCGAGAGCAGCTCGTTCATGCTCATGCCCGACAGGGTCTCAAACAGTGCGGGCACCTGGGCTGCCATCTTGGCCATATCACCGGTGAGCTTACTCATCCCAGCAGCATCGCCATTGCCGGTAGACACAATGGTGATTTTGTCCACATTGGCCAGGGGACTGGCCATGGCCCTGACCACATCGGGCAGGCCGGTGAGCAGCTTGTCGATCACTGCCGCCTGGTTGTACTCCTGGTAAGCCTCGGCCTTGACGTTCATCGCCTTGGCTTCCGCTTCCCCCTTCTTGAAGATGATTTCAGCCTCAGCCTCGCCCTGCTGACGAATGGAAGCCGCATGGCCTTCGGCTTCGACGGTCAGGCGCTGCTTTTCGGCCGCGGCCAGCGTCTCAATTCGCTGACGCTCAATCTCTGCCTGTTTCAGCACGGTTGCGATCAATTCCTTTTCGCGGCGATTGATCTCGGCTTCCTGTACCTTGACCTGCTGTTCCTTCTCGACCTGCTGCACCTTCACCTGTTCAGCAATGACCTGCTGCTGCATGATGTTGGTTTGAATGTCGTACGCTTTGTCGGCCTGGGCCTGTTGCTTCTTCATGGTTTCCTGGAACTGCGCCTTTTTCACTTCCAGGTCGCGTTGCGCCTCCGCCTGCTTGGCTAGGGACAGTGTTTCTGCCAAAACACGCTCCTGGTCGGCTTGCGCCTTCGCCACCGCCGATTCGCGCATCGCCAAGGCCCGCTTGATGGCCGTATCGCGATCAGCTTCGGCAGCAGCAACATCCGCGTCGCGCTTGATACGGGCCACGTCGGGCTTGCCCATGTTCAGGATGTACTCATTTTTGTCGCGCACTTCCTTGATGGTGAACGAGATCACCTCCAGGCCCATCTTGTTCATGTCATCGGCACAGGTCGAACGCATGCGGTCGGAGACCATCTCGGGCTGTTTCACGATCTCCTCGACCGTTAGCTGGCCGATGATGCCGCGCAGATGGCCCTCCATGACCAGCCGAATCAATCCTTCACGCTCCTGGTCGGTCTTGGTCAAGAATTGTTCGGCGGCGGTGAGGATCGACTCGGTATCTGATTTAACTTTGATCTGCGCCACGGCTTCCACGGTCACTGCCACCCCCTGGCGGGTATAGAGATCCTGTTGCGGGGCGACGTCGAAAGACATCAATTCCAACGACAGTTCGCGGCAATTTTCAACCATGGGAAAGATGATCGTGCCATGACCTTTCACCACGCGGGTGCCGCGAAAACCATAAACCACCAAAGCTTCATGCGGGCCAGCTTTGCGATACAGGCGCGCCAGCACGCTCATGAGAAACATGAGCACAAGCACTCCCAGGCCGGCGACAACCCAGATTTCAATCAGCGGCGACATCCCGAGCATATTTCCTCCTTGCCAGTCGTCAGTCTTCACTCGTCAGCCGTCGGACGACTCTTTGGACGACTTACGACTCCAGACCGTCAAATTGGCCGGGAACGCCACGCCCGCGTGAGTCCTACCATGCACGCGGTCGACCGCTTCTCCCGAGCTCTCGAGTCCAGCCCATCATGTGTCGCCCCCGCCGATCGAGTGCGCGCCGGTGCGACACAGGAAAACACCTTCGGCCGAAGCACCCTTTGCCTACCCCTGAACCGAGTTCAATGAAGTCTGCTCCTGTCCGGTCAATTCTTCCCAGGGTCGGACGTAAGCGATACCTTTTTCATAGGCCGTAACCACTACTTCACACCCCTTGGCGATGGCCTTGCCATCTTCGCTGCGCGCACCACAGACTCGCCGCGTGCCGGCCTGGGAGTAGACAAGCTCACCGGTGCCGCCGGCGCGAATCGAACTGGTGATTCGACCAAGCACACCGGCCATCTCGTAGTCGGCCGCATCCAGGTTTTCCTCCCGGGAAATCAATACACGAGTCATGAATAGGAAAATGAAAATGGCTGCAATCATCCCTGCCAGCACCGATAACAACAATTCTGCGAAGAAGCGCATGGCCGAGAAACGGCTGAGCAGGTATCCGGTGCCACCGAACCAGGCGAGAAAGGCGGCGATGGTCAGCGGATTTAGGGCGGAGATGTGGGGCGTATGGCCATGGCTAGGTGCCGAAAGCTGCCCAGCGCCCATACGGCCTCCCAGCGGGACATGCGGGGCGTCGAATGGAAGGTGCAGGTGAAACGGCAGATGCCAGTGAATACCGCCCAGAAAAAAGGCGAGAAAGCTAAAGATGAATCCCACGGCAAACGAAATCAGGTAGAAATCTGTCCAAGTCATAACCATGGTCTCCCGTTCTTCCCCGACTTGCCCGCCTTTTGGCGCCGCTCACTGACCTCTGGCTTGAGGAGCTGAAGCAGCCGCTCTGCCAGCTTCGGCGTCTCCAAGATCGCGCCCAATAAAATCAGACAAGCGCGGGAATCCTCGTGCCGTGCCACCTCGAGCAAGGCATGCGAGACCTCCCCATCGCGGCGAAAGCGCTCCGCGCCGTTGATCAGCCACAAATCAAGCCTGTCTTCCTGCACGCCCACGTTGGAAATCAATTCGTTGGCAAAGCCTTCCGGATCATCCACCAGATAGCCCGGGTGCACCTTGAAAAAGTGCGCCAGCAGCATGCGGCTTGAGTTGGTCAGGTGCGGCCGCGCCCCACGCTCGATCTGCGACAGATAGGCCTGGCTGATGCTCTTGCCCATTTCCTGGCGGATCGCTTCAACGATCTCCTGCTGCCTCATCTCGCGGCCGAGACCGCGCAGCGCTCCTTCGACCTCCCGCAAGTAGCGAATTTTCTCGCCCAACGTCATATTTCAAATTGCTATTGTTTTATAGCAAATTGTTATTAGTGTGTCAATGCATTTATCTTCCTTACTTTCAGTGGCTTAAGGGCGGAACCCAATGAAAAAGTCGTGAGTTGCCGGGCTCCAGGTTATCGGCAGCCGGCCGCCGCTGTTCAGCGCTTTACCTTGACGAGGCCGCTGGGCGGCGGCCTCGGGCAGGCAAGTTCTCGTTGGTCGCCCCGTGCTTGTCGTCTATAAACCGATCTCGAGGCGCGATCGCGGATCGAGGTAATCGCGCAGAGCATCGCCGATAAAGTTGAAGGCGAGAACGGCGAGCATCACGGCGAGTGCAGGATACAGTACCAGATGAGGCGCATCGAACAGGTGGGCACGTCCGTCATTCAGCATGGAACCCCAACTAGCGACCGGTGGCGGCACGCCCAGGCCGAGAAAACTCATGGTGGCCTCCGCCAGAATCGCGCCTGCCATTCCGATGGCGCCCTGCACCACCACCGGTTGAATGATATTGGGCAGAATGTGCCGCACAATAACGCGGGTGTCACTGGCCCCCAGGGCGCGGGCTGCCTCTACAAATTCGCGATCGCGAACCGCCAGTACTTGCGCCCGCACCAGTCGCGCGTAGCCGACCCATCCTCCCAGGGCCAACGCCAAGATCAAGTTAAACATTCCCGGCCCACGAAAGGCGACGAAGGCGATCGCCAAAAGAATGCCCGGGAATGACAGGAAAGCATTCATCACCACTACGTTGATGAGACGATCCGTGTGCCCACCGTAATATCCAGCAATCGCTCCGATGACCAGACCGAGAAAGAGCGAGGCAAGTACGACGCTGCCCCCCACCAACATCGAAACCCGAGCACCAAAGATGAGCCGCGAAAGGATATCGCGGCCCAGCTCGTCGGTGCCGCACCAATGCAATACTGAGGGATGTGCCAGCCGGTGAGGCAGATCGATGTCCGCCGGATCCTGCGGTGCGATCCAAGGGGCAAAGGCAGCGAAGATCAGGAAGATCGTGACCAGCACGATACCCACGGCAGCCAGGGGATGGTTGCGCGCCACGGCGCGAAGCGAGATCGAGAACATGTCACTCCCAGGGGAGAACCGGCGGCCGAGTGCGCCGCCTGAAGTTGTCCCGTGTTGCTTTACCTGACCGGCACGGAGATAGCTTTTCCGATTTTTCCGAGCGATACCCCACCTATGTCTGCGCTAACTCCCTCACTACCGAATTCTCGGGTTTACAGCCGTGTACAGTACATCAGTCAAAAAGTTCACGCCCACATAGGTAAGGCCGATCACCAGAACACAGCCCTCTACCAGATAGTAGTCACGATTGGAAATGGCGGAAATGGTAAGCCGCCCGATGCCGGGCCATGAAAAGATGGTCTCGGTCACAATCGCGCCTGCCAATAGCGCTCCAAATTGCAAACCGACGACGGTGATGATGGGGACCATGGCATTGCGCAGCGCATGCCCATAGACCACCGTGTGCTCCGCCAGACCTTTGGCGCGAGCCGTACGTACATAATCCTGGCCGAGCTCTTCGAGCATCGAGGTCCGAACCATGCGGGTCAGGATGGCTGCCAGCGCGCTTCCCATGGTGATGGCAGGCAGCACTAGATGAGCCACCGTGCCCGAACCGGAAACCGGCAGCCAGCCCAATTTGATAGCGAAAAAGAGAATCAGAACCGGTCCCAGTGCGAAATTCGGAAATGACAATCCAAACAGGCTGACAACGCTCAGAACGCGGTCATCCCAGCGATCTCTTCTTTGGGCGGACCGCACGCCCGCAGGTAAGGCCAGAGTCATGGCCACAAAGAGGGCGGCCAAAGTCAATGCCAAGGTGTACGGGTATCGTTGCGCAACCAGGCTGCTGACACTCTGATTAAAACGGATCGAAAGGCCCAGGTTGCCGCGAAGCACGCCCGCCCAATAGCGCACGTATTGTGTTGCCAAGGGAGCATCGAGGCCAAAGGCGTGGCGCGCCGCTGCGATGTCGGCGCTGGGCGCTCCTTCTCCGAGCATCTGCTCTATGGGATCGCCAGGCACCAGGTGGATGAGAAGAAAGACCAGTGATACCACGAGCCAGACCACCGGCAGCATATAGAGGAGGCGATGGAGGAGGTAGCGCATCGCCAGTTCAAGTTCCGGGCTTGAGTTGCGCTAGGGCCAGAACCGACACGCTCTCCTGCGGGCGGTATGACCCTATGACATTGGACATAGGTCAATCTCCCGCCTGCTGCATGACGGCCGCCTTTCCGAGCTTTTCTATTTTCACTTTGGCGACGCGATGATCTTCCATCTCATCGACCGTGAAGCGGCGTCCTTCAAACTCGACCGCCTCTCCGGCGCGAGGAATTTTCTGCATACGCGCAAGCACAAATCCAGCCAGGGTTTCAAAGCCGCCATCGCGCGGAAGCGTGATCTCAAACTCGGTCTCCAGATCGCGCAGGCTGGTCGAACCTTCGACGAGCAGAACAGCCGCATCGGCCAAGGCAGGCTCGGTGGAGAGAACGTCAAATTCATCCTGAATCCGGCCCATCAACTGCGCCACCATATCTTCGATGGTGATCACACCTGCCGTCGATCCGAATTCGTCGACTACGACCGCCAGGTGCCGCCGGTGTTCTTTGAATTCGAGCAGCATGTCGGTGAGCACCTTGGTCTCGGGCACCACCAAGACGTTGCGCATGATCTGACCGACCTGCATTTTGCCGATCCGGTTGCCCCGTGGCGGGGAAACCCCGACCGCGAGCCGCAAGCGCATCCAACGCATTAGGTCACGCACATAGAGAACACCGACAATATGTTCCGGACCACGTTGCGGATCGTAAATCGGAATACGCGAGTGCTGTTCGGATACAACCCGCTCGAGTGCTGCCTCCAGGGGTAGATCCGCCGGCAAGGAGAAGATATCCGGCCGGGGCACCATCACTTCCCGCACCGTGGTGTCGTCAAGTTCTAGGACGTTGTGAATCATTTCCTCCTGGAATTCAGGAATTTCCCCAAAACGCCGGCTTGCCGTCACGATCAGCTTCAATTCGTCCGGAGAGTGCACCACGCCACGTCCGCTGCGCCGCAGTTCGCGCGATCCGAACATGCGCAGGACGAAATTCCCGGACTTGAGCATAAGGAATAGAAACGGTCGGGTGATCGTCAGAAAGATATCCATGGGGGCAGCCACCGCCAATGCCACCCGCTCGGCCCTCTGCAAGGCGAGCGACTTAGGAACCAGTTCCCCCAGGATGACGTGCAGGTAGGTGATGCAGGCAAAGGTGATAGCCACCGCGATGGTGTGGGCATAGACGACTGCTCGCAGCCCAAGCCCCTGCTCGATAACGTGAGCCAGAATGGGTTCGCCCACCCAGCCCAGCGTCAGGCTGGTGACGGTAATGCCCAGCTGGACCCCGTTAATGACCTGGTCAATATTTTGATGGAGTCTCTGCACGATACGCGCGCCGATCCGCCGTCCTTGAATGAGTTGCTGAATGCGGGTATCGCGCACGCTGACCAGGGCAAATTCGGCGGCGGCAAAGAAGGCATTTACTGCTACCAGGAGTAGGATTAGGAATATCCGGAGCAGTACATACGTCACCATGAAAGCGCCATTCTAACATTTCAAAGATTTGCGACCGAGGCCTAAGACGCTGCCCGCAACCATTCTGTTCCGTTTTGGTAAGCGCCGGGAACTAAGAGCCGCTTGAGAAGCTTGATCCCGGTGTCTCGCGTATCCTGCCTCCCAGACCGTTTGCTACCCTTTTGAACATTATGCGGTCTAACTAACGGAACCCGGGATGATGTCATGGGGGTGTAGTGTTTTTTCGAGAATCGCTCCCTGATGCTGGAACAATCCGTGGTGACCCTTCGTAGTACTCCAGTGAGGGCAGCCCAACCCGTCGAGGAGGTACTTGTGACCGGCAACGGAAATGGCAAGAAAAAGCGCAAGAGACGCATTATTTACATTTCAATCGCGGTTGTCCTAGTACTCCTGATAGTTGGCGGCCTGATTGCCGCCACCAGTGGCGGAACGAAGATCGACCCCTCCAAGCTGGCCAAGGTGGAGAAGGGGGACCTGGCCAAGAGCGTAGTGGCCACTGGCAAGGTGGAGCCCATCACCAAGGTGGAGATCAAATCGAAGGCCAGCGGTATTGTAAAAAAGCTCCTGGTCGACGCCGGCGATCGGGTTAAGCGCGGGCAGCTGCTGGCGCAGCTCGATAAGGAAGAAATTTCCGCCCAGGTTGAGCAGTCCAAAGCAGGACTGCAGGCGGCCGACGCTAGTCTCACCAGCGCGGAGTCCGATTACGATCGGGCCAAAGTTGATGCCGAGGGCCCCGATGTTCCGCTCCTCAAACGTGCCTACGATCGTGCCCTGGGCATGGCCAAGGACGGAGTCGTCTCTGCCTCGGCTCTCGACGACGCCCAGAAGAATTATGAGCTTGCCTTAAATAAACAGAACGTGGCCAAAGCGCAAGCTGCCGTATTGAAGTCTAAGATCGCGCAGTCGCGGGCGCAGGTCGCGCAAGAGCAGGCGAACCTCAAACAGCTGGAAGAGCAGCTCAGCTACACCGATATCGAATCTCCCATTGATGGAGTGGTGCTCTCACGCAACGTTGAAATTGGAGACGCCGTCAGCTCTATTCTTGTGCTCGGTTCCTCCGCGACCTTAATCATGACCCTGGGGGACACCAGCGAAGTTTACGTCAAAGGTAAAGTGGACGAGAGCGACATCGGCAAGGTCTACCTGGGGCAGCCGGCCCGCATCAAGGTCGAGTCGTTCAAAGATAAGACCTTTAACGGCAAGGTCACGAAGATTTCGCCCATGGGGGTTGAGAAAGACAACGTGACCACCTTCGAAGTTCGCGTTTCCATCAACAATCCTGGCGGCGAATTGAAGGCGGAGATGACGGCCAATGCCGAAATCCTGCTCGAGGAACACAAGAACGTTCTGCAGATTCCTGAAGGTTCCATCATCTACGACAACCAGAAAAAGGCTGCGGTCGAAGTGCCTGACCCCAAGGCAAAAGATGGAAAACGCAAGATGGCGGTGACCATCGGTATTTCGAACGGGGCCAAAACCGAACTGCTCAGCGGCTTGAAGGAAGGTGATCAGGTGGTGTTGCAGTAGCGGAGCGGCTGCTGCTCATCGGGAGCTCATGGGAAGCGCTTAGGAGAACGTGCCTTCGCACTTACTACCGGGGGTCGCCCCATCGAGATCGGGACAGCTTGTCAACGAAGTTGATGGTACAAATTCGCCGGCGACAGTTGCTGCCCGACTTCGTTCCTAATCTTAGTTTTTTTACCTCGAGCACCCGGCCAAAAAGTCTGCCCGACGGTGCTCCAATCAGCTCGGTCCTTAGGGCCGTAAGAAGCAAAGAGCGGGCGACCTGCTGACCTGGAGATGAGAAGGGAGGGGGACTCGAATGCTGGGAAGAAGTCTGCACCATAGTCTAGCTATATGGGCCTGCTTTAGTGTCCTGCCGCTCGCACTTTGGGCCACGGATTATCAGGGCAGTTTTGAGCGCAGATTTCAGGTCCTCGGTCCGGCACAATTGGAGCTCGATACCGCATCAGGGGACACGACGGTCCACAGCGGCCCGTCCGGCACGGTCACCGTAATCGGCAAGATCCATGTCAGTAACCGCTGGCTCACGGGCGATCAACAGGCACGTGTGCGGGAACTAGAGAGCAATCCTCCCCTACGCCAGGAGGGCAATACCATCCATGTTGCACACACCAATCTTCACAACATCTCAGTCGATTACGTCATTACGGTTCCCGCCGATACCGGCATTCAGTCTCATAGCGGTTCGGGAGACTTGAACATTCAGGACCTCACGGGGGAGCTCAACCTCGAAAGTGGATCCGGTGACCTGTGGCTTGAGAACATAAGGGGGAGGATCACAACTCGCAGCGGATCGGGCGACGTGCACGCGCGAGGTATCTCCAACGCGTTCAGCGCCGAGGCTGCGAGCGGGGATGTCTGGCTAGAGGAACGGGGCCAGGGTGATGTCGATATTCGCACCACCTCGGGCAACATTGAAGTCAGAGGTCTTGAGGGTAGATTAGGCGTCGAAGCGAGCAGTGGAGACATCAGTGTGCAGGGGCGACCGGCCGCGAACTGGCGTGTCAAGGCGGGCTCAGGCAATATTCACTTGAGCATCCCTCGCGACGCTGCCTTCCAGCTGGAC